>NZ_MBST01000006.1:0-176228 GCF_001695865.1 Ensifer sp. LC384
CGCGTCGCCGGCACCCGCCATCTCGAACTCGACCTCGGCCGCACCCACCCGCATGCCGAAATCGAGCTGCCGCCCGAACGCACCACAACCCAGGACCGCGCCAGGGTCGCCTTCCGGCCGACAAAATGGAAACTGTTCAGGGACGACAAGGCAGTCACCGAGGCGGCAGGCACCGACGCCGAGGCGGAAGCGCAAGTCCAGCCGTTCGAACTGGCGCGCACCGGCACCTGACGGCTTCTCCGCCGTTTACCCTCACCCTGGCTCCAAGCCGTTTCCCGTTTCTGCCGAGATGCGCTACAGCACGTCATGCGGTGGTAGAAGCGGGAGATTTGGCGCATGTCCGTCATTGAAGATCTGAAACAGGCACTCGGCGACGCCGTGCTGATCGGCACGCAGATCGGCGAGCGCTATCGCAGCGACGCAAGTCTTACCGGGCGCTATCTGCCCAAAGCCGTCATTCGCCCAGCGAACACAGAGGAAGTCGCAGCAGCCCTTCGCATCTGCGACGCCCATGGCCAGACCATCGTCGTGCAGGGTGGCCTGACCGGCCTTGCCGGTGGTGCCAACCCGGACGAGGACGCGGTTTCCCTCTCGCTCGAACGCCTCACCGGCATTGAGGAACTCGATCCGCTGGCGGCAACCATGACCGTCCTTGCCGGCACGCCACTTGAGGTCGCCCAGCGCGCCGCCGATGACGCAGGCTTCCTGCTGCCGATCGACCTCGGCGCACGCGGCTCCTGCCAGATCGGTGGCAATCTCGCCACCAATGCCGGCGGCATCCGCGTCATCCGCCATGGCGTCACGCGCGACAATGTGCTGGGGCTGGAAGTCGTGCTTGCCGACGGCACGATCCTCTCGTCGCTCAGCAAGATGATCAAGAACAACACCGGTTACGATCTGCGCCAGTATTTCATCGGTTCCGAAGGCACGCTCGGCGTCATCACCCGCGCCGTCCTGCGGTTGAAGCCGCGACCGTCAGGCCGCCTGACGGCACTCTGTGCGCTTGATAGTTATGATCAGGTCGTCGCCTTGCTGGCGCGGGCGCAGCGAGGACTGCCCGGCCTCTCCGCTTTCGAGGCCATGTGGGAAGATTATTTTCGCTTCAACTGCGAGGCGGAAGGGCAGCGCTTCTTCGAGACATTCCCCGCCTTTGCGGTGATCCTGGAACAGGATGTCCAGGGCGATGACAACGAAGGCGAGGATTTCGAGAACTTCCTCGGCGCCGCGCTTGAAGACGATCTCATCGCCAACGCTCTGATCGCCCAGTCGGAAAAGGAAAGCCGCCTGTTCTGGCAGGTACGCGAGGGCCACGCGATGGACCGCCTGCTGCCGGCGCTGATCAATCTCGACGTCAGCCTGCCCATCGGCGAAATCGGCCGCTTCGCAGCCGAATGTGGCCCCGCACTGGCCGCCCGCTTTCCGCAGGCGCACATCTCCTTCTTCGGTCATGTTGCCGACAGCAATCTGCACATCGCCTTTTCCACGCCCGCAAGCGACGAGAACACACAGCATGCGGTCGACGGCATCGTCTATGACATCGTCGGGCGCTATCGCGGCTCGATCTCCGCCGAACATGGTATCGGCACCCTGAAGCGGGAGTTCCTCGGCCACTCCCGAAGTGCGGCCGAGCTTGAGGTGATGCGCCGGATCAAGCATGCGCTCGATCCGAAGGGCATCCTGAACCCCGGCAAGGTTCTTTGACGCGGACCTATCGGCCTCAGAGCCAGGATGCCGGCGTCTTCGGCAAGCGGCTTTCCGGATCGACCACGGTCAACTCCGCCCCGCCCGCATTCCATCGCCAAAGCGCGACGCAACTGCCGCCCGGCGACATGAAAGACGGATAGATCAGGCCATCGTAACCACGGGTGGCCAGCTCCGCCTGCAGACGATGCGTCGCGGGCACGACGCCTCGATCCAAAACATCGCGCCACTCCTCCCGGTGGATATCCTCGGTGAGGCCAAGATCCGCCAGCAAGGTCGGGTCCATTGTGTCAGCCAAACGCGCATACCGCAGTTCAAGCTGGGCGATCAGGGCGGGATGCTGGACAAAGCCTTGATTATATTCGGCCCAGGCCGTCGATAATTCGCGCGCAGCGTAGATCGTCGGCAGGCCCACCGGGTTCCAGCGACCACCGAAACGCGCGGCACCGTCGCCCGAAAGCGGAGCGTGGGCCCAGCGCGGCACATAGGCGCGCCAGAGGCGCACCGGCTCACTCTCAGACATCAGGCGTAGACACCCGAACGCACGGCCTCGAGATAGGCAAGCACCTTGTCGGCCTTGCCCTCTCCGGCAAGGTCATAAGCGGTCTTGCCAGCCCATCCGGGGATCGGCTGGTGCTTGAACCAGATGACGGCCCGGCTCTCGTCGCCGGCCATTTCGGCAGCCATCGCCAGGATCCGCACGACTTTGCTGAGTGCCGCATCGACCTTGCGCGCGCTCGATTTCGCCGTCAGCGTATTGCGCGCGACGCCGATCAGCTTCGCGAGTTCCGCAAGTGTTACGCCGAGACGATCCGCGACCAGCCGGGCAGACAGGAAGGACGACTGGTCTTCCCCGAAATGCGAGGCAGAGATGTTGAAGCCGACGGCAGACATGGCGAATTCCGATCTCATCTTGATCATCACTCGATCAAAATAGGCTCAAAATCCGCCCAAATCAAGGAAGCGGCGGCTCACGCCACGAGGGCTCGCGACGCTCGAAGAAGGCGGCAACGCCTTCGCGCGCCTCGTCGGACTCCCAGCAATCGGCAAGCTGCTCGATCGTGGCGGCGATGGTCGCTTCGGTGATCGGCTGCCCGAGCGAACGGGCAAGCCGCTTCGCCCGTCCGGTCGCGCCGGGCGCTGTCTGGAGATAGGGTTCGACTTCCGCCGCAATTGCCGCATCCAGCCCATCGGGGGCAACAATTGCCGTCACCAGACCGGCATCCTTCGCTTCCTCGGCGCCAAACAGGCGTGCCGACATGAACAAAGGCCGCGCCCTGCCTTCGCCGATACGGGCGACCACATAGGGGCTGATGGTCGCCGGGATGAGGCCCAGCCCGGTTTCGGTCAGGCCGAACCGCGCATCGGACGACGCGATGACGGCATCGCAGACGCTCATCAAACCGACGCCGCCACCGAAGGCATTGCCGTGCACCCGCGCGATCACCGGCTTGGTAATTTCGTTCAGCGCCTTGAACATCAGCGCCAGACGGGTCGCCTCGGCGATACGCGTCGGCCGGTCCGCATCGAACTGCTCGCGCATCCAGCCAAGATCGCCGCCGGCGCAGAAGCTGCGGCCCTCGGCATCGAGCACCACGACGCGCACGGCGACATCGGCCGACAAGCGCGCTGCCGCCTCAGTCAGCTCGCCGATCATGGTTGCGGAGAGCGCATTGTGCTTCTGCGGCTGCGACAGCGTCAGGCGGGCAACGCCTTTCACATCGACGGAATATCGGATCGATTCGAACATCAGGCAGCACTCCTCAGCGATCGTGCGAAGGCGGCGGCTTCTTCAAGCCTCGCCGCATCGAGCCCGGTTGAAAATCCGCGCCCGGTGACAAAGGCGTTGACCGCCAGTGTATCGACATTGCCGGCCGCACCCGGCGCATAGGGGCAGCCACCGAGGCCGCCGGCCGACGCGTCGAAGACACGCAAGCCGCGCTCGAGCGCGACACCGATATTGACAAGCGCCCGCCCGGACGTGTCGTGAAAATGGCCCGCCAGCTGTCCGGCCGGCACATCCGCCAGCACGGCCGCCAGCATCGCCTCGACAGCCTCCGGCGTACCGCGCCCGATCGTATCGCCGAGGCTGACCTCATAACAACCGAGCCCCATCAATGCGGCGGCGACCCGTGCCGCGCTCTCAGCTGCGATCGCACCCTCATAGGGGCACTCGACAACGCAGCTGACATAGCCCCGCAACGGCACCGCGCTGGCGCGACAGGCTTCGGCAACCGGGCGAAAGCGCTCGATGCTTTCGGCGATCGAACAATTGATGTTCTTCTGCGAAAACGTCTCTGACGCCGAAGCGAAGATCGCCATTTCATCGGCCTTCGCCGCAAGGGCCGCATCAAATCCCTGCATGTTCGGCGTCAGCACGGTGTAGCGTGTGCCCGGCCGGCGCCGGATTCCGGCCATGACCGCCGATGCATCCGCCATCTGCGGCACCCATTTCGGACTGACGAAGCTCGTCACCTCGATGCGCTGATAGCCGCAGTCAGACAGGAGATCGACGAGGCGGATCTTATCGGCGGTATCGACAAGCCGCTTCTCGTTCTGAAGACCGTCGCGCGGCGCCATTTCGACGAGCGTGACATGCTCGGCAGCCGGCCCACTCATTCGTCGCCCTCCGGTTTGAGCACGACGAGGATCGCTCCGGCGCTCACCTGTTCGCCTGGCGACGCCAGCGTGCTCTCGATGACACCGGCGCGCGACGCCGCCAGCGTCAGCTCCATTTTCATCGCCTCCATCACCACCAGCGGCTGGCCTTTCACCACCGTATCACCGGCGCGAACATGGATGAGCTTGACGATGCCGGGCATCGGAGCGGCAAGCTCATCCGCCGCCGTCTCAGCGGAGTGAGCCCCTGCGAGCGCATCGGGAAGGCGCAGAACGAAGGTCTCGCCACTGACGAAAAGCGTGATGGTTTCCTGCTCGCGCAGGAAGCGGAAGGTACGTTGCTCGCCTGAGATTTCCACTCGGGCGCCATCATCCAACCGATCGAGCACCAACACCGGAAAGGTGCTTTCGCCCGCCCGTACCGCGAACTGATCGCGTCCACGCGCTGCGAGCGTGACGACCGATCGCCCGCCGGCATGTTCGATGGCAATGCTTCGATGGGCATCTCCCCAGATCTGCCAATGACCGAGGGACGACCAGGGATCGTCGGATTTCACCGGTTGCAGCACGCCGGTGGAGGCTATGGCCGCCAGTGCCAACGCCTCGTTTCCCGGCACCAAAGGTGTCGTCAGTTGATCGATCGCCCGGTCGATAAGGCCGGTATCCGGCCGCGCGGCGCGAAACTCGGGCTCGGCGGCGAGCCGGGCGAGAAAATCGAGATTGGTGATCGTGCCGCCGATCCGGCAGGCCTTGAGCGCGCTCTCTAGTCGCGCGAGCGCTGACGAGCGGCTTGGCCCATGCACGATCAGCTTGGCAATCAGCGGGTCGTAATAGGGGGCGATGACGTCACCCTGCCGGACGCCGGCATCGACACGCACGCCGTCGCCTGGAAAGTCCAGGGTCGCGAGCCGCCCGGTCGCCGGCAGAAACCCGCGCGTCGGGTCCTCGGCATAGATCCGGGCCTCGAACGACCAACCGTCGATGGCGATTTCGTTCTGCCGCTTGGGCAAGGCCTCGCCGACGGCGGCGCGCAACTGCCACTCGACGAGATCGACGCCGGTGATCGCCTCGGTGACTGGATGCTCCACCTGAAGCCTGGTGTTCATTTCCATGAAATAGAACTGATCGGGCCAGAGCCCGTTGGTGACGTCGGCGATGAACTCGACGGTGCCGGCGCCGACATAGCCGATGGCGCGCGCGGCCTTGACTGCGGCCTCGCCCATGGCGCGGCGAACCTCCGCCGTCATGCCAGGCGCGGGCGCCTCCTCGATCACTTTCTGGTGGCGCCGTTGAAGCGAGCAATCGCGTTCGAACAGATGCAGGATGTTGCCGTGGCGGTCGCCGAAGACCTGGACTTCGATGTGACGCGGCTTGGTCAGGTATTTCTCGATCAGCACCGCGCCGTCGCCGAAGGCGGCTTCGGCTTCGCGGCGCGCTGCTTCAAGGGCCGCGGCAAACTCGTGCGGCTGCTCGACCTTGCGCATGCCTTTGCCGCCGCCGCCGGCGCGCGCCTTGATGAGCACGGGAAAACCGACCTCAGCTGCCCGGTCCGCCAGGAAGAATGGCTCCTGTTCGTCGCCGTGATAGCCGGGCACGACGGGCACGCCGGCCCGCTCCATCAGCGCCTTGGCCGCGTCCTTCAATCCCATCGCGCGAATTGCCCCCGGCGACGGACCGACGAAGGTCATGCCCGCCGCTTCGACCGCCTCGGCAAAATTGGCGTTCTCCGACAGGAAGCCGTAGCCCGGGTGAATGGCATCCGCGTTGGCTGACCTGGCGGCGGCAACGATCCGCTCGATCGAGAGATAGCTTTCGGATGCCGCCGGCGGCCCGATGCGGATTGCTTCGTCGGCCAGCGCCACATGCAAAGCGTCGACGTCGGCGTCGGAATAGACCGCAACGGTGCGGATGCCCAGGCGCCGGGCCGTGCGGATGACGCGGCAGGCGATTTCACCGCGATTGGCAATCAGAAGCTTGGAAAACATCGGCATATGGCCCGCCCTATTGCGCCGCGATCACTTCGACTTCGAGCAACCAGCCGGAATCGAAGATGCCGGCAATCACCACCGTCATCGCCGGCGCAAGCGGGCCGAGATAGTCGGCGCGGGCTGCGCGGTTAGCCATGGTGTGGTGGCGATCGGCGAGAAAGGCCGTCACCTTGACGATATCGGCCTTGCTCATGCCGGCGGCCTTCAATTGCGCATCGATATTCAGCCAGACCTGACGCGCCTGCGCCTCGAAGCCGTCGGGCAGCACGTCGTCCGAATTGAGCGGCACCTGGCCGCTGACGAAAACCAGCCGCTCGAAGTTCTCGAGCCGCACGGCTTGCGAATAGCCGCCACGGGGTTGCGGCGCATTCTTGGCGTTGACGTTTTCGCGCTTCATCGCGATCTCCCTACATTCTGAACAGGCCGAAACGCGTATCTTCTATTGGCGCATTGAGCGCCGCTGACAGTGACAGCCCCAGAACGTCGCGGCTCTTGCGCGGGTCGACGACGCCGTCGTCCCAGAGCCGGGCGGAGGCATAGAGCGGATGGCTCTGGCGCTCGAAGAGGTCAAGAACCGGCTGTCGGAACCTGGCCTCCTCTTCCTCGTTCCAGGGCGTCCCGGCGCGCTTGAGCGCCTCGCCGCGAACCGTCGACAACACGCCTGCGGCCTGTTCGCCGCCCATCACCGAAATCCGGCTGTTGGGCCAGGTCCACAGGAACCGCGGCGAGAAGGCCCGGCCGCACATGCCGTAGTTGCCGGCACCGAACGATCCGCCGACGAGCATGGTGATCTTCGGCACTTGCGCCGTCGCCACGGCCGTCACCAGCTTGGCACCATGCTTGGCGATGCCTTCGGTTTCATATTTGCGGCCAACCATGAAGCCGGTGATATTCTGCAGGAACACCAGCGGGATCTTGCGCTGGGCGCAAAGCTCGACGAAGTGGGCGCCCTTCAAAGCGGATTCCGAGAACAGCACGCCGTTGTTGGCGATGATACCGACCGGAACCCCGTGCACATGCGCGAAACCGCAGACGAGCGTGGTGCCGTAGCGCGCCTTGAACTCGTCGAAGCGGGAACCGTCGACAAGACGGGCGATGACTTCGCGGATGTCGTAGGGCGTGCGCAGATCCGCCGGCACGATGCCGGCGATCTCCTGCGGATCGTAAAGCGGCGGCTCCGGGCTTTGCAATTCCACCGACGTCGGCTTGCGGCGGTTGAGCGCGGCGACCGCACGGCGGGCAAGCGCCAGCGCATGCGCATCATCGCGCGCCATATGATCGGCGACACCGGAAAGGCGCGTGTGCACGTCCGCGCCACCAAGATCCTCGGCCGAGACCACTTCGCCGGTCGCCGCGCGCACCAGCGGCGGGCCGGCGAGGAAGATCGTGCCCTGACCCTCGACGATGATGGTTTCGTCCGACATGGCCGGCACATAGGCGCCCCCTGCGGTGCACGATCCCATGACCACGGCGATCTGCGGAATTCCTGATGCTGACATGTTGGCCTGGTTGTAGAAGATCCGGCCGAAATGCTCCCGGTCGGGAAAGACCTCGTCCTGGTTCGGCAGGTTGGCACCGCCGGAATCGACCAGATAGATGCACGGCAATTGGTTCTCGGCGGCGATCTCCTGCGCCCGCAGATGTTTCTTGACCGTCATCGGATAATAGGTCCCGCCTTTGACGGTCGGGTCGTTGCAGACGATCATGCATTCGCGGCCGGACACCCGGCCGATGCCGGTGATGAGGCCCGCCGCCGGCGCATCGCCGTTATACATGCCGTGGGCGGCCGTCGAGCCGATTTCGAGGAACGGCGTCGCGGGATCGATCAGAGAGGCGACCCGGTCGCGCGGCAGGAGTTTGCCGCGGCTGACATGGCGCTCGCGTGCCGTCTCGCCACCGCCGCCGGCCGCCAGCTTGACCGCGTCCTCCACGGTCGTAATCGCCTCAGCCATCGCCGCCTGATTGGCCTTGAACGGGTCTGATGAGGGCGAGATGTGGGATTTCAGAACAGTCATGAAGTCCTCATTGATCGAGCCTGATTGCGGCGTCAGCCACCCGCTCGGGCGTCTATCTGGTCTCGGTGAACAGTTCGCGGCCAATCAGCATGCGGCGGATTTCGCTGGTTCCGGCGCCGATCTCATAGAGCTTGGCATCGCGCAGCAGCCGGCCAGCCGGGTAGTCGTTGGTGTAACCATTGCCGCCGAGCGCCTGGATTGCCTCCAGCGCCAGCGCTGTTGCCTTCTCCGCCGCATAGAGGATGCAGCCGGCCGCATCCTTGCGCGTGGCCTCGCCGCGGTCACAAGCGCCTGCCACCGCGTAGACATAGGCACGTGCTGCATTCGCCGTCACATACATGTCAGCAAGCTTGCCCT
Source organism: Ensifer sp. LC384 (assembly GCF_001695865.1). Classification (NCBI taxonomy): domain Bacteria; kingdom Pseudomonadati; phylum Pseudomonadota; class Alphaproteobacteria; order Hyphomicrobiales; family Rhizobiaceae; genus Ensifer; species Ensifer sp. LC384. The sequence goes on from NZ_MBST01000006.1 coordinate 8,681, forward strand.
GCATGAGCTGGAACTCGCCGATCGCCTGGCCGAACTGCTTGCGCTCGTGGAGATAGGGGACGACAACGTCGAGGCAAGCCGCCATGATGCCAAGCGGCCCGGCGGACAGGACGACACGCTCGTAGTCCAAGCCGGACATCAGCACGCGGACGCCGCCGCCTTCATCGCCGAGGACGTTTTCCGCCGGCACCTCGCAATCGCGGAAGATCAGCTCGCAGGTGTTGGAACCGCGCATGCCGAGCTTGTCGAGCTTCTGGCCGGTGGAAAAGCCGGCAAAGCCCTTTTCGACGAGGAAGGCGGTAATCCCGCGCGGGCCGGCACCTGGATCCGTCTTGGCATAGACGACCAGCACGTCCGCATCCGGTCCGTTGGTGATCCACATCTTGCCGCCATTGAGGACGTAGCGATCGGCGCGTTTCTCGGCCCGAAGCGTCATGGAAACGACGTCGGACCCCGCACCCGGTTCGGACATGGCGAGCGCGCCGACATGTTCGCCTGAAATCAGCTTCGGCAGGTAGCGCACCTTCTGCGCCTCGTTGCCGTTGCGGCTGATCTGGTTGACGCAGAGATTGGAATGCGCGCCGTAGCTCAAGCCCACGGAAGCGGATGCGCGACTGATTTCTTCCATGGCGACGCAATGGGCGAGATAGCCCATTCCCGCACCGCCATAGGCCTCGTCGGCGGTGATGCCGAGCAGGCCGAGATCTCCCATCTCACGCCAGAGCGGCGTCGGGAAAGCGTTGCTGCGATCGGTTTCCGCCGCCAGCGGCGCGATACGTTCGGCCGCAAAGCGGTGCACGCTGTCGCGCAATGCATCAATGTCTTCGCCGAGCGCGAAGCTCAATCCGCCCTGAAACATCTCTCGTCTCCTCCCCTCGACCCCGTCCATGATCTCCTCACCACCGACCGGGCCGTCTGCGCTCCATCCTCTACGCGCAACGCGGCGATTGCAATGATATCAACGCCGCGATGTCGAGCGACGATAACACCGCGTCCCGCTAATTTCCTTCCAAAGAGGAAATCCGGGAAGCACGATCTGCAAAGTTCGGGAGCATTTGGCGATGCATCCGCTGCGCGAACCCGTTTCAGCCGATGAGGCTGGCAACATCTCAAACGTCGCCATGGATTCGTGGGCGGCGCGCTCTACTTGCGCGGCCAGATCTCTTGCTCGGCGAGCGTTGCAAGCAGAGTGAAAATTGGAGCTCGCCATGAAGCGCTTACGTCCCACCCGTTTTCACGGGTACGATTTCAGCCTCATGTTTGTGGCTGCCGGGTTTACGCTCGCAATTGCGATCATCGTCTACGGTTCATTGTTCGGCCGCATCCTTTAGCAAGGCGCGCCGGCTCGAACTGCTCCTGCGTCCTATAGACGTATCGGCCACAATGCGCCGTATGCCATGGCCGCTTCGCCGATAGCGCAGACCGCAGGTCGGCTTATGCGATCTGTGCCTGCAGCCAGGCTTTGAACAGCAAGACTTGCGGAGCTTCGGGGATCAACGCCGATTGGATGAGGCCATACTCGGACCCATCGGGCGTGAAGCCCATTGGTGCGACCAGCCGCTCGTTGCGGATGTCGTCCGTTGCGATGACCCTCGGGCACATCGCCACACCAAGGCCACCGGCGGCCGCTTCCGCCATGAGGAAATGGTGATCCATAAAGCGTGTGGAGCGCGGCTTTGGCGCGTCCGGGTTGGCGTGCGCCCATTTGTTCCAGGCGTCGGGCCTGGTCTTTGAGGCAAGCGCGATATAATCCCCCACGCGAAATCGCTCGACCATGCCGGCTTGCATGACCGGCCCGACCTCTTCCCTCATCAGCCTTGTGACCAGGCAACGCGGGTCGACGGCAAAATCCAAACGGCGGATGGCAAGTGTCACGCGGTCGCGGGTGAAATCGAACGCCCCGCCACCGACGGCCAGATGCAAATCGACGTCCGGATGCCGGTCCTGAAAATCGGCGAGCCGAGGAATCAGCCAACGCATCGCCAAGGATCGCTCGCAAGAGACCAGGACCGGCTGCGCCGGCTTTGCGCTGCGGATTTCATCGAGGGTCGAGGAAACGAGTGCGAGCGCCCGGGTCGTCGCCTGGGCCAGCTTCTCTCCATCCGAGGTCAAGCGCAGTCCCCGACCGTGCGCCTCCAGAAGCTCCAGACCAAGGTCGCCCGCAAGCTTGGAAACACGGCGGCTGACGGCGCCATGCGTAAGGTTCAGCTCTGTGGCTGCTGCACGCACTGAACCCAGGCGCGCCACGACCTCGAAGGCGCGCAGATCATCCAGAGAAGGAATATCAGAGCGTTGCATTGGTGATGATTTATCACCAATACAGGTCAGATCATATCGCTTTTTTCCAACGTCTATGGACATTAGCTTTGCGGCCATGGAAAACATTGGTGAAATTTTCAACCGCATCGGCGTCATCGCCGACGACCTCACAAGTGCGGCGGACGGGGCGAGCCCGTTCCTGACTCGGGGCCACAAGCCGTGCATCTACCGCCGCGCAGCAGCGGTCGACGATGCGGCCGTCGTATCAGTCGATACCGGCAGCCGCAGCATGACGGAGACCAATGCTGCGGACGCGACAAGAAGAGCCGTCTCGGCGTTTGATAGAGATCGTACCCTCTACAAGACCATGGACTCGACGTTACGCGGCCACGTCAGGGCGGAGATTCTCGCGGCCTTCCAGGCAAGTCGGCGGATGCGGCTGGTGGTCGCCCCGGCCTTTCCGGCTGCAGGACGCACGACGGCCGGAGCGATCCAGTTGCTTGATGGAAGGCCCGTTGCGGATACCGGATACGCTCAGGATCCGATCCACCCCGCACACACATCCTGCATCCGCGACCTCGTCGACCCGGCACTGGGGGTCCCTGCCCTGCTAACGGTCGAGATGAGTGACGCGGAGGTTCGTGCGGCGGCTGCGAGTACCCGCGTCGTCATTGTCGATGCCGACAGCCAGGAAAAACTGAATCAAAGAGTGGCGTGTCTCGCGCAGATGGAGCCGGCACTGTGGGTCGGCTCCCCCGGCATGGCCCTGGCGCTTGCCAGCCTGACGGCGCACGCAACATTCACCGGACCTGAGACGCCAGCCTCGCCAATACGACGCGTTCTCATCGTCGTTGGAAGCGCAAACAGGACCAGCCACGAACAATGCCGCGCGCTTGGCGCAGGCGGCGTCGCCATCGCCAGCCGGGCATCCGACATAACCGAACAGGCTCAGATCGCCTGTCTCCAAGCGCCGGTTTCGCGCGAGACCGATGCAGGGAGGGTGCTGCCCAGGCTCATCGACGAGGCCAATGCAACGCTCCGACAGCAGCGCTTCGACGCTGTGATCGCCTCCGGCGGCGAAACCATGGACGCCCTTTTGCAGCGCCTTTCCATCAAAAGCTTCAATCTCACCGGGGAACTCGAACCGGGATTTCCCGCCGGATACGCGATGCGCGAACCAGAGCAACCGCTCGTCATCGCTTTGAAGGCCGGGGGCTTCGGCACAGCGGCGACGCTCCTGAATGCGGCACGACAACTTTCAAACGGATCACGTCCATGAACCACGCTGAACGCCCCATCGCCATCACCATGGGCGATCCTTCAGGCATCGGTCCCGAAATCATCGCCAAAGCATTGCGCAACAGGGGGAACAATCGACGCTGCCTCGTGGTCGGCGACCCACTCATCATGCGGCATGCCCTTGCGGAGATCGACGCCACAACCCGCCTCAACCCTGTTCAAGACCTTCAGGCGGCAGTGTTTGCGGATGGGATCGTCAACCTGATTGCTTCATCTTCGCTCGACGCGCTGCCTCCGGTCGGAACAGTCAATCGGGTCAGCGGCAAGGCTGCCTATGACGCGATCGCGCGGGCGATCGATCTGGCCGAGACGGGTACTGTTGCTGGCATTGTTACGGCGCCAATCCACAAGGAAGCTCTTGCCGCCGCGGGCATCAGCCACCCCGGCCATACGGAGATCCTTGCCGAGCGGGCCGGCGCAACACGTGTTGCGATGATGCTTGCGAATGAAGATATTCGAACGGTTCTCGTCACCATCCACTGTTCCCTTCTGGAGGCGATACGACGGGTGGATTTCGATGCCGAGCTATCAGCGATCCGGCTCGCACATCAAGGTGGGCGGGCGCTCGGCATAAGAGCGCCGCGGATCGCAGTCGCCGGCCTCAACCCTCATGCAGGAGAACGTGGCCTGTTCGGCGACGAGGAGACCACCATCATCGCACCGGCGATCGAAGCCGCGCGACGAGAAGGCATCGATGCGAGCGGCCCATGGCCTGGCGACACCGTCTTCATGCAGGCGCGAAACGGCCGGTTCGACGTGGTGGTCGCGCAGTATCACGATCAGGGGCTCATACCCGTCAAGTATCTGGGACTGGAGAAGGGCGTGAACATCACGCTCGGTCTCCCGTTCGTCCGCACCAGCCCCGATCACGGAACCGCCTTCGACATCGCCGGACGCGGGATCGCAGACCCGTCGAGCCTCGAAACCGCAATCGACTATGCCGTGCGCCTCGCAACTGCGGCGCACGAACAGGAGTGACAACATGTCCGAACCAGATTTCATTTTCATGCTGACGCGCAACGATCGTACCGTATCGGACGCTGCCATCCACTTGCAGACGGCGCTCGCTGCGGGCGTGCGACATATCGGCTTCAAGGATATCGGGCTGCCGTTTGGTGAGCTTGCCGCTCTCAACCGGACAATCAAGGAAAGCGGTGCGCTAAGCTACCTTGAAGTGGTGTCGCTTGATCGCGACAGCGAAATCGCCTCCGTCCGGGCAGCGATCAAACTTGACGTCGACCACCTGCTCGGTGGCACGCATGTCGCCGACGTGCTTCCGCTGATCGAGGGGACCGGCATCAGATATTCTCCCTTTCCCGGCCGGATCACCGGACATCCGAGCATATTGGAAGGCTCGATCGAAGACATCACGGCCAGCGCCATCGATCTGGCGGGCCACGATGGCGTCCATGGGCTGGACCTTCTTGCCTACCGCGCCGAAACCGACGTGCCGGCCTTGATCAGGGCGGTGTGCGGAGCCGTGCAAAAGCCGGTGATCGTCGCCGGGTCGATCGACAGGGCGGCCCGCATACAAGCCACCATTGACAACGGCGCCGCCGGCTTCACGGTCGGCACCGCAGCCCTCGACGGTGCTTTTCCGGCATCCCTGCCGGGGCTGACGCAGCAGCTGCTGGAGATCAGGGCGTTGATGACAAAAACGGCCTAACGCTGGCCGAAACCAGCATCACCTGACGCCCCAGTGCTCGACGATGCCAAGCCGCCGAGCGCCGCCAGCGTCGCCTTGACCACGTCGGCGGCGGATTGATCGACATCGGCGACGACCGTCAAAGGCTCGCCGATCGGCTCTTCAAGCGTCGCCAGCTGCGTGTCGAGCAGCGAGGCCGGCATGAAATGCCCTTCGCGGTGGTGCATTCGGCCTGCGAGAACGTCGCGGCTGCCATGGAGATAGACGAAGGCCAGATCTCCACCCGCACTGTCGCGCAACAAAGCGCGATAACTCCGCTTCAATGCCGAACACGAAACAACGAGCGGTTCGGCACCTTGGGAAAGCTGCCGACCGATTTCCCGGAGCCAGGGCCATCTGTCCTCATCGGTGAGCGGGATGCCGGCGGACATCTTGGCAATGTTGACGTCCGGATGCAGGGCATCGCCTTCGATGAAGCGATAACCGCAAGCCGCAGCGACCGCCTTGCCGACAGAGGTCTTGCCGCTGCCGGAGACGCCCATGACGACAATCGAGCCAGGGAATTTCGGCCCATGACCAAGGGGTGACATATCGGGGCTCGCCATGGAACGCTCGTCTCTCCGGTGCCTGATTGTGACTGACGTCGCTGATAGCGCCGCATCGGCAACGAGACAAGACGGGTCCACCGTTAGCTTGCGACCCGCGGGCGAGCGATGTCGTTGACGCCCTCGTCGTCCGGGGCCTGGCCATAGCTCATCCGGCGCATCTGGGCGATCACCCGCTCCATCTCATCGTCGGGCAGGATCGGGGGCTCGCCGAGCGTCAAAGCCTGTACATACATGCGCGAGAGGGTCTCGATTTCGATCGCCATCCACAGCGCCGATTCCAGCGTCTTGCCGAGCGAGATCTGACCATGCTGCCCGAGAAGGCAGGCGGTGCGGTCCTTGAGTGCCACGAGCGCGTTGTTGGAAAGCGCCTGGGTTCCGAAGGTCGCATATTCGGCGCAGCGGATCGTCGTTCCACCGGCAATGCCCGTCATATAGTGGAAGCTCGGGATGGTCTTGTGATGGCAGGCAAGCGTGGTCGCATAAATGGAGTGGCAATGAAGAACCACGTTGATATCCGTGCGCTCGCGCAGGATGTCGCGGTGGAACCGCCATTCGGACGATGGCCGAGGGCCCGTGTAGTTACCCCCAAAATCCATCTCGACCAGATCTTCCGGCTGCATCGTGTCGTAGGCGAGCGACGATGGCGTGACGAGGAAGCCATCGCCGATCCGCACCGAAAGGTTGCCGGCCGTCCCCTGGTTGATGCCGCTCGAATTCATCCGGCGGCAGATATCCACCATCTCATGGCGAAGAGTGAGAATGTCGGGCTGGCTCATCGGACTTTCCTTTCGACGTGTCAGTGAAAAACAGGTTCGGCTTGCCGGCGCGCAGTCGCGCGCCATCGCGCGGCGTAGTCGGAAATTGCCGCGGTCAGCAGTGCGATATCGGCAACCTCGGCCAGGGCAAGCGGCGCCGGCCGTGTCCGTGTGCGTTGGCCGCCGAGCAGGGCCGCACCGGACGCGACGCCATAGGCATCGAGATTGAACCGGACCTGCCGGTCCTGCAGCAGGGCCGCGACAAGGCGGGCATAGAGCGGATCGCGCAGGAAGTTGCCGTCCAGCACAACCGATGGCCCTGCGCCCAAAGCCTCGACGCATTCGGCGGTCAGGAGCGCGCAATAAAGCAGCGCCAGTGCCTTGCGCTCCATCGCAGTCTCGGGCTTCGGCCCGGTGATATGCCCATGTCCGGCACTACCGGGAAACAGGCCATTGTCGTCGCCGAAGGAAGGCAGCGCCATGGTGCGCTCGGCGATCAACCGCCGGACGATCTGTTCGGGCACAGGCCCGTCCGGCGGCTCCTGACCCGCCACGTATGAAAATTCGCGTCCGCCCATCGTCAGCACGCCGCCGAGCGGATTGCCGAAGATGTCGCTGTTCAAGGTCATGCCCCTGTCTTCATCGAGCCGGTCGAGCGGCGTCTGCCCGGAGAAGCCGACAATCCAGGTGCCGGTGGAGATGACGATGAAATCGCTCAGTCCGGCGGCGTGATAGCGATAGTGGTTCAAGCTGCTGTCGTGAGCGCCGACAAGGACGCGAAGCTCTTGCGGCAAGCCATGACGGCGCGCCAAAGCCGCGCGCACCGGCCCGAGGTCCTGCCAGGCCTGGGCAAAGGGCGGCATCGGCCTGCGCCAGCCACGCGCCTCGACGATCGGCGCGAAATGCCGTTCCGCCACGTTCCAGAGATGCGATTGCGCACCGAGCAGGCTCGTCTCTGAGGTCGCCACGCCGGAGAGCCGCCAGGCCCAGTATTGCGGCAGGCCGAGATACCAGCGTGCCCGTGAAAAAGCTTCGGGCTCGCGCTCCTGCATCCAGTAGAGTTGCCGTGCCTGATGCGTCGACGCATGCATCATCGCGCTGCCGCGATCGAAGAACGAGCCGGATAGCGGGGCATACCCTGCGCGGATAACCTCAGGCAACGGCTGTTCGTAGTCGATCATCGGCAGGGCCGTGCCGTCGCCGCGCTGCGGATCGTCACCGACAAGCACGCCGCCGGAACCGTGTCCGGAGGCGACGAAGGTCGAAAGCGGGTGACGCCGGGCGAGTTGGCCGAGGCCGGAAAAAACCCACTCGCCGATGGCGCCGAGATCGTGATGGCGCCAGGGCGTGCCTGGCAGCACCGGATTGGGGATGCTGAGCGTCTCAAGCACGATACCATCCGCCGTGACGGCGTTGAGCTTGACGTTGGTCTTGCCGACGTCAAGCACCGCTATCGTGCCCTGCTCGTTGCGTGATGGTGTTGGCATGATGCCGCGCCTCCCGTCACTTTTCGGGCCGCCAAAGGCCGGATCGCCGTCCCTCTAGATCAGCCCGTATTGCTTGGCCTTGTTGCGCAGGAACGGCAGGCCGTTGCCCATCACTTCTTCCTCGTCCTTGGCGACCGGTCGCCAGACGGCGAGGCCATAGGCGACTTCCGGCGGCATGTTGATGAAGCTCTCCATGGCAAGCCCGCCCTTGAAGCCGATCGCCGCAAGCGTCGCGAAGATCTCATCCCAGGCGCAGTTGCCATAGCCCGGTGTGCCGCGGTCGCTCTCGGAGAGGTGGATGTATTTGATATGCTCGCGCGCATCGAGAATGCCGGTGCCGATGCCCTTTTCCTCGATGTTCATGTGGTAGGTGTCGAGATGCACGAAGACATTGTCGGCTCCGACCCGCTTGATCATGTCGACGGCCTGCCGGCCGGTGTTGATCAGATGGTTCTCGTAGCGGTTCACCGCCTCGACGCCAAGTTCGATGCCGCGCGTCTTGGCGTGCTTGGCCGCAGCCGTCAGCACGCGGGCGATGTTGTCGTATTCAGCCTCGGTCGGCGGAACGCCGGTGCGCTCGCCGATGCCGCCATAGATGACCCCGGACAGCGCTTCGCCGCCGAGATCAGCCGTCTTGTCGATCGCGATCTTCAAGTGCTCGATCGCGGCATCCGGCCGGACGGAAGCCCAGGCGCGTTCAGGCAGACCGAGCGAGCAGACCGCGCGCAGCTTGTTCTTCTCCAAGAGCGCCTTGGTGTGGGCGGTGTCGACAGCCGGCGGATTGAGCATGGGGATCTCGATAAAATCGACCTTGTACTTGACCGCCGCGGCGACTGCCCGCTCGGCACCGGACCGATCCCAATTCATGGTCCACATGCTCGTATGGACGCCAAAACCCTGCATGATCACGTTCCTTTTCTGACAAATGAAATCTTGAACTTGGAGGCGGCGAAGCGCAGCACCATGACGCCGACGAGCAGCAGGCCCCAGACCGCGGTGGCCAGATGCTGGTTGGCACCGATCAGATTGAGCCCGGACGACAACAATTGCAGCACGACAAGCGCCACGAATACCGGAAGGACCCGGCCGAAACCGCCGAACGGATTGACCCCGCCGAGGAAGCAGGCCAGCACCGTGATCAGGAGATAGGATTCGCCGTGGCCGATGCGCACCGAGTTGAACCGCGCCAGCATGATGATGCCGGCAATGGCGCACATCGCCCCTGAGAGCGTGTAGACGAGGACGATCACCTTGCGGGTATTGATGCCGGAATAGCGCGTCGCCTCGAGATTGGAGCCGATCATATAGGTGTTGAAGCCGAGCTTGGTTCGGGTCAACAGCACATGCCAGGCCAGCACGCAGACGATGAAGACGATCAGCGGCACCGGTATGCCCGCGATCGAGCCGTGACCGAGCGGACCGATGAAGGCCGGGAAGCCGGAGACATCGCCGCCGCGCGTCAGAAACTCGCCCAGCCCGCGCAGGAAGATCATCATCGACAGCGAAACGAGGATCGGGTGCGCGCGGGTAAAGGCAATGACCAGGCCCATCACGACGCCGCTTGCGGCCCCGACCATCACGGCCAGGATACAACCAAGGGCGAAAGCACCGGCGCCGGCATCCGCCCCACCATTCGCCTGCAGGACCCAGGCAAGCGTCAGGCCGGCGATATTGGCGGTGAAGGTCACGGCAAGGTTCAAGCCGCCGGTCAGGATCGGCAGTAGCATCGCCAGGGTCAGCAACCCAAGCTCGGGAAGCTGGAATGCAACCGAGCCAAAGGTCGCCGCACTCAGGAACTGCGGCGACGCGAGGCCGAACACCAGGATCACGGCGACCAGCGCCAACCCGGGCCCCGCCATTTCCGGTCCGAACCATGCCTTCAGGCGGTCCGAAAAGCGTGTCATCGGCGTGCGCCTTTCTGGCTTACGAAGGGCAGAAGCCGTTCGATGCTGGTGTTGGAAAGGGTGATGGCGATCAGAATGATGGCGCCGACAATCATCTTGAAGGCGAAGGGCGAAACGCCCATCAGGTTCAAGCCGTTCTGGGTGATTGCGATCAGGAGCACGCCGAGCACGCAGCCGAGCACCGAGCCTTTGCCGCCACCAAGCCTTGCGCCACCGAGAACGACTGCCGCGAGTACGTCGAGTTCGCGCCCGTAGAGCGCATTCGGCACCACTTCCTGCGCGTAGTGCGCCTGCACCAGCCCGCCGATGCCGGCCATCAGGCCGAGCCAGCCGAAGGCGATGAACTGCATGGCACCGATGTTGATGCCGAAGCGGCGCGCACCCTCCGGATTGTCGCCGAAGGCATAGAGTTGCCGACCGGTGGTCGTGCGGGTGATCAGCGCCCAGGTGGCGATGACGCAAAGCACCATCACCAGCACCGGAAGGGTGATCTCGATCCAGCTGCCGTCGGCCATTTCGTGCTCGAACAACACGACGCGATCCGTCAGCCATTCCGGCAAGTCGTAGATCGACACGCCCTTGGTGAAGAACATCAGCAGGCCGAAATAGATGTTGAAGGTCGATATCGTCGCGACGATCGAGATGATGCGGAAGCGGTGGATCAGCAGCGCGTTGATCGCGCCGAGGAAAATGCCAAGCGACCCGGCGATGACGAGGCCGGAGACCCAGCCGCCGCCGCCGATCCAGCCGAGCGCGATCGCCGTGCCGTACTGCACGACCGAGGCGGCGACCGCGAAGGAGATGTCGATGCCGCCGGCGATGAGGACGACGAGCAGGCCGACGGCGAAGATGATGTTGACCGAACTCGTGTTCAGGAGATCGAAGGCGTTGCCGAGCGAGAAGAAATTGGCGGTGGCAAACGACAGCACCGTGCAGATGACAGCGATGACGGCGAGCAGCGCGACTTCCGTCGCATGGGTGCGGGCGAAACTACGCATAGACCGCTCCCTCGATTTCGGCGAGCGAAGCGCTGCGGGGATCGTAGCTGCCGACGATGCGGCCCTGCGCCATGTGCAGGACGCGATCGGCATTGAAATAGACCTCGGGGACCTCGTCGGAGATCAGAATGATGGCAAGCCCCGCGTCGGCGAGCTTGGCGACGATGTCGAAGATGCCGGCACGCGCGCCGACGTCGACGCCGACCGTGGGCGCGTCGAGGATCAGCAGCTTCGGGTCGGTCGCAAGCCACTTGGCGATGGCGATGCGCTGCTGGTTGCCGCCGGAAAGGGTCGAGATCGCGTCGCCCTGCAGGCCGATCTTCACACCGAGATCGGCGATCCATCCGGCAACGAGCTTGCGCTTGTGCTCATCCGACAGGAACCCGCCCGAAACGATCTTGCCAAGCGAGCCGATGACCAGATTGTCGGAGATCGACTGTGGCTGGATCAGGCCGAGCGACAGGCGGTCCTCGGAGAGATAGGCGACACCCGCCTTGATGGCATCGCGGTTGGAGGAGAAACGGACCGGCTTGCCGTCGAGCATGATCGTACCGGCCGCCGGTTGCAGCATGCCGAAAAGCGTCTGCGCGAGTTCGGTTCTGCCGGCACCGAGAAGACCGGTAATGCCCAGCGTCTCGCCGCGCCTGACGGTCAGCGATATGTCGTCGAACTGGCCGGGCCGGCTCAAACCCTTTACCTCGAGCACCACAGGCTGATCCTGCCTGGATTTGGCGCGGACCTGCTGGTCGAAGGTCTTTCCGGTCATCAGCTCGGTGATGCGCGATTGCGTCATGCCGGCTGCGGGGTAGACGCCGACCAGCGCGCCGTCGCGCAGCACGGTGATGCGGCTTGAAATTTCCAGCACTTCCGCAAGGCGGTGGCTGACGAAGACCACGGCGACGCCGGCGGCCGAAAGGCCGCGGACGATGTCGAGCAGATGGTCGGTTTCCGACTGGGTCAGCGACGCGGTCGGCTCATCCATGAAAACGAGCTTCGCTTCGCCGACAAGTGCGCGGGCGATCGCCACGATCTGGCGCTGGGCGATCGCATATTCCTTGAGCGGCAGGTCGACGTCGAGCGTGATGCCGAGGCGCTCAAGCGCTTCCGTCGCGATCTTTCGCATGCGGCCGTAATCCACCAGCTTCGGCCAGCGGCCGAGGACGGTCTGGAAGGCAATGTTTTCAGCCACGCTCATTTCCGGGAAAAGCGCCAGGTCCTGCCAGATGACCTGGATGCCGCGATCGTGTGCAGTGACCGGCGACATGTGCGAATAGGTCTCGCCGTCATATTCGATCGACGCACCTTCGGCCGGGCGGTAAACGCCGGTGATGATCTTGATCAGGGTGCTCTTGCCGCAGCCGTTTTCGCCGGCAAGGCAATGGACCTCGCCCGGGCGAACGTCGAAGCTCACATTCCTGAGCGCCTTGACGCCACCGAAGGTCATGTTGATGTCGTGCAGGGACAGAAGCGGCTTTTCGCTGCCTCCCGCAATCGCAAGCTGGTGCATGAACGTGTGCCCGAATACCGTTTTGAAGGGACTTGCCAGGCCGGCCGAAGCCGGCCCAGCAGCCGGGAGAACCCACTGCATGTTTCCTTAAATCGAAGCCGACTTAGGGACAAAAACATGCAGCAATTCAAAGTGCGACGGCGGCCTTTGCGCGCCCGATAAGGCGCGCGGCGCCGTAGCGGATCAGAGCCCCATGGCCGCGAGGTCCGCGACCGTATCCTTGTTGATCGGCACCAGCTGATCGACGATGATGTTGCGGTTTTCGAAGTCCGGCTTGACCTTGCCGAGACCTTCGATCTCGTCGCCGTCCTTGACTTCCTCACCCTTCATCAACTTGTCGGCGAGCGTCACGAACACCTCGCCCGCCTGCTTCGGATTCCACATGAAGCCGCCGGAGATCGCATCCGACTTCACCAGCTTCTGTCCCTGGCCCGGCGAGAACGGGCCGAGCACGAAGATCTCACCGACCTTGCGGCGCTCTTCCACGGCACGCCCTGCCCCGATCGGTCCCTGGCTACCGAAAGCAAGGAAGCCCCTCAGGTTCGGATGGGCCGAGATCAGATCGAGCGCGGTCGAGCGGCTCTTGTCGACGTCTTCGGCAACGCCGTAGCGTTCGCCGACCAAAGTCATATCCGAGTGGTTCTTCTTGATGTAAGCGATCGCCGCATCGGCCCAGGCATTGTGCAGCGGCACGGTCAAGGAGCCGACGAAGACGGCATATTCGCCCTTGCCGCCCATTTTCTCGGCAAGCAGCTTGCCGTGCGCCTCACCGAAGCCGGTCGAAGACGCCAGCTCAAAGTCCCAGTCGGCGCCCTTCTGGCTCGGCGATTCATGGGTGATGACAATGATGCCCTTTTCCTTCGCCTTGGTCAGAACCGGTTCCAGAACCTTGGCATCGTTGGGCACGACGCCGATGACCTTCACGCCCTGGGCGATCAGATCCTCGATGGCGCGCACCTGCAGCGCCGGATCGGCGCTCGTCGGGCCGACCATGAAGGCGTCGAGGCCGAGCTTTTGGCCACGCTCCTTGATGCCGGCCTCCATGGCATTGAACCAAGGAATACCGCCGATCTTGACCACGACGCCGACCTTTCCGGCATCCTGAGCGAATGCGGCAGCCGCACCGGCAAGCGACAGCGATGTCGCCAGAGCGGCGACCAGAATTTTCTTGATCATGTCTCTCCTCCACTCGTTCCCCACGGGGAACACGCCCGGCTGCAAAAGCGCCGGCCTCCAGTTTCAAATCGCAACTGGCAGGGAACGAATTCCCGCCTCCCTGATCGCCGCCTCCTCAGACGGCCCATCGCATGCACAATCGATATTTCTTGTTTGCACAATCGATGGTGCAAAGACTATTGTGCAGACTTAATCTTTCGTCAAGGGGAAATCGGCACTAAGACGATGAGGGAGGCACGTGGATGACGAAGAGCAGCAAGAAGAAGGCGACGATCTACGACTTGTCGGTGCTATCCGGCAGCTCGCCTTCAACCGTGAGTGCGGTTCTGAATGGCACCTGGCAGAAGCGGCGGATCAAGGAGAGCACGGCGGCGCTGATCCGGGACCTGGCGGAAACCCACCAATATACCGCCAACCGTCAGGCGCGCGGATTACGCAGTTCCCGCTCCGGCCTGATCGGCCTGCTGCTGCCCGTCCACGACAACCGCTACTTCTCCTCGATGGCACAGACCTTCGAGGCGCACGTCAGGAGCAAGGGGCAATGCCCGATCGTCGTCAGCGCCAGCCGTGACCCGGAAGAGGAGCGCAAGACCGCCGAAACGCTGATCTCCTATTCGATCGACGAGCTGTTCATCTGCGGCGCGACCGACCCGGACGGCGTGCACGAGGTCTGCGAGACCGTCGGCCTGAAGCACATCAATATCGACCTACCGGGCACCAAGGTTCCGTCCGTCATCAGCGACAACTACGAAGGCGGCCGGATGTTGACAGAAGCGATCATCCGCCATTTTCCGGCGGATCAGCCGCTTCGGCCGGACGAACTCTACCTCTTCGGCGGTCGCGACGACCACGCCAGCCGGGAGCGTATCCGCGGCTTCCGCGCCGTGAAGCGCGAGCTTCTGGGAGACGATCCGGACGGCTGCATCCAGCCGACCGGCTACGCTCCCAACAATGCAAGGCTTGCTTTCGAAGCCTTCTACGAGAAACACGGCAAGCTGCCGCGCGGCCTGTTCGTCAACTCCTCGATCAACTTCGAGGGACTGCTGCGCTTCATGGCCGGCCACCCGCACGAGAACTTCGCCGATCTCGTCGTCGGCTGCTACGACTACGACCCCTTCGCCTCGTTCCTGCCCTTCCCGGTCATCATGATCAGGCAGGATGTCGAGGGCATGATCACCAAGGCGTTCGAGGTGATCGAGGAGGGGCGGCCGCAGCCCCGCATTCACCTGATCAGTCCCGAACTCGTCCAGCCGCGCACGGCGCTGACCGGCCCGCTCGACGCCCTTAGGGATATCGACTGAGCGACACCGTCGATTTTTCGGCTACACCAAATTCCTTCCAATGATTTTGCTGTACGTTTTGTTATTTTCCACGTATTCATTGGAAATGGATGAGATAGACAGAAAAATCATTGGGATCCTGGCGCAGGACGCCCGCCGGTCATTGACCGATATCGGTGCGGCCGTGGAGCTGTCGCCCTCCTCCGTCAACGAACGCATTCGCCGGCTCGTCGCAAGCGGCGTGATCCGCCGTTTCACCATCGATGCCGACCATCGCGCGCTCGGGCTCGACGTGCTCGCCTTTGTCTGGGTTGGCCTTTCGCCCGATGCGGATGAGGCCGCGTTTCGCACCTTCATGGCCGATCATCCCGCGGTCGCCGAGTGCCATCACGTCACCGGCGCCTGGTCCTATTGCGTCAAGGTGCGCATGCCATCCCTCGGCGATATCGAGCCTTTCCTGGCAGAGCTCAAGCGCCGACGTTTTCTCGCCCGAAGCGAGACCGTGATTGCCTTGTCGACCGTCAGGGAAACCCAGTTCACCAGCCCGGAGCGCTGAGCGATGTCTGCATTGTTGTTTGGAAAAGGCCTACTGCTCGGCCTGGCCATCGCCGCCCCTCTCGGCCCGATCGGCGCGCTGTGCATCAACCGCACGCTCGAGCGTGGCTTCTGGGCCGGCGTCGCCGGCGGATTGGGGACGGCACTTGCCGATGCCAGTTACGCACTGCTTGCGGCCGCCGGATTTGCCGCCTTTGCGACCATGCTCGCCATGGTGTCGACGCCACTCAGCCTGCTCGGCGGCGCCTTCATGATCTGGCTTGGCTGGCGAGGGCTTCAACCGAGCCCGGTCGCGGCCGCAGCACAGGTTGGTGCGCGCGATCTCATCCAGACGACCGCAGCAACGTTCCTGCTGACGATCGCCAACCCGCTGACGATCCTGTCCTTTGCCGCGTTCTTTGCCGTCCTCGGCCTGGCGAAGACCGGCGGGATAGGCAACGCCGCCATTGTCGTTGCCGGCGTATTCCTCGGCTCGCTTGCCTGGTGGATGCTTTTGAGCGGCGGGGTGGCTCTTGCCCGCACGCGCGTGCCTGACAGTTTTGTCACCTGGGTGTCGCGCCTTTCGGGCCTCGTCCTGATTGCGTTCGGCACCATTGCCATCGGCTCGGTTGTGGCGAACCTGTTCTAAACGTCGGCACCGGGGCCGCGCGAAAGGTCCGGGTCATCAATCGCCGGCGGCTATTCAGCCGTCGGCTTGACGCATTCGACATGCCACCATTTCGGGCGTCCGCCACGGTAGCTGTGCGACACCGGGATCAAATCTGCCGCACTGGTCTTGTCGAAACCGCCAAGAACCAGAGCCACGACAGGTGCATCATCGATAGCACCGATCGTGCCGCCGCACGTGCCGCAGAAGGCCCGGCTGGAATAGTCCGAGGAGCGATAGGTCGAGGGTGCACCACCCGGTCCGATCCAGGCAACAGCCTCCTTTGGAAATTCGACCCAGGCGACGGTCAGCGCACCCGAATGCCGCTGGCAAAGTTTGCAGGAGCACGTGTGCGGCTTCCCGGCCGGCCCTTGTGCCTCAAAACGGATTGCCCCGCAAAGGCATCCACCAGTATGGGATTTCGTCCCCTTGGCGACGGCTCTCGTCACGCTTTGCCTCCAGTTGCAGATTCGATTCGCCCATAACATAACTTGCAACGCGCAACTTGGCGTAGTGCTGTCATGACACACTCCGTCAGCCGACCCAAGGAAATGGCCGATCATGCGCCGGCGGTCAGTAGAACCAAGCGCCGATGTCGCGAAATGCACGTTTGCTCTGGTCGCGCCTGTTGCCGTCCTCATTGGCCTGGCCATCACCAATCGGGAGACTGAAGCCAAACGGATCGGACGGTTCGCCGCCCCTGTCGCGCCAATAGGCATCAAGATCGGCGACCATCATCCGGCGGCGCTTGCGCCGCCGACGATTGATCACATGCTTGTCGTTGGAGACGGCGTAGAGGTGCGAAGCGTTGCCCTCGGAGGCGAGCCCCTGAAGCGTGAGCAAAACGGCATCTTTCGGCCGCAGGCCGCCAAGGTCGCGGGTCGCGGTAATCAACGCGCGTTTCCCGTCGCCGCCGCGCGGGCCCTGCATGCCGCCGATCGCCAGACTATAGGCCTCGTCGCCGCAGCGCACGAAGGCAAAGCTGACAGTGCAAAGCGCGCAGCGATCGCTTTGCCGGCTGAGCCGGATAGCGAAAGCACCCTCATGGCGGCCGCCGCAATGGTCGGCCAGCAGCAACTGGATGCTGTAGTTTTCAATACGGCCTCCGACCGTGCCCATTTCCATCGACGCGCCGCGCCAGAGCGCCATCAGCGACCGGCGCGACAGAACCTCGCTCGCGACATCGAAGTGGTTCATCAACAATTCGAGACGACGCCGGGACGACGCGCCATGCAGCAGAAATGTCGGGACCGATTTGCGGATGAGATCGTCGTGCGGAAGACCCAACTTGTAGCGGTCGCCGAACGCGCCGAGAAACACCAGCCAGCGCGTCGTCAGCACCGGGTGACGGACAAGGCGCATCGAGAAAACGACCGCGCGCTTCCAGGTGAGCCGCCCGCCAAGTTTGAGAACCTGCCACAGGATCCGCCGGTCCGATCGATCCCGCGCTGGCATGTTGGCGGCGGCGGCGAAGCCAACGGACGGCAGCAAGGTTTCGACCCTCTCTTCGCGTTCGTCAGCGAGCGACGGCAAGTCCGATCGAGCGCTGTATTGCTGCAAACGACCTTCCAGGGACATGATGTAATTCCTTGAAAGCAAATGCTTGTCCAAGCATCGCCGGGATATCCGGCACCGCTGGGTTTGCCCGCTGTTTGTCAAGGGAATGCGGAGAGGTGATCGGGAATTGAGCGCAATCCGCAGAGCCGTCTACGCGCACGCGCAAAACGGCCATAGGGCTTTCGCCGAACGGTGCAATGGCCGCCGATCAAGCCCTGTTCACGCTGATGCCCAGTGGTGTTCAGGCGGCGCTTTCGCGCGGCAGCATTATGGTGATCATCGCTCCGCCGCCGGGGCGCGCTGCGAATTCCAGCCGGCCGCCATGGGCCTTGGCAATCGCCTGCACGACGGACAGGCCAAGGCCTGTCCCGCCGGTTGCCCGCGAACGTGACGCGTCACCGCGCCAGAACAGGTCGATCGAGTGGGTCGATACATCGTCCGGAAGCCCCGGTCCGCGATCAAGTACACGGATGAAGGCCTCGTCGGTACCACGCGCACCGGTCTCGCAGCGAAGCACGCCGCCAGATGCCGCATAACGACAGGCGTTTTCGACGAGCGCAAGCAAGGCCTGGCGCAGGCGCTGGGAATCGCCAGACACGACCGCCGGCTCAAGTGCTGCCTCAAGCGAGAGGCCGGCGGCAGCCAGAATGGTGCGGGATGCGCCGAGCACCTGCGTCGCCTCGGCAGAAAGATCGACGGCGCTGCGCTGCGTCACGAGTTTCTGGCCCGCTGCAAGCGACAGGGTGCGCAGGTCCTCGACCAGCGCGGACAACCCTTCCACCTGCACGAGGAGTTGCCGCACGCGCTCCTGTTCGAGCGGAAAGACACCGTCGGCCATGCCCTGCAGGTTGCCCTGCAATATTGTCAGGGGCGTGCGCAGTTCGTGGGCCACGGCCATCGTGTTGAAGCGCAGACGGCTTTCCATGCTTTCGAGTTCGGCCGCCAGTTCATCGAAGGTCTTGATCAACGTCGCCACTTCCTTCGCCCCCTTCCGCACAGAGCCGACACGGACTGCGAAATCACCCGCACGCAGGTCCTCGGTTGCCCTGGCGAGAAGCTCCAGCGGACGGCTGATCTTGCGCGCAAGCCAATAGCCAATCAGACTGCAGGTTGCCGCAGCAATGGCGCCGAAGGTGATGATCGACAGATCGACCTCGTTGTTGCCCCACTCCTCTATCTCGGGAATGTTGGTGACGAGCACCCGAAGGTGCTCCTCCTCGGGCATGCGGCCGGCATTGATGTCTTTGTATGCCTGGGCGGCACCGCGCGGCATCCGCTTCAGCAGTCGCTCCTCGAGGTCCGACTCGATCCACATGACGCCGAAATAGACGATGCAAACACTGACCACGAGCAGGACCGCCTGAAGCATGGCGGTGAGAACACTGAGCGGCATTCGCGACATTCTGATTTTCATCTCGGCTCCACGAAACGGTAGCCGACGCCGCGAACCGCGGTGAAGAAGCCGCAGGCACCGAGATCCTCGAGCTTGCGGCGGAGATTGGCGACGTGGGTATCGACCGTGCGTGCCAGCGCATCGCTGTCCGGAAGGCAGGCATCGAGTATGTCGGCGCGTTCGAAGGCATGCGTCGGGCGGCGGATCATGTGGGCGAGGATGCGGAATTCGCTGAGCGTCAGCGGCAAGGACTGGCGCTTGCCGCTGTTGTCAACGAAGGCGGCATGGGCGTCGAGGTCGACCTCGACGTTTTCGAAGCGCAATACCGTCGCGCCGGCGCCGTTGCGTGTGCGCCGCAGCACAGCATTGACGCGGGCCACGACTTCCTGCGGGTTGAACGGCTTGACGACATAGTCATCCGCGCCGAGCCGCAGGCCCGCGAGCCGATCGAGATCTTCGGCGAGGGCCGTCACCATGATCGTCGGCGTGTTGCTCTCACGACGGATGCGCGCCAGCACTTCGAAACCATCGAGCCGCGGGATGCGCACGTCGAGAAGAACCAGATCCGGCGAAAGCACCGCGTGATGGGTAAGCGCAGTTTCGCCGTCGGCAGCCCGCACCGTCCGGAAGCCGTCGCGCACGAGATAGGCATCGAGAATCTGCGCGATCTCCGGCTCGTCCTCGACCAAAAGGATGAGCCCCTTGTCGATCATCTGCAAACTCCTCGCGCATGTGTTGTGGCAACGAGCTTATGGGACGAAAAAATCCGGCATGCAATTCATCCGGGTGGCCCTCGGCGCCGTCACCGAGCGTTCCGCATCAAGCGTTCTTCGTTTCTCCGCCATTTCTTGACAAAGCGAACCGAGTGTCGCCGCCATTGCCTTCGGCCCCATAGCTGTGGCGCCCGATGCCTGGGCCTCTGAACCTGATTTTGCGGTAAAAATGCCTGGCCCAACGGCTCAAGCAACACGTCGAAAGGCTGATTTGCGTTCCGCTCCCAGCCTTCTCCAGTTCCCCGCCCTTCCTTGACAGTCAACCGCAACTCTTCCGCTCGCACCTCCTCATATTTTTTCATCGCGAGCATTCGGAATGTCCAGCATCCTGCAATCCACCACGACACCTACTGCCGGCATCTTGTGGCAGGTTGCCAATCCCCGGACATGGCTTGCCCACGCGCGCGCTTACATCCAGGAGCACGCGATCCAGGCGGCCTCCTCCGCGACGATCTTTGCCGGCTTCATCTTCATGGCCTTTCCCGGTATCGATCTCGCTGTGTCCCGCTGGGCGGCGACCGGTGACGCAGATTTTCCGCTGTCGCGGGAACACGCGCTGCGTCTGCTGCGCGATTTCAACCGCGTGATCCCGCTTTTGATCCTGCCCGCTGTGGCGACCATGCTTGCTGCACAAATTGCAGCGCCGCGCGCCTGGTTGCCGCGTCCGCACAAGATGCTGTTTTTCCTAACCTTCTATGGGCTCGGCCCGGGCCTTGCCATCCAGTTTCTGAAAACGTTGGTTGGTCGCGCCCGCCCCTCCGAGATCGTCGAATTCGGCGGAACCCTGCCGTTTACGCCGGCCTGGCAGGTCTCTGGCGTCTGCTCGCGTAGCTGTTCGTTTGCCTCCGGTGAGTCGGCCACAGCGATTGCCTTGATTGCATTGGCGCTGCTGCTACCGGTGCGATGGCGTCGGACGGCGATCCTCGCCTTGATCCCTGTCGTGCTCGCCTTCTCGCTCAACCGCGTCGCCTTCGGCGCCCATTTTCTCTCGGACGTCGTGCTCGCCTGGCTCATGATGCTTTGGATCATGCTGTGGCTATGGTCTGTGTTTGCAGCCCACGGCGCACGCATCGATGCCGCTCTGACGCGTGGTCGACGCCCTATCGAAAGCTGATTTCGGCGGCGCCTTGCCGCTGGCCGGTCTCTGCTCGATCAGGCGCTGCGCACCGACCGGCGCCAGACGAAGGGGGCGTTCAGGCGCAGCGATTGCGATTGCCCGACGTCGTCGCTCATCAGCCACGCCACCGCCGCCGTCGCGATCTCGTCGATCGGCTGGGCGAATGTCGTCAGATCGTAGGAATTCCAGGCAGCCTGCGGAATGTCGTCGAAGCCGACGACGCAGAGATCCTGCGGGATCGACAGCGAAAACTGGTGCCGGGCTGCGTCCATGAAGCCGAGCGCTACGAGATCGGTGACACAAAAGACCGCATCCGGGCGCTCGCGACGGGTCATCAGCCGCTGCGCCAGGACCTTGCCGCTTTCGTAACCCGTCGGGCCGAAACGCTCGACGGTCACGTCGAGCCCCTGCTCCCGCGCGGCGGCGACAAAGCCCACTTCGCGGGCCATCAGGCTTGGCGTGCCCGCTTCCGAATTGGCAAAGGCGAGCCGGCGACAGCCCGCCCGCAGGAATGCGGTCACGACGCTCTGCGCCGTGCCCTCCTCATCGAGGTTGATCCTGAGCGGTCCCTGATGTTCGTCGTCGCGATTGATGAGAACCAGGCGTTGACCGTTCCTGACGCAGAGATCGACCAGCGATTTGTCCGGCATGCCGGACAGCACGATCGAGGCATCGGCCCGATAGCGGATCGCCTGACGCAACGCCATGTCGACGCGTTCGTCGGATCGATCCGTGTTGACGATCATCGCGATCTTGCCGGCGTTCTGCAGCTGCTGGGTCAGGGCCTTGATCAACGCCGATCGGTAAGGCGTGCCCAGGTCGGAAACGACGAGGCAGACGATGCCGCTCTCGTTGCGCATCAGCCCGCGAGCGAGATGATTGACGTGATAGCCGAGCGCTTCGGCCGCTTCCATGACCTTGCGGCGCGTCTCCGGCGCGATGCTCGCACCCGCTGTGAATGCGCGCGAAACCGCTGACCGGGAAACGCCGGCCTTCCTTGCCACTTCCTCCGCACTGACGAATATCTTGTCGCTCATCGGGAACCACTCTTGCACGGCTTTGCAAACTTCTTGCAACAAATCCCAAGCCTGTGCAAGCTTGATCAAACCCAAGTTGTTAAACTTTCTGCTTTTCATTTGACCCGGATTGACAACATTCCGATCCATGTGACACCTTGCACGCGCTTGCATTACTGCGATGTGGAGGCATCGCATCATTGGGAGGAAGTTATGAAAGCTGTATCCATTTCGGTTGCGTTCGCCGCAACCGGCCTAGCATTCGCCGCGTCTGAGGCGCAGGCAGCTGGCAGTCTCAATCTTATTTGCTCGGCAGACGTCGTCATTTGCGAGCAGATGACCGCCGATTTCGAGAAGGAAAGCGGGATCAAGGTCAACATGGTTCGCCTGTCTTCCGGCGAAACCTATGCCAAGGTTCGCGCCGAGGCGCGCAACCCCAAGACCGATATCTGGTGGGCAGGCACCGGCGACCCGCATCTGCAGGCGGCATCCGACGGCCTGACGCTTGAATACAAGTCGCCGATGCTCGACCAGTTGCAGGATTGGGCCAAGAAGCAGGCCGAAGGCTCGGGCTACCGCACGGTCGGCGTCTATGCCGGCGCGCTCGGCTGGGGATACAACACCGAAATCTTCCAGAAAAAAGGCTTCAAGGAGCCGAAATGCTGGGCCGATCTGCTGGACGCTTCGCTGAAGGGCGAGATCCAGGTGGCAAACCCGAACTCGTCGGGAACTGCCTATACGGCACTCGCATCGCTGGTGCAGATCATGGGCGAAGACCAGGCGTTCGACTACCTGAAGAAGCTCAACGCCAACGTTGCGCAATATACCAAATCGGGCTCGGCGCCGGTCAAGTCGGCCGCACGCGGCGAGGCCGGCCTCGGCATCGTCTTCATGCATGACGCCGTCGCCCAGACGGCCGAAGGCTTCCCGATCAAGGCGATCGCGCCTTGCGAGGGCACCGGCTACGAGATCGGCTCGATGTCGATCATCCGTGGCGCCAAGAACCTGGACAATGCCAAGGCCTGGTACGACTGGGCGCTGAAGGCAGAGGTTCAGTCGCGCATGAAGGATGCCAAGTCCTTCCAGCTGCCGTCCAACAAAAGCGCGGAAGTGCCGAAGGAAGCACCGAAGTTCGAGGATATCAAGCTGATCGACTACGACTTCGCCACCTATGGCGATTCCGAAAAGCGCAAGGCTCTGCTTGAGCGTTGGGACCGCGAAGTCGGCGCCAGCGCCAACTGACGCCATTCGACGTGCGACCGGCCGGGCCGAACGATCCGGTCGGTTGCATCTCGAAAGACCGCTGGCGCTTCCGGCTGCCCACCAGCCGGCCCTGCAACAGATCGACATTCCAATATTGAAGAGACGCGAGGACCGTGATGGAACATCGCAACCGTAGGCTCGACCTCACACTCGGGCTTGGGCTGGCCGCATTCATGGCTGTGCCCTGGTACCGCATCGAGGGAGGCTTCTTCGGCCTCGGCTGGCTTTCCAGCTTTCCCTCCGATACTGCCGTGGCACCCGGCCTCGCGCAAATCTTTGCCCACGGACGGCCATGGCTCGTCGTCGCGCTCGTACTGCTCGGCGTCTGTGCAGCCGCCCGGTTCGTTCGCGACCCGGCCCGTCGCGGGTTAGTGTTGGCGGCAGCCGGCGCAATCGGCCTTGTCTTCATCGCGTTCCAGGGTCTGGCGATCGGCTTCACTGGCTGGACGTGGACCATCAGCGAAAGCCTTTTTGGACCACTCAACGACGGACAGCCATCGATGGGCGCCGGCGCCGTTCTGGCCTCCCTCGCCTTCATTCTGCTCTTCGCATTTGGCCTGGCCGAGCGCGGCGTCATGAAGGGCGACGCCTTCATCGTGGCAGCCATCTCGCTGCTCGTCTGCCTCGTCGTCGTCTTCGTCTTCTATCCCGTCGGCAGCATGTTTGCAGCCTCCGTCCAGGATTTTGACGGTTCGTTCAAGCCGGACGGCTTCCTGCGCAACATCCAGGACGGCTCGATCTGGAGCCTTGGCTGCGTCACCGGCGGCGAGCGCTGCGGCGTTGCATGGCGCACGCTGTGGCTGGCGCTGTTGACTGCGTCCGGCTCGACATTGCTCGGCCTCGCCTTCGCGCTTGTCGCGACACGCACCCGCTTCCCCTTCAAGAAGGGCATGCGCCTGTTGACGATCCTGCCGATCATCACGCCACCCTTCGTCATCGGCCTGGCGCTGACCCTGCTCTTCGGTCGCGCCGGTGTCATTACGGAGTTCCTGTCGGACGCCTTCGGCATCGAGCCGGGGCGTTGGCTCTACGGCCTGACCGGCATCTGGATCGCGCAGGTCCTTTCCTTCACCCCGATTTCCTTCCTCGTGCTGATTGGCGTCGTCGAGGGCGTCAGCCCATCGATGGAAGAGGCATCGCAGACGTTGCGGGCCGATCGTTGGCGGACATTCTGGAACGTGTCGCTGCCGCTGATGAAGCCCGGTCTCGCCAACGCCTTCCTGATCGGTTTCATCGAGAGCATGGCCGATTTCGGCAATCCGTTGGTGCTCGGCGGCAGCCACGGGGTGCTTTCGACCGAAATTTTCTTCGCCGTCGTCGGAGCGCAGAACGATCCATCACGCGCCGCCGTGCTCGCCATCATCCTGTTGTGCTTCACCCTGTCGGCGTTCCTGGCTCAGCGCTATTGGCTCGCGGGC
Source organism: Ensifer sp. LC384 (assembly GCF_001695865.1). NCBI lineage: Bacteria > Pseudomonadati > Pseudomonadota > Alphaproteobacteria > Hyphomicrobiales > Rhizobiaceae > Ensifer > Ensifer sp. LC384. The sequence continues at coordinate 33,337 of NZ_MBST01000006.1, forward strand.
AAAAATTACTCGACCGTCACCGGCAAGGGCGATTCCGGATCCCATATCGCCCTGCCGCGTCCGCTCTCGATCGCCGTCCATGCCGTCGTCATTCCGTGGATGATCTTCACGCTCGTCGTCTACGGCATGATCCTGTTCGGCGGCTTCGTGAAGACCTGGGGTCTCGACAACTCGCTGACGCTCGAGCACTACGTCAAAGCCTTCTCGATCTCGATCGCCGATGGCGCCATCGCCTGGACCGGTGTCGCCTGGAATTCGTTCTGGACGACGATGGAGATCTCGCTGATCTCCGCGCCGCTGACGGCCCTGGTCGGGCTTCTGACCGCCTACCTGATCGTCCGGCAGCGTTTTGCCGGACGGGACATCTTCGAGTTCGCCCTGATGTTGAGTTTTGCCATTCCCGGCACCGTTATCGGCATCAGCTACATCATCGCCTTCAACCTGCCGCCGCTCGAAATGACCGGCACGGCGCTGATCCTGGTTGCCTGCTTCGTCTTCCGCAACATGCCCGTCGGCGTTCGCGGCGGCATCGCGGCGATGAGCCAGCTTGACAAGAGCCTGGACGAGGCGTCGCTGACGCTGCGGGCAACCAGCTTGCGCACGCTGCGCAAGGTGATCCTGCCGCTGCTGCGGCCGGCCATCGTCGCCGCCCTCGTCTATTCCTTCGTGCGGGCAATCACGTCGATCAGCGCCGTCGTCTTCCTCGTCAGCGCCGAATACAACATGGCGACGTCCTATATCGTCGGCCTCGTCGAAAACGGCGAGTTCGGCGTGGCGATCGCCTATTCTTCGGCCCTTATCGTGGTGATGATCACGGTCATCACCGGCCTGCAATTACTTGTCGGCGAGCGCAAGCTGAGACGGGAGAACCGCGTCTTCGGCGCGGCTCCGGCCCGTGCTGTCGCCAAAAACCTTTCCCAGGAGAACCCCGCATGAGCACTCAAATGACCACACCGCGCACCGGCTCGGTCGTCTTCCAGAACGTGCGCAAGCAGTTCGGCGCCTTCACCGCCATCCACGACCTTTCGCTGACCATCGAACCCGGCACTCTCGTCACCCTGCTCGGCCCGTCCGGTTGCGGCAAGACCACAACCCTGCGCATGCTTGCGGGCCTCGAACATCCGACCGCCGGCAAAATCCTGATCGGCGGCAAGGACGTGACCATGCTACCGGCCAACGAGCGCGACGTGTCGATGGTGTTTCAGTCCTACGCGCTGTTCCCACACATGACCTCGCTCGACAACGTCGCCTACGGCCTGGAATCCTCCGGCATGAAGAAGAAGGAGGCACGCGACCGGGCGGAAGAGGGCCTGAAGCTCGTCGGCCTCGGCGGCCTCGGCCAGCGGTTGCCGGCCGAGCTGTCAGGCGGGCAGCAGCAGCGTGTTGCCGTCGCCCGCGCGCTGGCGCTCGAGCCGCAGGTGCTGCTCCTCGACGAACCGCTCTCCAACCTCGATGCGCGGCTGCGCCGTCGGGTGCGCACCGAAATCCGCGAGTTGCAGCAGCGGCTCGGTTTTACTGCCGTCTACGTCACCCACGACCAGGACGAGGCGCTTGCCGTCTCCGACCGGATCATCGTGATGAAGGACGGCGAGATTGCGCAGGAAGGCGCGCCGCGCGAACTCTACGAGGCACCGGCATCCGCCTTCATCGCCGACTTCATGGGCGAGGCCAATGTGCTGCCGTGCGAAATCACCGCGTCCGATGCCGGCCTTGCCACCATCCGCGTCGGCGGGCTCGAACATCGGCTGCCGTCGCGCGATGCTCGGCCCGGCCCGTCGAAGCTCGCCGTGCGCCCCAATGCCGTGACGCTGACGCCCGCGACAGGTGCTGCGCTGCCCGGTACTATCAGCACTGCGGCCTATCTCGGCGGCCACATCGAATACGAGGTTGAAACGCCAACAGGGCTGCTATTTGTAGTTCATGAGGCGATCGAGGAGATGTTATCTCCCTCCACCGAAGTCGCCATCGGCTTCCGCAACCGCGGCCTTGCTTTGATTACTGCATAATTCCTCAAATCTGGATCGATTTTAGGGCGAAATTATGCAGCAAATTTAGAGCGTTACAGCGTCTTTTGCGCGTCATATCTGACGCGCGGCGCTGTAGCGTATGATTTTTCGAGACCGATACAGGAAGGACCATTGCATGACTTCGCCAATCGCGGGCCTTGAAGCCCGCTTCGCGCTCGCCAAGACCATCGCCGGGGAAGCCGGACGCCTTGCTCACGACTATTTCCTCAAGCGCGAAACGCTGGTGATCGAGACCAAGGCTGACGCCCATGACGTCGTCTCGATCGCCGACCGGAACGTCGAGACGCTGATCCGTGACCGCATCAGCGCCGCTTTCCCCGACGACGGCGCGCTCGGCGAAGAACACGGCCTCATCGGCGGCACTTCGGGCTTTACCTGGGTAATCGATCCGATCGATGGAACCACGCCCTTTGTCAACGGCATGCCCAACTGGTGCATCTCGATCGCCGTGCTGCATGCGGACAAACCCGTGATCGGCGTGATCCAGTCGCCGTGCCACGATGAACTCTACGCCGCCGCGACCGGCCTCGGTGCGACGCTCAACGGCAAGACCCTGCGCCTCGACGCGACACGGACGATCCGCGACGCCGTGACCGGTCTTGGCGCCAACAATCACGTGACGCCGGCCGAAGTGGCCGGGATCGTCGAGCGCCTTCTTGCAGCCGGCGGCAATTTCATGCGCAACGGTTCGGGCGCGCTGATGATTGCCTATGTGGCCGCCGGCCGGCTCGTCGGCTACTACGAGCCCTACATGCATGCCTGGGATTGCCTGGCCGGCTATTGCCTGGTCAACGAAGCGGGCGGTTGGTCGCTGCCCTTCCCGACACGGGGCGAAGCCCTGACCCGGGGAAGCGCCGTCCTGGTCGCAGCACCGGGTGCGATCGAAGACCTGCTCAAGGTCGCGCGACTGGAAAGCAAGGCAGCCTGACGATCGACGCTCCGAACGCGATCAGCTCGCCGGCTTGTCGACTTTGGCCGTCAACAGATTGACGAGCTCCATCGGGAACGGGAACACGATCGTCGAGTTCTTTTCCCCAGCGATCACGTTCAAGGTGCTGAGATAGCGCAGCTGCATGGCTTGAGGTTGCCGGGCAAGGATTTCGGCGGCCTCGAGCAGTTTGGCTGCCGCCTGCTGTTCGCCCTCGGCGTTGATGACCTTGGCGCGACGTTCCCGCTCCGCCTCCGCCTGGCGTGCGATGGCGCGGACCATGCTTTCGTTGATGTCGACATGCTTGATCTCGACCGTGGCCACCTTGATGCCCCAGGCGTCTGTCTGGCTGTCGAGGATCTTCTGGATATCTTCGTTCAGCCGGTCGCGCTCCGCCAGCATCTCGTCGAGGTCGTGCTTGCCAAGCACCGAGCGCAACGTCGTCTGGGCGAGCTGGCTGGTCGCCATCATGAAATCCTCGACCTGGATCGTCGATTTTTCGGCATCGATCACCCGGAAATAAATAACCGCGCTGACGCGGACCGAAACGTTGTCATGCGAGATGACGTCCTGGCTGGGAACGTCGAGCACGCGGGTTCTCAGATCGACCCGCACCATCTGCTGGACATAGGGAAGAAGCAGGATCAGCCCCGGCCCTTTCACGCCCGTGAAGCGGCCGAGGGTAAAGACAACACCGCGTTCGTATTCGCGCAGGATCCGGATCGCATAGGCGATGACGATCAGGACGAACAACAGGATCGCGAGATAGGGAGCAAGGCTCCCGAACATGTCCATGATCTTTGCTCCTTCTACCACGTGCGTCAGCCCTTTGCCTCGTCGCGCGCGACCTCAAGCGTCAGCCCGTTACGGCCTATAACCTTCACATTTTCGCCCGCATCCAACGCCTGGCTGCTGACGGCCTGCCAGCGCTCGCCGTGGGCAATGACATAGCCGCTGGCGCCGGTCCAACTATCGACCTTGCCCGGGATTCCGATCATCTGCTCACCGCCGGTGACGACCGCACGGCGGCGGGAACCGAACGCAAGACGACCGACCAGTGCGCTGAAGCCGAGGCTGGCAATGCCAAGCCCGGCCAGAACGGGCCAGGACACCTGCAGCCCCGGTGTCTCGGTATCGAAGAGAATTGCCGCACCGAGCACCAGCGCCAGGGCGCCGCCGACGCCGAGCACGCCGAGAGAAGGCGCATGTGCCTCCGCAACCAACAGGCCCATGCCGAGCAGTATCAACCCGACACCGGCATAGCTGACCGGCAGAACGGCCAACGCGTAGAGACCGAGCAGCAGGCTTATCCCACCGACGGTGCCGGGCACCACGGATCCTGGTGTCAGGAACTCGAAGATCAGTCCATAGATGCCGATGATCATCAGAATGACCGCAATGTTCGGGTCCGTTATGACCGATAGCAGCCGCGTCCGCCAATCCGGCACGAAATCCTCTGGCATGAGACCTGCGGTTTCGAGGACCACATCCGCTTCCCCGATACGGACAGTCCGTCCCTGCGCCTGTTTCAGCAGATCGTCGACGGAAACAGCAGTGAAATCGACGACCTTCTGTTGAACGGCAGCCGCTGCCGACAGGCTTTCCGCCTCGCGGACGGCCCGCTCGGCCCAATCGGCATTGCGCCCCCGCAACTCGGCAAGTCCGCGGATATAGGCCACAGCATCGTTGACGAGCTTGGCTTCGCTCGCGGTCTGCGTTGGCTGCGGCTTGGCGGCTTTGTCTTTGTCGCTCTCGTCGGCGCGCTCATCCTTTTGTCCGCCGAACATGTCTCCGCCGATGGCTATCGGTGTCGCAGCTCCGAGATTGGTTCCCGGCGCCATGGCGGCGATATGGCTTGCATAGAGGATATAGGTACCTGCGCTTGCGGCGCGCGCTCCACTTGGGGCAACAAAACTCGCCACCGGCACCGAAGATGCGAGAATCGCCTGGATGATCTCGCGCATCGAGGTATCGAGACCACCGGGCGTATCCATTTCAAGAACGGCAAGCGGCAGCTGCCGATCATTGGCCCTCTGCAATCCACGCCTGATATATTCAGCCGTTGCCGGGCCGATCGCGCCCTTGAGATGCAGCACCAAGACAACCCGCTCGGTTTCTGGCGCGGACGCGGCTGGAAACACGAATATCGAAATCAGCGACAGCAACAAAATGAGGATTCGCAACATCTGTCGTCAAAGCCTCGGATACCGGGGGCCTTGCGGCGAAGGCCTCCCACGCAGCAATATTAGCACACCATAAAGTTAAGACGAAGCACAACGTACCACCGCGCTGCGAACAGCCAACCGGATGACAAAGTCCCGGATCGGGGATATCTGCATGTCGGGGCAACCGCTCTACCTTGCCGAAACAAACGACGACGGCGGCGTTTGCCAAGACGAACCGCCTTCGACCTCGCCAGGAACCCATCCGCTTGGAGACAACACTCTATCTTCCGATCAAGCGCTTCCTCGAAGAAGCGGGCTACTCCGTAAAGGGCGAGATCGGAGGCTGCGATATCCTTGCGCTCAGCGATGACGAGCCGCCGCTCGTCGTCATCTGCGAACTCAAGCTGACGTACAATCTGGAACTGGTATTACAGGCAGTGGATCGAGCCAATGCCGGTGACGAAGTTTGGATCGCAGCGCGCGTCTCGGCCAAGGGCAAGGGACGGGAAAGCGATCGCCGCTTTCGCGATCTCTGCCGCCGGCTCGGCTTCGGCATGCTCGCCGTCGCCGACAATGGTGCGGTCGATGTGATTGTCGCAGCATCCGCTGCCATGCCGCGCAAGAACCCGAAAAAGAGAGCGCGTCTCATCAAGGAGCACCGCCGTCGCAAGGGCGACCCGACGCTCGGCGGTGGCTCGCGCGCGCCGATCATGACCGCCTACCGCCAGCAGGCGCTTGCCTGCGCCGCCGCTTTGCAGAAAGGCCGTCTGCGCCCGCGCGACCTGCGCGAAGCTGCACCCGATGCCGCCAAGATCCTGCTCGGCAATGTCTATGGATGGTTCGAACGTGTCGACCGCGGCGTCTACGCGTTGACAGAACTGGGCGCGGAAGCGCTTCGGCGCTGGCCGCAGGATCCGGTACTCGGCCAGAAAGAAGCGGCAGCGATATCAACGTGTTCCGAAAACTGACCTGGCGCGGAGAGCACATATGAACCTTCCTCTTCGGCTGCTCTGTCTTGGTCTCGGATGGTTGATGGTCGGCTTTGCCATCGCCGGCATCTTTCTGCCCGTCTTGCCAACCACACCCTTTCTGCTCCTGGCGGCGGGCCTGTTTGCTCGCGCGTCGCCGCGACTTGAACGCTGGCTGCTGGAGCACCCGACCCTCGGCCCCTCCTTGCGGCTGTGGCGGGATAAAGGTGCGATACCGGCACGGGCAAAGACCGCCGCCGTCGCCCTGATGGTCACGAGCTTCGTCTTTTTCTGCATTGCCAGCAAACCGAGCCTGTCCCTCGCGGCGGTCGTCGCCGCGGCGATGCTGCTCCCGGCCCTCTTCATCATCACCAGGCCGACCGCCTGAGGGATCAATGCCTTCACGGCACTTTTGCCGGAAGCGACGATCAGAGGTTGCTGGCGTGCAGCTCCATCATCGCTCGGCGAAGATCGTCGATCGGCGTCATGCCCGTCGTGCTTGTGCCTTCAAGCTCCTTCGGCATCTTCCAGCCGGGATCGATGCCCTGCATGTTCGGCAGTTCGTGTGCGATGCCCTTGTGGCAGTCGATGCAGGTCGCCTTGCCGGACAGCAGATAGCGCGTGTGAATGGTGGCCGCACGCTCCGTCTGCTTCTGCAGGTCCATGGCAACGGAGGAATGGCAGTTGCGGCATTCCAGGCTGTCGTTCGCCTTCAGCCGGGCCCACTCGTGCTGGGCCAGCTCGAGCCGCTTTTCGAGAAATTTGGGGCGTGTGTTGATGGTACCGAAGATCTTGCCCCAGACCTCCTTCGACGCCTGCATCTTGCGGGCGATCTTGTCGGTCCACTGGTGCGGTACATGGCAGTCGGGACAGGACGCGCGCACGCCGGAACGGTTGGAGAAATGGATCGTGCGCGTCAGTTCCTCATAGACATTGTCCTTCATCTCGTGACAGGAGGTGCAGAACTTCTCCGTATTGGTGATCTCGAGCGCCGTATTGAAGGCCCCCCAGAACATCACGCCGCCAATGAAGCCGCCCAGCGTCAAAAAACCAAGGCTCAGCGTTCCCGCCGGCGTGCTGACAAGTCGCCACGCCCATAGGACAAGTCTTCGGATCCGCTCCATGGGCTCACTCGCTTCCGGCCGGCTTGACGCCAAGTTCACTCATGTCCCTGAAGACATTGTCGACCAGCGGGCGAACATCCGCCTGCGGCACATGGCACGCCGTGCAGAAATAGCGCCGCGGCGAAACGTCGGCGATCATCTGCCCATCGCGCGTCATGTAATGTGTCACGCTGATCATCGGCGCGCCGCTATCCTGCGTGAACTCGCGCTTGTGGCAGGAGAGGCAGCGATTGGTATTGACTGAAAGCTGGTAGCCCTCGATCGAATGCGGGATGATCGGCGGCTGGTCCGGATAGGCGCGCATCTTGCGCTTGTCGTCGACCACCCATTTCGGCAAGGTCGCGGCAGCCCCGGTTTCCATCTGCGGTGTCGGACCTTCAAGCTGCGGCACCATTTGCTGGACGACCTGGGCAATCGCCGTCGTCGCGGCAAACAGCGCGATGCCAATGGCAACAACCATCCATTCTGGTCGCTTCAAGCGACGGAGACGATCTTGACTGCGCATTTTTTGAAATCCGTCTGTTTGGAGATGGGATCCGTTGCGTCGAGTGTCACTTTGTTGATCAGCTGGCTTGCATCGAACCAGGGCACGAAGATCACGCCGGGCGGCATGCGATTGCGTCCGCGCGTGTCGATGCGCGAGCGGATTTCGCCGCGACGCGACACGATCCGCACTTCCGCCCCCTGATTGATGCCGCGTTTGCGGGCATCGTCCGCGTTCATGAAACAGCGGGCGCCGGGAAACGCGCGATAGAGCTCCGGCACGCGCATTGTCATCGAACCCGAATGCCAGTGTTCGAGCACCCGACCCGTCACCAGCCAGAGGTCGAATTCGTCGTCGGGCGATTCGGCCGGCGGCTCGTAGGGCACGGCGAGAATGACCGCCTTGCCGTCCGGGCGGCCGTAGAATTTGACGCCCTCGCCGGCTTTGACATAGGGGTCGTAGCCCTCGCGATAGCGCCAGCGGGTCTCCTTGCCGTCGACTACTGGCCAGCGCAGGCCACGCTCCTCATGATAGCGGTCATAGGGCGCCAGATCGTGCCCATGTCCGCGGCCGAAGGTGGCGTATTCCTCGAACAGCCCCTTCTGGATATAGAAGCCGAAGGCTTCGGCCTCGTTGTTGGCGTAGTCGCCTCTGACTTCGCTCAATGGGAAACGATTGACCTCGCCGTTCTGGAACAGGACGTCATGCAGCGTCTTACCCCTGAACTCCGGATTGGCCGCAAGGATTTCGGCGGGCCAGACTTCGTCGGTGACGAAGCGCTTGGAGAACTCGACCATCTGCCAGAGGTCTGAGCGGGCCTCGCCCGGCGCCTGCACCAGTTGATGCCAGACATGGGTCCGCCGCTCGGCGTTGCCATAGGCCCCCTCCTTTTCCACCCACATCGCCGCTGGAAGGATGAGGTCGGCGCTCATCGCCGTGATCGTCGGATAGGCATCCGAGACGACGATGAAATTCTCCGGATTCCGATAGCCCTGGTAGGTTTCGTTGCTGGTGTTGGGGGCCGCCTGGACGTTGTTGTTGACCTGGACCCAGTAGAAGCTGAGCTTGCCGTCCTTCAGCATCCGGTCCTGCTCGACGGCGTGATAGCCGGGCTTTTCCGGGATGATTCCATGTGGAATGCGCCAGATCTCCTCGGCGTGTTTGCGGTGCTCCGGATTGGTCACGGTCATGTCTGCGGGCAGACGGTGAGCGAAGGTGCCGACCTCGCGCGCCGTGCCGCAGGCGGACGGCTGCCCCGTCAGCGAGAACGGGCTGTTGCCGGGTTCCGAAATCTTTCCGGTCAGAAGGTGGATATTGTAGACCATCTGGTTCGCCCAGACGCCCCGCACATGCTGGTTGAAGCCCATGGTCCACAGCGACATGACCTTGCGCTGCGGATCGGCATAAAGCTCCGCCAGCTCCTCCAGAAAGGCCGGATCGACGCCGGTCAGTTCGGCCGTCTTCTTCAGGGTGTATTCCGACACGAAGGCTTTGAACGCCTCGTAGTCCATCGGCTCCATCTTGCCGGGGTCGGACGAGTTGGCCGCCTTGACCTCGATCGGATTGTCCGGGCGCAGGCCATAGCCGATGTCGGTGACGCCGCGCATGAAGGTGGTGTGCTTCTGGACGAAGTCCTCGTTCACCCGCCCCTTCTCGATGATGTAATTGGCGATGTAGTTGAGGATCGCCAGATCGGTACCGGGCTTGAAGACGACAGGAATATCGGCGAGGTCCATGCTACGGTGGGTGAAGGTCGACAGGACCGCCACCTTCACATGCGGCTGGCCCAGGCGACGGTCGGCAAGCCTTGTCCAGAGGATCGGATGCATCTCGGCCATGTTCGAGCCCCAGAGCACGAAGGCGTCCGCATGCTCGAAGTCGTCGTAGCAGCCCATCGGCTCGTCCATGCCGAAGGTGCGCATGAAGGCATAGGCCGCCGAAGCCATGCAATGGCGGGCATTGGGGTCGAGATTGTTCGAGCGGAAACCAGCCCGCATCAGCTTCGTTGCCGCATAGCCCTCGAAGATGGTCCACTGGCCGGAACCGAACATGCCGACAGCCGTCGATCCCTTTTCCTTCAGTACCTTCTTGCACTGCTCGGCCATCACGTTGAAGGCCTCGTCCCAACTCACCGGCTCGAACTCGCCGTCCTTGTTGTAGGCGCCGTTCAGCTTGCGCAGCAGCGGCGTCTTCAGCCGGTCGGAGCCGTACATGATCTTGGAGAGGAAATAGCCTTTGATGCAGTTGAGGCCGCGGTTGACCTCGGCCTGCATGTCGCCATGGGTGGCAACGACCTGCCCCTCCTTGACCCCGACCATCACGCCGCAGCCGGTGCCGCAGAAGCGACAGGGCGCCTTCGACCACTTGATCTCGAGCGCGCTGATACCGCCGGGTACAGGTTGAGCGGCTGCGGGCATGGCAATGCCGGCGGTGGCGGCGGCGATGCCGGCCGCATGCGCCTTCAGGATATCACGCCGCGTCAGTTCGGTGGTCATCGTCCGTCCCTCCTTCCGTTTCGACATGTTCGAACACCATGTTGGCCGCCACCACGCCTTCAAGCGCGGAGATCGTCGACAGGCATTCACCAAGCATGCCGGTAGTCGTTCCCTCGATGACGACGACGATCTTGCCGCCCTCATGTCCGTAGACCTCGACATTTTCCATGCGCGCCAGCGCCGCAAGCACGGCACTCTTCATCGCCGGAAGAGCGACGACGACAGCGCTTGAGATATGATATTGCCGGGGGACATCAGGCATGGACGCCCTCCTCAAGCCGCTGGGCGATGCCGATGGCGCCGACCGGGCAGACCCCGATACAGGCACCACACCCGCTGCAACTGTCGACGTCCACCTCCGGCAGGAACGGCCCACCGGTCCGAGGCCGAAAGCGGATCGCCTGTTGCGGACAGCCATCGCGGCAGGATTGGCAGGCGACGTTGTTTTTCGCGAGGCAGCCGTCGGCGATGGCAACGACATGGGCAAGCCGCGCCGCGCCCTCCACCGCGAATACCGGCTCTGGACAGGCCCGTGCGCAATCGCCGCAGAACGTGCATTCACCGCCTGAAAAATCGAGCGACGGACGCTCGTCCATAAGCGAGATGATGTGCGTGGGACACTGTTCCACGCAGCGGCCGCAACCGGTGCACGATGTCAAGCTTTCAAGCGTGACACCCGGCGGCAAGATGCGCCTTCTGTCTGCCTGCCGGCCGAGCAACAATCCTCGTCTGGTTGTCACAGCCCCCATCGATCGCCTCAAGGCCCGAGCGGCCCCGGAGGGCCGTAAACGATTTGCAGCATCCAGATGATGAAGCCGTAACCGCCGACCACGCCGACGGCAAGCAGCGGCCAGATGCCGAAGGCCAGGACAAGGAAAGTCAGAAGCTCCTGACGCCGGCGAGATCGCGGCTCCTGCTCGGTCACGTGCTGTGGAGGTACCTCTGACACGTCAGGCTCCCGGTCTCGTTGATCCGAAAGCATAGTAACAACCCGTGACAGAAAATAAAGCAGAACAAACTGTACTCTTGCAATCAAGAATAAAAATAACATCTATCAATTCAATGGGATATTTATCCCAATAATTACAGTGGCTCCTTGCGAAAACAGAACAAAAGCCAAACTTAGTATTTTCGTAAATCACAATATAACGAGAACAATGAAAGAACACGGCCCGTGACGGCACTTTCAGGAGAATGCCAGCCGTGTACGCCTTGTCGACTTCGAAGCCATTGGTTTTTGGGACCAACTCGACGATTCGCCGTTTCGCCGCTGGAGCATTCGCCAAAGCCGACGCGCTGTAGCGCGACAATACTATGCGCCGTCAAACGTTCTCACCACCGTCATGGTGACGCGCACGCCGTCGGGCTCCATCGCCACGATTGCCGGTTGACAACCAGCCTGAGATGAGGACACATATTGCATTACAAAGGGATCAATTCCTTAATAAAGGAATATATGGAGGATCAGGAGTGCCGGACTTGCTTGTGAGCTTGTATGCGCCGACGTTCGCCAATCTCAAGCGGAAAACCGACGCGACCGGCATTCGCATTCGTCCGGCGCTTCCGCCCGAAATGCATGTGGTCGTCGAATGGGTAAGACAGAACTTCAGTGACAATTGGGCGAGCGAGGTTTCCGTCGCGTTCTCCCGCCGACCGATTGCCTGCCTCATCGCGGTGGAGGACGGAAAGCTGCTCGGTTTTGCCTGCTACGACACCACGGCGCGCAGCTTCTTCGGCCCGACCGGGGTCGCCGGCGAAAGTCGAGGGCGGGGCATTGGCGTCGATCTGCTGACCGCATCGCTGGAGACCATGAAGACGCTCGGGCATGCCTATGCCTTCATCGGTGATGCCGGGCCGGTTGATTTCTACGCCAAGACCATCGGCGCCGTTGCCATCCCCGCCGCCGACAAAGGCATCTACGAAGGCATGCTTCGTAGTCCATCCAAATAATCACCTGAACATCGGAGCTTTCCAATGGCATCGACGCCGCTCGCCCTTTTCGTCGGCCTTCCAAACCCGACACTCTCGGACGACGAGTTCGCGCTGTTTCGCGAAACCAATCCGCTCGGCCTCTTCGTCGGTCGCCGCAATCTGCGCGAGCCCGGCCAGGTCAAGATCCTGATCGAACGTTTCCGCGAGGCGGTCGGGCGGGAAGACGCGCCTGTCTTCACCGACCAGGAGGGCGGCCGCGTCCAGCATCTCGACGCCGGTCCTTGGCCGCTTTTCCGCAGCTTCGGCCAGTTTGCCGAGCTTGCGCGCCATGATCTCGACCTCGGCAAGAAGGCGCTTCGTCTTTCGTCGCAGGCCATGGGAACGATGATGACCGAACTGGGCCTCACCAGCGGCTGCTCGCCGGTTCTCGATCTCGTCTTCGAAACGACCAGTTCCGTCATCGGCGCCCGTTCCTTCGGTTCTGACCCGGATTTCATCGCAGCCCTCGGCCGCGAAGTGATCGACGGTCTGCTTGAGACCGGCAACATGCCGGTGATGAAGCACACCCCCGGCCATGGCCGCGCGACACGCGATTCCCACAAGGAGCGCCCGGTCGTCGACGCATCGCGCGAAACGCTTGTCGCAACCGACTTCAAGCCCTTCGTTGCCCTCAAGGATACGCCCTGGGCGATGGTCGCCCACGTCGTCTACTCCGCCTATGACAGCGAGCTGCCGGCCTCCATCTCGCCGACGATGCACGAGGTGATCCGCAAGGACATGGGCTATGAGGGCGTGCTCGTGTCCGATTGCATCTTCATGGAATCGTTGCGCGGCACCCTGCCCGAGCGCGTGAGGCAGGTGCTCGACGCCGGCTCGGACGTAGCACTTCACAGCCACGGCGATCTTGCCGAGAGCGAGGCCGCCGCCAAGGCCGCCCGCCCGCTGACCGAGGCGGCCCAGAAGCGCATCGCCGCCGGCCAGAGCCGGACCGGCAAGCTCAAGGTCGACGTTCGCGCAGCCCATGCCGAAGTCGAAGAGATGTTCAAGAGCGTCCTCGTCGCCTGACGGGACGCCATTCACCAAACATGGGGGGGAGCAAACATGACAAAATCCATTCTCTGGGCGGCGACCGCGCTGACCCTTTTCGCTGCACCGGCGATGGCGCAGTCGATCCTCACGGTCAATATCGAGCCGGCCACGACCTGGGTTCGCAACTTCAACCCGTTCAACCAGACATCGGCGCGTCAGAGCACGCTCGATTTCATCTATGAGCCGCTGGTCGTCTTCAACCGCTTCGATGACAACAAGCCGGTCTTCCGCCTCGCCGAAAGCTTCAAGCTTGCCGATGACCTGAAGTCGATCGAGTTCAAGCTGCGCCCCGACCTGAAATGGTCGGACGGCAAGCCGCTGACGGCCGCCGATGTCAAATTCACCTACGACTACCTGAAAAAATTCCCGGCACTCGATTTCGTCAGCATCTGGACCTTCATCACCGGCGTCGAGGCTGTCGACGGGCAGACCGTGCGCTTCACGCTCGCCAATCCGAGCTCGCTTGCCGCCGAGCAGCTCGCTCAGCTGCCGATCGTGCCTGAGCATGTCTGGAAGGATATCGCCGAGCCGGTGACCTTCGCCAACGAGACACCGGTCGGCAGCGGCCCGATGACGGAAATCCCGCGTTTTACCGGCCAGACCTACGACCAGTGCCGCAATCCGCATTATTGGGACGGAGCGACGCTGAAGGTGGATTGCCTGCGTTTCCCGCAGCTTGCCGACAACAACCAGATCCTGACGGCCACCGCGTCGGGCACGCTCGACTGGGGCGTTTCCTTCATCCCGGATATCGAGAACGTCTATGTCGCCAAGGACCTGGTGCACTACCATTTCTGGTATTCGCCGAGCAGCATGGTGGCTTTCCTCTTCAACCAGGAAACCGCCAACGAGAACAACCGCAGGGCCTTCAACGACGTGAGTTTCCGCCGCGCGGCCAGCATGGCGCTCGATCGCGGCACGATGGTGGACGTGGCCGGCTACGGCTATCCGACGCTCAACGAAGATCCGGCCGGCATGGGCGAACTCTATAAGAGCTGGGCCGATCCATCGGTCGCGACCGACTTCGGCACCTATGGCAAATACGACGCCGACGCCGCCAGGGCCCTGCTGGACGAGGCCGGCTATGTCGACAAGGATGGTGACGGCTTCCGTGACAACCCGGATGGCAGCAAGATCGCCTTCTCGATCATCGTGCCGAGCGCCTGGACCGACTGGATCGACACGGTGACGATCGCCGTCGAAGGCCTGCAGGCCGTCGGCCTCGATGCCAAGATCGAGACGCCGGAAGAAGCCGTATGGACCGGCAACCTCATCAATGGCACGTTCGATGCGGCGATCAACAGCCTGCCGGCATCCGCCTCGCCCTACTATCCCTACAAGCGCGCCTTCAGCGCTTCGGACAAGGGCAAGACGCGCTTCACCGCGCAGCGCTGGTTCAATGCCGAGGTCGAGAAGCTTCTGACCGAGTTCACCCACACGGCTGACCTCGCCAAGCAGAAGGAAGCCATGAACAAGGCTCAGCGCATCGTCGCCGAGAACCTGCCGATCATGCCGGTCTTCAACAATCCGAACTGGTACCAGTACAACACCAAGCGCTTCAAAGGCTGGGTGACGGCTGAGACCCCGTTCGTCAATCCGTCGATCTCGCGGACCAACCCGGCGCGCCTGCTGCATCTGCTCGCGCTCGAGCCGGTCAACTAATACCCCCAGGACTGGCGGGAGTGGCTCATCACCGGGCCGCTCCCGTTTTCGCGCCGGCCTCTGCAGCGGATCTGCTCCAGGATAAGGGCTTGCGCCGTTTCAAAGCGTTTCTGCCGCCTTGCCTGCCAGTAACAGGGTCAAGGCGCAGTCGATGGAGTCCCCATGGCTTTCCTGCTTCGCCGCCTATGTTTTTATCTGGCAGCCTTCCTCGCGGCGGCAACGATCAACTTCTTCCTGCCGCGGCTGATGCCGGGCGACCCCGTGCAGATCATGTTTTCGAGCGCGGGTGCGGAACTTCCGCCCGAAAGCCTGCAGGCGCTGAAACTCACCTTCGGCTTCGTCGACGGCCCGCTCTGGCAGCAATATCTGACCTATCTCGGCAGCATCTTCAGCGGCGATCTCGGCCGCTCGATCAAATATTTCCCGCTCCCGGTGGCGACGGTTCTCGGCAACGCCCTGGTCTGGACGGTTGGCCTGATGGGCACGGCGACGATCGTTAGCTTCACGCTCGGCACCTTCCTCGGCATTCTCGCCGCCTGGCGGCGCGGCAGCCTTTTCGACGTCATCGTTTCAGTCGGCGCGATCTTCGCGACCTCGGTTCCGGCCGTCGTCACCTCGCTGATCGTCGTGTTCTTCTTCGGCTTCACGCTCAACTGGTTCCCCACGGGCTACGCCGCCGATCCGGCGCTCGACCCGGCCTTCACGCTGCAATATCTCGGCAGCGTGCTCTATCACGGCATCCTGCCGATGCTGACGCTCTGCACGGTGCTGACCGGCGGTTTCGCCGTCACCATGCGCAACAACATGATCAACCTGCTTGGCGAGGACTATATCGTCATGGCCCGAGCCAAGGGGCTGTCGGACGGGCATGTGATGCTCTGGTATGCGGCGCGCAACGCGCTGCTGCCGACCGTATCGAGCTTGGCGATCGCCATCGGCACCATTCTTGGCGGCTCGCTCGTCACCGAAGTCGTGTTCAACTATCCCGGCCTCGGCAACATCCTCTACCAGGCGATCCTCGCCCGCGATTATCCTGTTATCCAGGGGCAGTTGCTGATCATGACCGCGACCATGCTCGTCGCCAATTTCATCGTCGATGTCAGCTATGTGCTGCTCGACCCCCGACTGAAGAGGGCGTGAGATGAAAACCCAACCCTTCGGATTGATCCGCAACCGCAAGGCTCTGGTCGGCGTCGCGATCATCGCCTTCATCCTCCTTGTGGCGATCGCCGCACCGCTGCTCACCCCCTACGACCCAGGCGCTCGCGTCGGCCGGCCGCATCAGGCGCCGTCGCTGGCCCATTGGCTCGGCACCACCCGTATCGGCCAGGATGTGTTCACGCGGCTGATCTACGGCGCCCGCACCTCGCTTGCGGTCGGCTTTGGGGCCGGTCTGCTGATCACCCTCGTCGGCACGGCGCTCGGCATTCTTGCCGGCTATCGCGGCGGCAAGGTCGATGAGGTCATCAGCTTCTTCACCAACATGGTGCTGGTCGTTCCCAACCTGCCGCTGCTCTTGGTTCTCGCCGCTTTCATCGGCCAGGCAAGCCCCTGGGTCATCGCGCTGATCCTCGGCGGAACCTCCTGGGCCTGGGGCGCCCGCGTGACCCGCGCCGAGACGCTGTCGGTCAAGCAGAAGGACTATGTGAAGTCCGCTGAGATGATGGGCGAGCCACGCTGGCGCATCATGACCTTCGAGATCTTCCCCAACCTGATCTCGATCGTCGGCATCAACTTCATCGGCAGCGTCATCTTCGCGATCATTACACAGGCGACGCTCGAGTTTCTCGGCCTTGGCGACCCGAAGGTCGTTTCCTGGGGCACCATGCTCTATGCCGCGCAGAAGGCGTCGGCGCTTTCGGTCGGCGCCTGGTGGGACATTCTCACGCCCTGCTTCGCGCTCGCCTTCCTCGGCATCGGCCTGTCGCTGCTCAATTTTGCCGTCGACGAGATCGCCAATCCGCGGCTGCGCACCGGCAATCGTCTCGGGCGCTGGTCCGCTCTCATCCGTTCCGGGGAGGGCCGCCTGTGACCGCGCCACTGCTATCGGTGAAAAACCTCACAATCGACTATATCGGGGAGGAGAAGGACTTTCGCGCCGTCGACGATGTCAGCTTCGACGTCGCACCGGGCGAGGTCTTCGGCCTTGCCGGCGAATCCGGCTGCGGCAAGAGCACCATCGCCTTTGCCATCAGCCGGCTACACAAGCCGCCGGCCCTGATCCGGCGGGAAAGCACGATCCTGCTCAACGGCCGCAACGTGCTCGACCTCGATGACAGGGGCCTGCGGGATTTCCGCTGGCGCGAGGTCGCCATGGTGTTCCAGAGTGCGATGAACTCGCTCAATCCGGTACTGCGCATCGAGCAGCAATTCTTTGACGTGCTGAAGACCCACAAGGGCATGAGCCGCGCGCAGGCGCGCGACCGCACAGCCGAAATGCTGAAGCTGGTCGATATCGCGCCGGACCGCATGCGCGACTACCCGCATCAGTTTTCCGGCGGCATGCGTCAGCGTATCGTCATCGCCATCTGCCTGGCGCTCGACCCGCGGCTTGTGGTCATGGATGAGCCGACGACGGCGCTCGACGTCGTCGTCCAGCGCGAAATCCTGCAGCGGATCAACGAGTTGCGGCGCAGCCTCGGCTTTGCCGTGCTGTTCATCACCCACGACCTCGGCCTGATGGTCCAGTTCTGCGACCGTATCGGCATCATGCTCGCAGGCAAGCTTGTCGAGCAGAATACTGCCGAAGCGATCTACGGATCGCCGCAGCACGACTACACCAAACAACTCTGGGCCTCCTTCCCGTCGCTCCATGGAGGTGTCCTGCTATGACCGGCCGGCCAACCCCGATCCTTGCGCTTGACAGGGTCACCAAGACATTCGGCCATGGGCCCGGTGCCGTTCGTGCGGCCCGTTCGATCTCGTTTTCGCTCCATGCCGGCCGAGCGCTTGCGCTTGTCGGTGAGTCCGGCAGCGGCAAGACCACCTGCGCCCGCATGGCGATGCGCGAGTATTTGCCGACTGAAGGCAAGATCCTGTTCAAGGGTCAAGCGGTCGAAGGCGCCAGCCCCACCGAGACGGCCCGTTATCGCCGCGCGGTGCAGATGATCTTCCAGGATCCGTTCGCCTCGCTCAACCCGGCCCACACGATCGCCTATCACCTGAAGCGACCGCTGCTGCTGCACCGCCCGGATATCAAGCGTGCGGAGATCGACGCGACGGTGCGGGCGCTGCTGCAACAGGTGAAGCTCGACCCTGACATCGTTGCGCCGAAATATCCGCACGAGCTCTCCGGCGGCCAGCGTCAACGCGTCAACATCGCCCGCGCGCTTGCCGCCAAGCCGGAAGTGATCGTCGCTGACGAACCGACGTCGATGCTCGACGTCTCCGTTCGCCTCGGCGTGCTCAATCTCTTGAGCGAGATGAAGCAGCAGATGAAGCTCGGCCTGCTCTACATCACCCACGATATCGCCACGGCCCGCTATGTCGCCGAGGATATCGCCGTGATGTATGCCGGCCAGATCGTCGAATGGGGCAATGTCGGCAGGGTGATCGACAATCCCGCCCATCCCTACACGAAACTGCTGCTTTCCGCCGTGCCCGATCCGGATATCCGCTTCGACGACCCGAGCGTTCGGCTGCGTCCTGAGGATGCGGAAGAGATCAGGCGCAAATCGGCGTTGACGCAGGACAAGATCGTCGAAGTGGACACCGATCACTTCGTTCGCGCCGCCTGAACCTTCACCCGGCCGGCATCCGCAAAGCTATCCTCCCAGGACGGCAAAAAGCAAAACGCCCTGCTCGAAAGCGGGGCGTTTTGTTCTGCAATCGTCGCCGATCGCGTGTGCCTGGAGACAGAGCGTGCGTGGCGTGCTGTTAAAGCACGCCACGACACATGCTCAGGCCGCCTTCATCTGGTTTTCGGCATCCGTCGGCACCGTCGAGATCGTCTTCAGGATCTGCGAGGCGATCTGGTAGGGGTCGCCTTGCGAGTTCGGACGACGATCTTCGAGGTAACCGCGGTAGTCGTTGTTGACGAAGCTGTGCGGAACGCGGATCGAGGCACCGCGGTCAGCCACGCCGTAGCTGAACTGGTGGATCGACTGCGTCTCGTGTTTGCCGGTCAGGCGCATGTGGTTGTCAGGGCCGTAGACGGCGATGTGGTCGGCGCGGGCTTCTTCGAAGGCCGACATTAGATTTTCGAAATAGTCCTTGCCGCCGACGTCGCGCATGTGAGCGGTCGAGAAGTTGGCATGCATGCCCGAGCCGTTCCAGTCGGTGTCGCCGAGCGGCTTGCAGTGATACTCGATATCGATGCCGTATTTTTCAGTCAGGCGCTGCAGCAGGTAGCGCGCCAGCCAGATTTCGTCGGCGGCCTTCTTGGAGCCCTTGCCGAAGACCTGGAATTCCCACTGGCCCTTGGCCACTTCGGCATTGATGCCTTCGTGGTTGATGCCGGCGGCCAGGCAGATGTCGAGATGTTCTTCGACGATCTTGCGGGCGATGTCGCCGACATTGCTGTAGCCGACGCCGGTGTAATACGGGCCCTGCGGTGCGGGGAAGCCGGTTTCCGGGAAGCCGAGCGGGCGGCCGTTCTTGTAGAAGAAGTATTCCTGCTCGAAGCCGAACCAGGCGCCTTCATCGTCAAGCACGGTGGCGCGGGTGTTGGACGGATGCGGCGTCTTGCCATCCGGCATCATGACTTCGCACAGCACCAGAACGCCGTTCTTGCGTTCGCTGTCGGGATAAACGGCGACAGGCTTCAGGACACAGTCCGAGCTCTTGCCTTCCGCCTGCATCGTCGAGCTTCCGTCGAAGCCCCAGAAAGGAAGCTGGTCCAGCTTCGGGAAGGCATCGAATTCCTTGATCAGGGTTTTTCCGCGGAGGTTCGGGGCCGGTGTGTACCCATCGAGCCAAATATACTCGAGCTTATACTTTGTCATTGCGTTCTCTCACATGGCGCCATGATCTGGCTAAGTTCCGAAGCGGCCCGGCAACCCAATTCAGCTGCCCAACAACCGGTAGCCATAAGAATGCATTAATCGTGCCAGTTCGCGTTTGCGTCGCCGGAGATTGAAAAATCAATGCCCGCCGCATTCCCGGCAACGGATCGAACGGCAGGCAGAGACTAAGGATGAAGCGGATTGCACACAAAATAGGCACAGGCAGCCGAGCTTTGAGGCACTGGCCTGCTCAGGTGCTTTAGACGCTGGCGAATAGCGGCGACGCAATTGCGGCGGCCTTGCCGGCTCGACAGCGGCAGGCATCCGAAAGGCTGCTCGAAAAACAAGCAGCACCTCACGGCTCCGTCAAAACGGCCCCTATGGACATGAGTGATTATCGGGCAATCGTTGCCAGCACGCGATAAAGCCGCTCATCGGTCGACTGGGCGACGTTGAAGCGCAGAAATCCTGCCGCCGAACCGGAATGGCTGAAGGCATTGCCGGGCGCAAGAACGATATCGTGCGCCAGCGCTTTCTGCGCCAACTCCGACGCATCGAGACCTTCTGGAAGCCGACACCAGAGGAACATGCCGGCCTGCGGTTCGATCCAGGGCGTGATCCCGACCGCCACCAGACGCGCGGTCGTCTCGGTCATTGTCCGCGTCAGACGCAGGCGAAGCGCTTCCATATGCTTTCGATAGCTGCCATCCCGAAGCAGCGTCAGCACGAGTTCAGAGGCAAGGCTCGGACCGCCGAATGTGGTCGCGATCTTGAGATCGGTCAGCCCCTCGATCCAGCCTCGCGGTGCTGCGATGTAGCCGCAGCGGACAGACGCGGAGAGCGTTTTGGAGAAGCTGCCGATCTGCACGACACGGTCGAGGCCATCGAAGGCGGCAAGCCGCGGCGCCGGCACATGCTCGAAATCGGCAAAGATGTCGTCCTCGACAACAGTCAAACCTGCCTGTTCGGCAAGCCGCAGCAGACGATGCGCAATCACGGGAGAAAGCGTGGCGCCCGTCGGATTATGAACGGCGGAATTGGTGATGTAGAGGCGAGGACGGTGGGTCTCCAGCGCCTCGGCGAAGCGATCGAGATCGGGACCAGCAGGCGTATAGGGCACGCTGACGACATTGACGCGGTGCGCCCGCAACAGCGCCTGGAAATTGAAGTAGCAGGGATCGTCGACGATGACGGTGTCGCCGGGCTCCAGCAGGAAGCGGCAGAGAAGATCGATCGCCTGGGTGCCTGACTCGGTGAGGATAATTTGGTCGGGCGATGCCTCGACCCCATGCTCGGCCAGCCGTCGCGCCAGCAACTGCCGCAGCGGTCGCAAGCCGAGCGGCGTGCCGTAATCCGTCAGACCGGCGGTATCCGCGCGCGCGATCGAGCGCAGCGCGCGACGCAGCGCCGCCTCGGGCATCCAGGACGCCGGCAGCCAGCCGCAGCCGGGCTTCAGAACTTTGGTGTCCGTTTCAAGCGCCTGGCGCGAAACCCAGAGCGGATCGACCGCACGGTCGAGCCGGGGCCCGACCTCCGTCAGCGACAACGGCGCCAGGGGGGCAGACACGAAAAAGCCCGAACCGGGGCGTGACCGGATCACGCCTTCCGCGGCAAGACGCTCATAGGCCTCGACCACCGTCGACTTGGAAACGCGCAGCGTCTTGGCAAGCGCCCGAATGGAGGGAAGCTTGGCGCCCGGCGTCAACGACCGTCCGGCAATGCGTTGCCGGATGGTGCCCATGACCCCCTCAAGCAGGGTCTCGCCACCGATCTCCGCTTGCTGAAACGCCATCTGTACTGGATCCTTATACGAGACAGTTTGGCGCAACTGTACCGTATTGTCTCTGGAAGAGCCATCGTCTCCAGCCGATACAGGTGGAAAAGGAGACGACAATGGACAGAACGACGAGCGGCTGGATGAACGGCTTTCTGGGTGTGTTGATTTTCAGCGGCTCGCTGCCGGCGACACGCGCAGCCGTCATGGACTTCGACCCGGTGTTCCTGACGGTCGCACGGGCGGCGATTGCCGGTGCGCTTGCGCTCTGCCTGCTCCTTGTCTTTCGCCAGCCCAAGCCGACGCGCGCCGATCTCGTGTCGCTGGCGATCGTCGCATTCGGCGTTGTTCTCGGCTTCCCGCTCCTGACCGCGCTGGCGCTCGAGCATGTGACATCGGCCCATTCGATCGTCTTCATCGGGTTGCTGCCTTTGGCCACCGCGGTCTTTGGCGTGCTTCGCGGTGGCGAGCGGCCGCATCCGGCATTCTGGCTGTTTTCCTGCCTCGGCAGTGCGCTGGTTGCCGGTTTCGCGCTGATGCAGGGCTTCTCGGCCTCGCCCGTCGGCGACCTCCTGATGCTTGCCGCAGTCATCGTCTGCGGTCTCGGCTATGCCGAAGGAGCGAGCCTGTCGCGCAAGCTCGGCGGCTGGCAGGTGATCTGCTGGGCGCTGGTGCTGTCGCTGCCGATCATGGTCGGCATCGGCCTCTTCACCAACCTGCCGTCCTTCGAGATGGTGAATGGCGCCGCCTGGACCGGACTTGCCTATGTCTCCGTCTTCAGCATGCTGATCGGTTTCATCTTCTGGTATCGCGGACTGGCGCTCGGCGGCGTCGCCGGCGTCGGACAGCTGCAACTGCTGCAGCCGTTCTTCGGCCTGGCGCTGGCGGCAGCACTTCTCCACGAACCGGTCAGCTGGGCCATGCTCACTGTTACCGGCGCCATCGTCCTGTGTGTGGCCGGCGCCAAGAGGTTCGCAAAGTAGCCGACCCTGCCGTCGTCAGAGGTGGTCGAGCTTGAGCCCTTTGCTCAGAAGGTCGTTGAATGTGCGGATCTTGGCGGTGGGTGCCCTGCCTTCTCGCCAAATGTCCAGCCTCGTCTCGGCCGTCTCGGCGGCAGCAAACTCCGGCTTCAGGGCAGATCTGTTCTCCCTGTGGATGAAAGCCTGGGGCATCTCGTGGCTGGTGGCGTTTCCAAGCCGTCTGCGTGCTGCCGCCGGTGCGCGTCATCGTCGCGGCAATAGTGCAGTCACCGCAAGCCAGGCGCTGAGTCTGGCATCATTGATGGCCAAGCCGGACCGCTGCCCCCCCCCGGGAAAGCCGCAAAATCACACCGCAAGAACAATACCAGTTTAACACCGGAAAAAAATATTGCATAAGGAGACATCTCAAGCAGGTGTCTCCATGAGCGATCAGGCAACTCTCGACTTTCTGTTGCAGACGATGTCCGGCGAGAGCGGCGAGCCGCTCTACCGCCGGCTTGGGGAGGCGATCAAGGCGGCGATCGGCGCGTCCGTTCTGCGGCATGGTGCCGTCATTCCGAGCGAGCGGGACCTGAGCGATGGTCTCGCGATATCGCGGGTGACGGTAAGGAAAGCCATCGAGGGCCTGGTTGCCGAAGGGCTGCTGGATCGGCGGCAGGGCGCAAAGACCGTCGTCTCATCCCGGGTCGAAAAATCGCTGGCGACGATGACCAGCTTTTCCGAGGACATGCGGTCGCGCGGCCTTGAGCCCGGCTGCGTCTGGATTTCGCGGGAAATCAGCCGCCCTTCGCCGGCCGAGATGATGGCGCTCGGCATTGCCGGCAGCGAAAAGATCGTGCGCCTGCGGCGATTGCGCACCGCCGACAACACCCCGATTGCGATCGAAACCGCGGCGCTCCCCGCCCGTTTCGTGCCGCAACCGGAAGCGATCGGCGCCTCGCTCTACGAATATCTGGCCGCCCACGGCGCCCTTCCCGTCCGGGCGCTGCAGCGCATGCAGGCAAAGCCGGCAAGCGAGGAGGAGCGCCGCCTGCTGGCGACACCCGAAGGCACCAGCCTTTTGATCATGGAGCGGCGCTGCTTCCTCGCTGACGGCCAGATCGTCGAGTTTACCCAGACCAAATATCGCGGCGACGTCTACGACTTCGTCATCGAATTGATGAGATAATACCAGTTTAATTCCTGTTGCAATCTGGTCTTGCCCTGGTACCGTAGTGGTCAGATCGGATCGCAACGATGCAGGGCTGAGCCAGCCCACAGCCATGACGCGACCGAGTTGCAAGTGCGTGCGGGAAGAGGCGGACTTCGCCATTGGTGTCTCACCCGCGCCAGAGGAGCCGGCGTGACATTCGAAATCCAAAGCCTGAAGAACGGACTGATCGTTTCCTGCCAGCCGGTCAAGGGCGGCGTCATGGACAACGCGGGCATGGTCGTCGGCTTCGCCCTGGCGGCCCTCGATGGCGGCGCCGCGGCGCTGCGCATCGAATCCGCCGACTACGTGCGTGCCGTTCGCCAGGCGACGAACCGGCCGATCATCGGGCTCGTCAAACGCGATCTGACGACCTCACCCGTTCGCATCACGCCCCTGATCGAGGATGTCGACGCTTTGGCCACAGCCGGCGCGGATGTCATCGCCTATGACGCAACCCAGCGGACGCGCCCGGTCGAGACCAGGAGCCTGATCGAACACATCCACGCGGCGGGAAAAATCGCCATGGCCGATTGCTCGATCAGCAGCGACGCCGAACAGGCATTGCGTGAAGGCGCCGAAATCGTCGGCTCGACACTCGCCGGCTACACCGGACCGATTGAGCCGACCGAACCGGACTTCGCACTCATTGCGGCGATGCGCAAACTTACGCCCTTCGTCGTGGCGGAAGGCTGCGTGCGGACGCCGGAACAGGCATCACGCGCCTTGCGGGCCGGCGCCTTCACGGTGGTCGTCGGCTCCGCCATTACGCGGCCGGAGCATGTGACTTCGTGGTTCCGCGCAGCGCTCGACGAAACGCTGGCATCAAGCGGGGCGTGACGGTGATGGCGCAGGCGCAGGCCACCCTTTCCATCGATCTTGGCGGCACGAAGATGCTGGCGGCGCTGGTGCGCGACCGAACCGTGCTGGACACGCACAAGATGGCGACACCCCGGGGCGGCAATCCGGCCGAATGGCTGCAGGCCTTGTTCGACACCATAGCCCCGTGGAAGGGACGCTATGACAAGGTCGGCGCCGCCGTCACCGGCATCGTCGATGATGGCCATTGGTCGGCGCTCAACCGCAACACACTCGACATCCCCGAGCGTTTCCCGCTGACCCACACGATCGCTCGGCTGTCCGGTTCACCTGCCTTCGCAGCAAACGACGCACAGGCGGCAGCCTGGGGCGAGTTCAGCTTCGGCGCCGGCCGGCGCGAGGACATGGTCTTCCTCACGGTTTCGACCGGCATCGGTGGCGGCATCGTCGTGGGCGGCCGTCTGCTCGGCGGCCTTGCCGGCCATTTCGGCCAGTTTCGCCTCGACGAGGCATCGCGCCATATGCTCGAAGACCAGGTTTCCGGCCATTGGATCGCAAGCGAGGCCAGCCCCCATCAAGAGGGCGCCACCGCCCGCGAGGTCTTTGCGGCGGCGAACGCCGGACAGGATTGGGCGCGACGGATCGTCGAGACCTCGGCGCGCCGGACGGCACTTCTTTGCCGCAACGTGCAACTCGCGCTCGATCCCAAGCGCATCGTCATCGGCGGCAGCATCGGGCTGGCGCCGAGCTACCTCACATCCATCGAGCGCGCGCTGAGCGACCTTCCGCCGCGCCTCAAGCCATCGATCCACGCCGCCGAACTCGGGGAGAACGCCGGCGTGGTCGGCATCGCAGATCTTGCAGAGCGTCAACAACAACTTTGAGGGAGAACCAAAGATGACACTTGCGACCATGAAACGAGGAGCACTGCTCGCAGCCGGTATCGCCGGCCTTCTGGCAAGCCCGGCACTTGCGGAAGTCACCGTGCTCGGCTGGCCCGGCGGCCCGGAGGAAGTGGCGCTGCGCGCTGCAGCCGATGCCTACAATGCCAAGTCCGACGTTGCCGACAAGGACAAGGTCGAGCTGCTGTTCTTCAACCGTGACGGCTTCTGGGACAAGCTGCAGGCCGATCTTGCCGCTGGCTCGAAGGCTTTCGACCTCAACCTGCTCGCCACCTACTCGATCGGCCGTTACGCGCCGTTCATGGAGCCGGTCGAATTGTCAGGCGAGGCCAAGGCCGTCTATGGCGACTCCGTGCTTTCGACGATGCAATATGAAGGCAAGCAGTACGGCGTGCCGACCGACCTGTCGCTGCATTTCATGTACTTCCGCAAGGACCTGGTCGACGCCCTGATGAAGGATGACGCGGCAAAGACGAAGTATGCGGAGATTTCGGAGAAGCATCTGGGCAAGAAGCTCGAGCCGAAGGCTCCGGACGAATGGACCTGGGACGATTATGCCGCAACCGCGCTCTACTTCACGCAAGCCGTCAATCCTGATAGTCCGACCCGCTACGGCACCGTGCTGCAGCTCAAGAACCTCTTGTTCAACATCATGATCTGGCAGTCGGTGCCGCGTGCCTACGGTGCCAACTGGATGGACGACGGCGGCAAGATCACTGTCAACTCCGACGCCTATCGCAAGGGTCTCGAAATCTACAAGCTGCTCTACGACAACGGAGCGACGCCGCGCGATTCTCTCTCCTACGAGTTTGCGGAAGCTAACGCCGCCTTTGCTTCCGGCCAGGTGGCCGCGATGCTGCAATGGAACGCTGCCGCTGGCGATCTGACCAGCAAGGAAAAGTCCCCGGCCGTTGCCGAGGTCACCGACACCGTCGCACCTCCCGCCGGCCCGGAAGGTCGCTTCACCCATATCCACGGCCTCGGTTTCGGTCTCAACAAGAATGCCGAGAACAAGGAAGGGGCCGCACTGTTCCTCAAGTGGCTGTCTTCGAAGGAAGCGGCGTTGATCTACGCCAGGAACAACGGCGCACCGGCGTTGACGCCCGAGGTGGTCGCCGAAGTCGCCGACGCACGGCCGGATCTCGTCAAGCTCGGAGAATTCGCCGGCAAGTACGGTTACGTCATGAGCGGCGGCACCTCGGCAAAGGCGCTCTCGGTCTACGAACTGCAGGCCAAGGAGTTCACCGGCTATTGGTCCGGCCAGCAATCGATCGACGATGCGCTGGCCAATACAGAAAAGGGCATGGCCGAATTGCTGAAATGAGCGAAATGCACCGGCGGCAGGACTGCCGCCGGTGCATTTCGGCGAGATCGACAGCCATGCGATTGAGACGCCCCCGGGGCGTCCGACCCATCGCGGAGCCGTCGATGATCATAGGAAAGCCAGATACAGATTGGTCCGATGACGAAAGCCCAGCAACGCCCCCTTATCCAGGAATTCAGGCTTCTCGCCACGCCGGTGGTGCTGTTTCTCCTGGTCTTTCTCGGCTTTCCCGCGATCGTCAACCTGATCTATTCGGTCTCCGACGTCTCGTTCGAAACGTTGCGCCAGCCCGAATTGTCCGGTTTTGGGAACTTCGCCGCCGTGTGGAGCGACAGCGCCTTCTGGCAGGCAAGCTGGTTCTCGTTCCGCTTCGGCCTTCTGACCGCCGTGCTCGAATGCACGCTCGGGCTTTTCCTCGCCATCTTCCTGTCGCCGCTGATCGAGCGACGCAGTTGGCTGATGGCAATCCTGATGCTGCCGTTGATGGTTGCGCCGGCGCTGGTCGGCCTGATGTACCGGCTGGTGCTGCACGAATTCGTCGGCCCCGTACCCTACTATCTCTGGACCTATTTCGGTGCGAGCCTGTCGTTTCTCGGCCCCGGTTCCGCCTTCTGGACGCTCGTCGTCGTCGAGACCCTGCAGTGGACGCCCTTTGCGCTATTGCTGTTCTACATGGCCTACCAGGCAATCCCATCCGAGATCGCCGAAGCCTCGGCCATGGACGGCGCCAAGAGCCACCATCGGCTGTGGTACATCGAGCTGCCCTTGATGCTGCCGACGATCGTCGTCGCCCTGCTCATCCGTTTCATCGACGGCTTCCGCGTGTTTGACAACGTCTATGTGTTGACCGGCAGCGGCCCGGGCGGCTCGACAGCATCGCTGTCGATCTACATCTACGAGGCGTTCTTCAAGCAGGGCGCCATCGGCAAGGCGGTCGCCGCCTCGGTGATCCTGTTCGTCGTTTCCTTTGCCGTGCTCTACGGCCTGAATTTCATTGCCAGCCGGCGAAAGGGAGCCATCCGATGATCACCGCTCTTCGTTGGTTGGTGTTTGCGATCGCCGCATTCGCCATGAACTTCCCGATCCTGGTGACGCTTTCGACCGCGTTCAAGAGCACCCGCGAGCTGTCGACCAATCCGGGCCTTTGGGTCCAGGCGCCGACGCTCGACAATTATCTCGCGGTCTTCCAGGTGACGGACCGGTTGAACATCTTCCTCTATCTGCTCAACAGCCTCTCGGTCGCTCTGATCGGCACCATGCTGGCCGTGGCGCTCGCCCTTCCCGCGGCTTACGCGATTGCCCGTGGCCAGCTCGGCGAGCGAACGCTGCTGCCGTTCATCGTCAATCTGCGCGCCGTTCCGCTCATCATCTTCGCGATCCCGCTCTACATGATGTTCCAGTGGCTGGCGCTGCTCGACACCCGCCTCGGCCTCGGGCTGATCCTGACCATCGTCAACCTGCCTCTGGCGCTCGTCATCCTCGTCAACGCCATCCACGACCTGCCGGCCGAACTCGACGAGGCAGCCCTCATGGATGGCGCCAGCCGGACGCAGATCCTTTTCAGGGTGATTGCCCCCGTCTGCCGACCGGCCATCGTCACCAGCCTGATCTTCGGCTTCATCACGGCCTGGAACGAGTTCCTGTTCGGCCTGATGCTGACGACCTCCAAGGCCGTGCCGATCACCGTCGGCGCCTCGTTCTTCTTCGCCGCCAGCGGCGGCGGCGTTCAATGGGGCGTGGCGTCCGCCGTCATGATCGTCGGCGCACTCCCGCCTGTTCTGCTCGGCCTCATCATGTATCGCCAGATCAGCGGCTCGATGACGGCAGGCGCGGTCAAGGGCTGACCCCATATTTCGGAGAAAACCATGGCTACGATTTCGCTGAAAAAGGCCGGCAAGCAGTACGGCAATCTGGAGATCATCCGGGAGCTCGATCTCGACATTGCCGACGGCGAATTCGTCGTCATCGTCGGTCCGTCCGGCTGCGGAAAATCCACGCTGCTGCGGATGATCGCCGGGTTGGAAGAAACCACCTCCGGTCAGATCTTCATCGACGGCCGCGACGTAACCGCGGTCTCACCGGTCGAGCGCAAGCTTGCCATGGTGTTCCAATCCTACGCGCTCTACCCGCACATGACGGTTCGCCGCAACATGGGTTTCGGGCTCAAGCTTGCCAAGCTGCCTGCCGACCGGATCAAGGCTAAGGTCGAGGCTGCAGCCGAGACATTGAAGCTCACGCACCTGCTCGAACGCTACCCCAAGGAATTGTCAGGCGGCCAGCGCCAGCGTGTGGCGATCGGGCGAGCCATCGTTCGCGAACCGGTCGGCTTTCTCTTCGACGAGCCGCTCTCCAACCTCGACGCGGCGCTGCGCGTCGACATGCGGCTCGAAATCGCCAAGCTGCATCGCACCCTCGGCGCGACGATGATCTACGTCACCCATGACCAGGTAGAGGCAATGACGCTTGCCGACAGGATCGTGGTGATGAAGGACGGCCGCGTCATGCAGCAGGGCAGCCCGCAGGCGCTCTATCAGACGCCGGCAAACCTGTTCGTCGCCCAGTTCATCGGCAGTCCGAAGATGAACCTTCTGCCCTGCCGGCGCAGCGCAGATGGGCTCGATCTATCCGGCGAAGGCAGCATTCGATTGCCGCTGTCCGGCCCGGCAGCGCCGGCGCACCTCGGCGCCCGGCCCGAGCATCTCTCGCTGGTCTCGCCCGACAGCGGCGATTGCCGGGGCACCATCGAGGTCAGCGAATATCTCGGCGGCAACACCAGTGTCTTCGTGCGCGCCGGCAAACTCGGGCTGATCAATGTCAGCGCGCCCGCCGACACGCCCTATCGCATCGGCGAGACCGTCGGCATCCGGATCGATGCGGCGAGTTCATCGCTGTTCGACGACGCAGGCGCAGCGATCGCAGCGAACCGATAAGGCTCGCTGCGTGATCTGCCTTATGCGCCCCAGGTCGTTTCGAGCACCCGGATCCAGTTGCCGTGGCAGATTTTCGCCAGCGATGCCTCGTCGTAGCCGCGCTCGCGGAGCAGGTCGACCAGAAGCTGCAGGTCGGCGGCGTCTCGCATCGCCGCCGGGATCGTAGTGCCGTCGAAGTCCGAGCCGAGCGCGACGTGATCGATGCCGATGCGGTTGGCGATGTAGTCGATATGATCCGCCAAAAGGTCGAGGCTGGTATCCGGGTTCTTGATGCCGTCCGAACGCAGGAACAAGACGCCGAAATTGATGCCGGCGAGACCGCCCGTATCCTTGATCGCGTCGAGCTGGCGATCCGTGAGGTTGCGGCTGTGCGGGCAGAGCGCATGCACATTGGAATGGGAGGCGACCAGCGGCGCGTTGGAAAGAGACGCAATGTCCCAGAAGCCCTGTTCGTTCATGTGCGACAGGTCGACCATGATGCGCAGCTCATTGCAGGCCCGGATCAGATCCTTGCCGCTTTCAGTGAGGCCCGGACCGATATCCGGCGACGACGGGAAACGGAACGGCACCCCATAAGCAAAGATGTTCGGCCGGCTCCAGACCGGGCCAAGCGTGCGCAGGCCGGCGGCGTGCAGCACGTAAAGCGCATCAAGATCGGCGGCTAATGCTTCCACACCTTCGATGTGCAGCACCGACGCGAACACGCCGTCGGCGATCGCCTGACGGATATCGGCTGCCGAGCGGCAGATCTTCAAACGGTCGCCTGCCTGCCGCTCCAGACGCATGAGCAGGCTCGCCATGCCGAGCGTGCTCTTTAGCGCATCCTGTTGATCCGGCGTTGCGAAATCGCCATTGGCATCCTTCTGCATGTTGGGCGACGCGACATAGACGGCGCAAAGACCGCCGGCGAGCCCGCCATTCTCGGCCTTGACGAGATCGATATGGCCGCTGCCGCCGCCGTCTATGAAGCCGGCCTCTGCATCTGCCTGCCGCGAGTGCCACAAGCGCGACAGCACATCATTATGCCCATCGAAGACCGGAATTTTCGCCTGTGTGGTCAACTGGGGATCGCCTTTCAATCTTTTTGCCGGCCACGGTGGCCGGCTGCGCACGACTCAGCTCGCCGTCGCGCGCGACCATAATCACCTGACAGACCTAGGGGAAAGCCGTCCATCGGCGCAAATGCAAACCATGCATAGGCCCTGCCGAAATCGGAATTGGTAGCACCAAGCCATGTTGTGCTTAATCCGGGCCCTAACAAGGGAACACGGCTGAGGGTGAGGTGAAGTCAAAAAACCTCACAACGGCCGTTCGCATGACGTTAAGTCCGAGAAGGGGATATTTCCGATGATTTCCAGACGCAACCTGTTGATCGGCGGCGCTGCCGTACCGTTTCTGTCCTATGTCAGCCTGGTGCCGGCCTTCGCTGACACCCCGAAGGACATCCTGGTTGTCGCTCAACAGCTCGACAACATGACGAGCCTCGATCCGCATGAGAGCTTCGAGGCGGTCGGCAGCGAAATCTGCGGCAATATCTACCAGAAGCTGGTTCACCCCAACCTGGACGACGCCAACAAGGTCGACCCGATCCTGGCCGAATCCTGGGAAACGGATGCGGACAGCAAGGTCTTCACCTTCAAGCTTCGCACCGGCGCCACCTTTGCCAGCGGCGCGCCGGTGACGGCGGAAGATGCGGCCTTCTCGCTGCAGCGCGCCATCAAGATGAACAAGGGCCCGGCCTTCATCATCGCCCAGTTCGGCTTCACGCCCGAAAATGTCGAGGAGCGCATCGTCGCCGTCGACGGCTCGACGCTTCGCCTCACGCTCGAGCAGCCGGCATCGCTCGCCTTCCTGCTCTACTGCCTCTCGGCCAATGTCGGCAGCATCGTCGAAAAGAAGGTGGCACTCGAAAATGAAGTCGACGGCGACCTCGGCAATGCCTGGCTGCAGAAGAACACCGCCGGTTCGGGCGAATTCGCGCTGCAATCCTGGAAGCCGAGCGAGAGCGTCGCGCTGACGGTCAATCCGAATGGCCCCTACAAGGGCAATATCAAGCGCATCATCCTGCGCCATGTCGCCGACCCGTCGTCGCAGCTCCTGATGCTGCAGAAGGGCGACGTCGATATCGCCCGCAACCTTAGCTCCGAGCAGCTGCGCACCCTGCAGGGCGACGAGAACTACACGCTCGTTCGCAAGGGCGTCGCCTCGCTCGTGTTGATCTCGCTCAACCAGAAGCAGGCGAACCTCGCAAAGCCTGAGGTCTGGCAGGCGATCAAGCATGCACTCGACTACAAGGGCATGCAGGAAAACATCGTGCCCCTCACCCACAAGATCCACCAGAGCTTCCTGCCCGAAGGCTATCCGGGCGTTGTCAACGATGCGCCGTTCGTCAAAGACGTGGCCAAGGCCAAGGCGCTGATGGCCGAAGCTGGCCTCGAAGCCGGTTTCGACATCGTCATGGATCATTATTCGGCACAGCCCTATCCGGATCTGGCGCAGGCGATCCAGGCAAACCTCGCCGAAATCGGCATCCGCGTGCAGCTGCAGGCCGCCGAAAACCGCCAGGTGCTGACCAAGATGCGCGCACGCGAGCATCAGATGGCGCTTTCGGCCTGGGGATCGGACTATTTCGACCCGCACGCCAATGCCGACGTGTTCAACATCAACCCCGACAATTCGGATGATGCCAAGTCGCGGCCCTTCCTGTGGCGCTCGTCCTGGCAGGATGCCGAGATGGCGAAGAAGGCCGAGGCCGCCCGCGACGAGAAGGACCCGGCAAAGCGCATCGCGCTTTACGAGGAGCTGCAGCGCGCCCATATGGCGCACAGCCCCTTCGCCTTCATGCTGCAGACAACGACCACGGCCGCCTGCCGCAAGGCCGTTGCCGGCATCCGGCTCGGCACGCTGTCGGACTCCCACTCCTATGCAGAGGCGTCCAAGGCTTGAACAAACGTATCAGAAGCTTTTCCACCACGTTGAGCAGCGTCTTCCTGACGCTGCTCGGCCTGACGATCGTCACGTTCATGATCGGGCGCGTCATGCCGGTCGACCCGGTGATCGCCGCGGTCGGCGACAACGCCTCCGAGGCGGTGATCACCCGCGCCCGCATCGAGATGGGTCTGGACCAGCCGCTGATCGTGCAGTTCTTCCGCTATCTCTGGCAGTTGCTGCACGGCGATCTCGGCATGTCGATCCTGACGCGCAATCCGGTTTCGACCGATATCGCCCGGTTCTTCCCCGCAACGCTGGAGCTGGCAACGGCGGCGCTGCTTTTGTCGGCAGTAATCGGTATTCCGCTCGGCGTCTGGGCCGCCGTCCGGCAGGGCAAATTCGTCGATCAGGCAATCCGCGTCGTCTGCCTTGCCGGTCACTCCGTTCCGGTCTTCATGCTGTCGCTGATCTCGCTCTTGATCTTCTACGCCACGCTTGGCCTGGCGCCGGGACCCGGCCGTCAGGATATAATCTTCGACGGCATGATCGATCCCATCACCGGCCTTTTGACGATCGACACGCTGATATCAGGCGACTGGGATGCCTTCCGTGACGCCGTCGCGCATATGGCGCAGCCGGTCTGTATCCTCGCCTATTTCAGCATGGCCTATATCACCCGCATGACCCGGGCCTTCATGGTCGATGCGCTGAAGGGCGAGTTCGTCATCACCGCGCGCGCCAAGGGACTGTCCGCTTCGACAGTCATCTGGAGCCACGCCTTCCCGACCGTTGCCGTGCAGCTGGTGACGGTTCTGGCGCTGACCTATGCCGGGCTTCTCGAAGGTGCCGTCGTCACCGAAACGGTGTTCAGCTGGCCGGGCCTCGGCCAGTATCTGACGGTGTCGCTGATGAACGCCGACATGAACCCGGTGGTCGGAGCAACGCTGCTGATCGGCCTCATCTATGTCGGCCTCAACCTCATCGCCGACCTTCTCTATCGTGTACTGGATCCCCGCGTCCGATGATGCTTACGACCTTTCGAAACTGGGCGCTGGATGAAACGCCCGCCTCGCGCACCCAGGCCTCCTGGGGCCACCGCTATCGCATCTGGCTGAAACTCAAGTCCAACCCGCTGGCGATGATCGGACTGACGATCATCCTCGTCTTCGCCCTGCTCGCCGTGCTTGCGCCGGTGCTGGCGCCGCACGACCCGGCGATCCAGGATCTGACAAACCGGCTTGCCGCCCCGAATGCGGCGCACTGGCTCGGTACAGACGAGCTCGGCCGTGACATCTTCTCGCGCATCCTCTACGGCGGCCGCGTGACGCTCGGCATGGTCGTCGCGGTGGTTGTCCTGGTTGCGCCGATCGGCCTTGCCGTCGGCTGCATCGCCGGCTATTTCGGCGGCATCGTCGATACGGTGCTCATGCGGGTAACCGACGTGTTCCTCGCCTTCCCGCGGCTCATTCTGGCACTTGCCTTCGTCGCGGCGCTGAAGCCGGGCGTCGAAAGCGCCGTTCTCGCCATCGCGCTCACCGCCTGGCCGCCCTATGCGCGCCTGGCCCGCGCCGAAACCATGACCGTGCGCCGCAGCGATTTCATCGCCGCCTGCCGGCTGACCGGTGCTTCGCCCTGGCGCATCATCATGCGCCATGCAGCGCCGCTCTGCGTGCCGAGCCTGATCGTGCGCATCACGCTCGACATGAGCTCGATCATCATCACCGCCGCAAGCCTCGGCTTCCTCGGCATGGGCGCACAGCCGCCGTCGCCGGAATGGGGCGCGATGATCGCCACGGCCAAACGCTTCATCTTCGAGCAATGGTGGGTCGCAACCGTCCCCGGCATCGCGATCTTCCTGGTGTCGCTCGCCTTCAACTTTCTCGGCGACGGATTGCGCGATGTGCTCGATCCGAAGGGAGACTGAGCCATGCTGGTTGATATCAGAAACCTTCGCATCGCCTTCGAGAACCGCTCTTCCCGGTTCGAGGCGGTGCGCGGCGTGTCGCTTTCGCTCGGTGCGGAGAAACTCGGCATCGTCGGTGAATCCGGCTCGGGCAAGAGCCTGACGGCGCGGGCGCTGATGAAGCTGCTGCCCGCGAATGCCTTGATTTCCGCCGATCGGCTTTCCTTCGACGGCGTCGATGTGCTGAGCGCTTCGGAAAAGCAGATGCGTCAGATCCGGGGCAAGCGGGCGGGCTTCATCCTGCAGGATCCCAAATACTCGCTGAACCCGGTGATGAACATCGGCCGGCAGGTGGCAGAAGCCTGGCGCGCCCACAAGGGCGGCAGCAAGAGGCAAGCGCTCGAAGCGGCGATCCATCTTCTCGACCAGGTAAAGATCCGCAACCCGCGCGAAGTCGCCGCCGCCTACCCGCACGAGGTCTCGGGCGGCATGGGCCAGCGGGTGATGATCGCCATGATGCTGGCGCCTGATCCGGAACTCCTGATCGCCGACGAACCGACGAGTGCGCTCGACGCGACCGTGCAGGCAGAAATCCTGCGGCTGATCGAGGAGCTGGTCTCCGAGCGCAACATGGGCCTCATTCTGATCAGCCACGACCTGCCGCTCGTTTCGCATTTCTGCGATCGCGTCGCGGTGATGTATTCCGGGCGGGTCATGGAGGAACTGAAAGCCTCGGACCTGCTGAACGCCCGTCACCCCTACACGAAGGGGCTCCTCAACTGCATGCCTTCCCTTACGCATCCCAGGGACCGGCTGCCTGTTCTCAACCGCGATGCATCGTGGCTCACTGCATGATCGACGTTGAAAATCTCCGCATCAAATTCGGCGACCGCGAGGTCGTCAAAGGTGTGTCGTTTTCGGTGAGGAAGGGCGACAGCTTCGGCATCGTCGGCGAAAGCGGCTCGGGCAAGTCCACGATCCTCAGGGCAATGGCCGGACTCAACGAAAGTTGGGAAGGCCGCATCGCCTTTGGTGGAGAGGCGGCTGCGCTGAAGCGTCCGTCGGGATTCTTCCGCCGGGTGCAGATGGTATTCCAGGACCCTTACGGCTCTTTGCACCCGCGCCAGACGATCGACCGCATTCTCAGCGAATTGCCGCTGGTGCACCGCATGGACAACATCGACAAGCGCATCGTCCAGGCGCTTTCCGACGTGGCGCTGCCGCAGGCGGCCCGGTTCCGGTTTCCCCACCAGCTTTCCGGCGGCCAGCGCCAGCGGGTGGCGATCGCCCGGGCGCTGATCGCCGATCCGCAGGTGCTGCTGCTCGACGAACCGACGAGCGCGCTCGACGTTTCGGTGCAGGCGGAAATCCTCAACCTTTTGTCCGACCTTCGCGAAGCGCGAAACCTCACCTACATTCTGGTCAGCCACAACCTCGCCGTGATCGCCCATCTCTGTGGTCAGGTCGGCGTCATGCTGAATGGCGAAATGGTGGAGCAACTGAGTGCACAGGACCTTCGAGCGGGCAAGACAAGCCATGCCCATACGACGGAACTGCGTATGCTGAGCGTCGGGCTGGAAGAGCCCGCCTGACCTCGTCCCTGTCGTGACAACAAACACAATGGAAGACAACATGCCGGTACATTTCGATTGGCACGCCGCATCCGCCACCGCCGAAGGTTTCGCCAAGCAGTGGGCCGAGAACGAACCGGGCGGCGCCATCGTCGGTTTCGATGAGAGCGGCATCCGCTTTTCGCATGCGCGCGGCGTCGAAAGCCTGGCGACGCTCGCGCCGTTCTCGGCCGAAAGCGTCGTTCGTTATGCCTCGGTCACCAAGCATTTCTTCTGCGCAATGGTTCTCGGCCATGACGACATCATCAAGCTCGACGACCGGCTTGGGCAACATCTGCCCGAACTTGCCTCGCCGCTTGCCGACGTGACGGTCGGCCAGGCGCTCGACATGAGCGGCGGCCTGCCGGACACGCGCGAATGCCTGTCGCTGCTCGGCCTCTCCGTCTACACGGAAACCCAGGCCGCACCACTTCTGGCATTTCTGGCGCGTTTGCGGCGGCTGAATTTCGATCCCGGCAGCGAAGTCTCCTACTCCAACAGCGGCTATCGCCTCGTCGAGGCGGCACTGGAGCGTAAGGGCTTTGCCTTCGATGATTTCATCCAGAACGAAGTCGCCGGGCCGCTGGGCGTCACGTTCAAGGCGCCCGATGTCTGGAACGATCCGGTCGCCGGGCTGGTGCCGGGCTATTGGTACAACGGCGAACGCTGGCAGCTTTCCGCCGCCGGCCTGCATATCTCCGCTTCGGGCAGTCTGACCGGAAGCACCAATGCGCTCGCTGCCTGGCTGCAAGCATTGATGGCGGGGCGAGGCCGATACGAAGGTTTGCTGGAGAGGCTGCAGGCGACACGCTTCCTGGCGGATGGCAGGCCGAGCGGCTACAGCCTTGGCCTGCGCCTGTCGACGCTTGGTGACCGTAGCTTCGTCGGTCACGGCGGTTCACACCCCGGCTACAAGGCCTACTTCCTGCTCGCCCCGGAAAGCCGGTCGGGCTTCGTCATCGTCTCCAACCGCGAGGACACGGACGGCAACAAGATCGCACTCGAAAGCATGGCGGCGCTGACCGGCTTGCCGCTGCCGAAACCGGCAACCGGCGTTCCCGACGGCCTCTATGCAACGGAGCAAGGTCCGTGGTGGCTCGAGATCAAGGGCAGCGCCTGCACCTATCTCGATGCCGACGACACGCTCTACGATGACGGCGACGACTGGGTTTCCTCGCGCTCGGCCTCCTCGCCGATGCGGTTGCGACTGGAGGGGTCGGCGCTCGTCGGCGAGGCGGGCCATGCAGCGCGGCGGTTCCTGCCCGTCACCAAGGAACACGCGGTGCCGGCATCGTTTGCTGGAACGTGGCAATCCCCGGAGGGGGCCGAGTTCGAGATCCGCGATGGGGCGGTGCTGATGGGGGTTGGTCCGGTGCGCCATGCGATGCCGCTGACGGCGCTCGGCAACGGCCGCTTCCTTTTCACGCTCCATGATGGGCCGTGGACGAAACGGGTCTGCCTTCATGCCCTCGACGACAACAGGGTGGAACTCGTGCTCAGCCGCGCGCGGATGATGGAATACCGCCGTCGGACCTGATTTTTCTTGAAGCCAGTCGAACTGTGCCTAAAAGGGGTCAGGTTGCCGCTGCAAGGCGGTAAGTGACGCTTTTCAGGAGTGCATGCTTTGGAAATCAAGTGGCTCGAAGACTTTCTGGCGCTGGCGAGCACGCTCAATTTTTCAAAGGCAGCCGACGAACGGCACGTCACCCAATCCGCCTTCAGCCGCCGGATCAAGCAGCTAGAGGCCTGGGTTGGCGCGAGCCTGGTCGACCGCGCCACCTACCCCTCGCGGCTGACCGAGGCGGGTCAGAAATTCGTGCCGGTGGCGCAGGAGACCCTCAAGCACCTCTATCAATCGCGGCGCAACCTGCAGAAGGAAGAGGGCTCGGACGCCAAGACGATCAAGGTGACCGCGCTCCACACGCTCTCCTTCACCTTCTTTCCCGACTGGATGAACCGGATCAACAAAAAGGCCGGCCCGGTCTTCTCGCGGCTGCGCCCGGATTCCGGCAGCATGGAGGAGAACCTCAATTCGCTGGTCGACGGCTCATGCGATTTCCTCCTGACCTATGCCCATACCCAGGTGCCGCTGCTCCTGGATCCACAGGCGTTCGAACACCGCTCGCTCGGCCACGAAAAGATCATTCCGGTTTCGGCACCTGATGAAACCGGGGCGGCCGCGCACCTGCTGGAAGGCGGTGCAAAGCCCTTCCCCCATATCAGCTACGAGAAATCGTCTTTCTTCGGCCAGTTGCTGGGGGAGTTGGTCGGCGCTGACCTGCCGCCTTTTCAGCGGGTGCATGAAGGCAGCATGTCTGTCGGCCTGAAGGCGATGGCGCAGGCCGGCTGGGGCATCGCCTGGGTGCCGGAAAGCCTGATGACCACGGAGCTTGCGACCGGCGCGCTGGTGCGTGCCGCCGATCCCCGTTGGGATATCAGCGTGGAAATCCGGCTCTACCGCGCCAAGGACAACCGGCGCCCCGTCGTCGGGCGCATCTGGCAATCGCAGGAGGCGGTTGCCTAAAGCATCTTCGGGAAAAGTGCGACGCGGTTTTCGTCAGGAAGCGCTTCAGGCTCGTATGCCACCGACCAGCGCTCACACAAACCGGCCGCTAGATCGCGGTGCGGCGAGCATTCTCCAGGTAGAGTTCACGCAATCGCTTGACCATCGGCCCGGGCATGCCGTCGCCGACAGGCTTGCCGTCGATGCGCGTCACCGAAACGATAAAGTTCGACGCGCTCGTCAGGCAGGCCTCGCGGGCGCCGAGCGCCTCATCGAGCGAAAACGGCCGTTCCTCGATCGTAAGCCCCTGCTCTCGCGCCAGCTCCAATGCGGCAAGTCGCGTGCAGCCGGGCAGCGTCGCATTGCTGTTGCCGCGGGTAACGATCCTGCCGTCGTCGGTGACGATATAGGCAGTCGAAGAGGCGCCTTCGGTCACAAAACCGTCCTCGATCATCCAGGCTTCGTCGCAGCCTTCGGCCCTGGCGATACGCTTCGCCATCACCTGCGGCAAGAGACACACGCTCTTGATATCGCGTCGCGCCCAGCGCTGGTCGGCGACCGACTTGACGGAAACACCCCTGTCCACGGCGGCCACATGTTCGAGCGTCTTGACCTGGGTGAAGAGCAGCAGCGTCGGCTTGATCTCGCCTGAAAACAGGAAGTTGCGATCCTCGGCGCCCCGTGTCAGCTGCAGGTAGACCACGCCCTCGACGAGGTTGTTTTCGCGCACCAGTCGGCGCTCGATCTCGACGATCTCGGAAACGGACACCGGAAGCGGCACGTCGATCTCGCGGGCGGAGCGTTCGAGCCGCGCCATGTGCAGCGCGCTGTCGATGAGCTTGCCTTCAAGCACGGCGGTCACTTCATAGATCCCGTCGCCGAACAGGAAACCGCGGTCGAAAATCGAGAGATGCGCCGCATTCTCGGAAACGAACTCGCCGTTCAGATAAACGATACGGCCGGTCGGGTTGGGCATGGTAACTCCGTCTGAGGGAAAAGAATTCAGGAGGCTTTGTGGGCCGCGAGCCGGTCGAGCGAGATCGCTTCCACCGAACTGGCCTTACCGGTGGCGGCATTGAAGCCGCTCGTGGATTGCGCCGCGACCAGCGAATTGAGGATCGCCTCTTCGGTCGCCTCGATCGTCGCTTCGAACAGCGGCGACATCAGGTCGTTCGGGAGGTCAGGATAGCTGGCGATCGCTGCGCGCCGTTCGCGGGTGCGACGGACGGCTTCCGCAGTCGAGAATGCCAGCGCATAGTCGCCGGAACCGTTGCTGAGGGCGGCACCGGTGCGGGCAAGGCCGCCGAAGGCGCGCTCGGCCAGACGCTTGAGGTTGCGCGACGACAACGGCGCGTCGGTGGCGACGACGATGACGATGGAACCGTCGCGATCATGGCCGGAAGGCGCATCGTAGGGCTGGCCGCAGATGAGCAGGCGGCCGCCATAATTGGACTGCACCAGCACGCCGACTATAAAGGTTTCGCCCGCGGTCTTGACGCGGCGCGAACTGGTGCCGATCCCACCCTTGAGACCGAAGGCGACCGTGCCGGTGCCGGCGCCGATGGCACCCTCCTCGACCGGGCCGGGCGTCGCGGCGGCAAGTGCCTTGCCGATCTCATCGATCGTCGGGCGACCGGCGCGGATATCGTTCAGCCTGGAATCATTGGTCTCGCCGACGACCGCGTTGAGCGACACGACCTTTTCGTTGCCCGGCTGGGCCAGCGTAAAGCGGTTGATCGCCTCGATCGCCCGCCCGGTCGCCAGCGTATTGGTGAGAACGACAGGGGTTTCGAGCTCGCCCAACTCGGCGATCTGGGTCGAACCGACGAACTTGCCGAAACCGTTCAGCACCGCGAGCGCCGCCGGCACCTTGTCCTGGAACAGATTGCCCGGGTGGGGAAGGATGGCGGTGGCACCAGTGCGGATCCTGTCGCCCTCGATGACGGTCGCGTGGCCAACGGCAACGCCGACGACATCGGTGATCGCGTTCAACGAACCGGTCTCGTAAACGCCGGGACGGACTCCGAGATCGCGAAGCCTTTGACGCGTGTTTGCCGACATGTAGCCTTTTCCCCGTGCTGCCAGGTGGCGATCCGCCGCAAACGACCGTCGCCTTGTTTGGCTGGAAGCTACTCTTCCCCGCGACAAAACGGCATCTCAAAAATGGAATAGTTCTATGAGAAGTCCGCAAGACGGTGGGATACGTCTTTGCCCATCGTGGCCGCAGACCTCCGACGCCCCGACAAAACAGGTCTAGTTTGTCGGCAGCTTGCGGCTCTTCCAGGCCATCTCCGGCACGATGCCGCCGATCGCATAGCTGAACGAGATAACCTCGACCGTCTCGAGATCGACCTCGCACTTGAAGTCGACGTCGTACCAGTTGCCCTTGCTGCGATAGGCGCCGCCGCTCGCATCGATCTGATCTTTGCCGATAAACCCGCCGGATGGCCCGAAGGGCACGAGCATATCCGGAAAATCCTTTGGCCGCTGGTGGCGGATCTGCTCCAGGGCTTCGATGCTGCAGAGCTGGAGGATACGCTTCTTGACCGGCAGCTGGCCCATCGCCTGCTTGACGCGCGGATCGGCTATCGATTTGGCCGAGAACAGCTCCTTAGCCTCGACGAACCTGTCGGACGGCAATTTCGCCTTTGCCTCGGCCCTGCCCTCGGCTTCTTCGCTTTTTTCCTTGCCATCGGCGGGTTTGCGCACCGGCACCGGATCGGATTTCGGCGGCGCCTTGTCGGCATCCGCCTCGGCAGCCGGCTTCTTTTCAGCAGCGTTTTTCTCGCCGTTGGCGGTGCTCGACAGGACGGCAAGCTGCTGCGGCGCGCGCTCTTCGGTCTGCGGCTGCTTCTGCGCCTTCGCCTCTTCTTTCTCTGCCTTCTCCGCGGCATCAGCCGCAGCCGCCTTCTTCGGCTCGTTCACCACATCCTTCTTCTCGGCTTTCGCAGTCGGCGGAAGCTGAGCGACCTTGGCCTCCTGCTTGGTCTTGGCGGCGGCCGATTCGAAGGCCTGCGGCTGCTGACGAGCGGGAGCCGGCTGTGGCTTCGGCTGTTCCTTCTTCGGCTGAGCCTCCTGCTTGGGCTTCTCCTCCTGCTTGGGTTGGGGTGGAGATACGATTTCGACGCTGATGCTCTGTTCGCCCTTCGGCTTGGGCGTTTCATGCGGCAAGCGAAACAGCACGAGGAAGATCACGAGCAGGTGCAGCGCGACCGAGGTCGGCGTGCCCCATCTGATCTTCTCCCACCACTTTTCGGAAAACAGCTGCATCGCCTACGAGATAATG
Source organism: Ensifer sp. LC384 (assembly GCF_001695865.1). Classification (NCBI taxonomy): domain Bacteria; kingdom Pseudomonadati; phylum Pseudomonadota; class Alphaproteobacteria; order Hyphomicrobiales; family Rhizobiaceae; genus Ensifer; species Ensifer sp. LC384. The sequence goes on from NZ_MBST01000006.1 coordinate 75,305, forward strand.
GACCACATGGGCGGAAGCTAGGTGTCCGCAAAATCTGACGAAATTATTGCATGGCCGGCCCGGGCTTTAAACTGTGCCATGTCAGCTTCTGTCGCGGTTGGGGCCTTACGCTTCTTCTCTTCGTTCGTGGCATCTTCGCCTGCCTTGCTGCGACCAAAGCTTCAGGGCTTCTCTTCGAAAGAGAAAGAGGAGCTGCCCCTCTCGTCTCACCACCAAGAGCCGAAGTGCAGGACATGGGACATTGGCGCGATTTTCCGTTCAGATCGGAAATTTCTTTCCAAAATGGCACGGATTCCGCACAATCATCCCTATTCTATAATTTCTATAGATTTAAAACTGATGTCAGTTGCGGCTCCGGATTTGACGGGCGGCGCGACGGACGAACATCACGGCCAGGAGCCTCTTCATGCAGCGAAATTCTATCGGAAGCAGATTTTTCACAAGGGCATTTGCGGTAACGGCGGCGCTGACGGCCGCCCTGATCGCCTCTTCAGCACTTGCGGGTGAAACTCTCGACAAGATCAAGGCACGCGGGATTATCAAAGTGGGCGTCGGCACGACTCCGGGCTTCTTCACGCCCGATAGCGGCGGCCGCTGGCAGGGTTTCTTCGTCGATTTCGGTCGGGCACTGGCGGTCACCGTCTTCAACGATGCCGAGAAAGTCGAGTTCACCAACTCTTCACCGCAGCAGCGACTGCCCGCCCTGCAATCGGGTGAGTTCGACATTCTGCTCTCCGGCGTCACCCAGACGGTGACCAGAGCGTTCAAGCTCGGCTTCCATTTCGGTCCGGTGGTTTTCTACGACGGCCAGGGCCTGCTGGTGCGCAAGGATCTCGGCGTCGCCAAGGGCGAGGAGCTCGACGGCGCAACGATCGGTGTGCAGAGCGGCACGACCGGCGAACTGAACATCGCCGATTTCTTCCGCAAGACCGACAAGGCCTTCACGCCTGTGACGATCGAGGAAACGGGCGAATTCCTGAAGGCACTCGATTCCGGCCGTGTCGATGCGCTCACCCAGGACGCCACCGACCTTGCCGCCAAACGCACGCAGCTTTCCAAGCCGGACGACTACGTCCTTCTGCCCGAGCGCCTGTCGAAGGAGCCGCTGGCACCGGCCATTCGCGCCGGCGACGACCAATGGCTGGAGATCGTCAATTGGACCGTCTACGCCACGATCCAAGCGGAAGAATTCGGCATCACCCAGAAGAATGTCGACAGCTTCCTCGCCAGCGAAGACCCGGGCATCAAGCGCTTCCTCGGCGTCGATCCATCGCTCGGCGAAGCCATCGGCCTCGATCCGAAGTTCGCCTATAACATCGTCAAGGCGGTCGGAAACTACGGCGAGATCTTCGACCGCAACGTCGGCAAAGGCACGCCGCTCAACTTCGACCGCGGCTACAACCAGCCCTGGACCGCCGGCGGCCTTCTCTATTCGCCGCCGTTCCGTTGAACCTTTGCCGGTATCTGCGATGACATCCACTTTTCGACCGGGCCCGAAAGGGCCCGGACTTCCCTCCCGCTTAAGCACCTGGCTCGGTCCTTCGCCCTTTGGGCAGATCTTCCTGTTTGCCGGCGTGCTTGCGATCTTCGCGCTTTTCGGCTCCAACACCGTCGACAGCATGCAACGCACGGGTCTCTCTCCGGATTTCGGTTTCCTCTTCCATCAGGCGAATTTCGAAATCGGCGAGACGGTACTGCCCTATTCGGCGGGAGACACGTACGCCCGCGCACTTGCGGCGGGCCTTGCCAACACCATCAAGGTCGCCATCGTCGGCTGCGTACTCGCGACTGTTCTCGGCGTTGCGCTCGGCATCGCCCGGTTGTCGGGCAACGTGCTGCTGGCAACTTTCGTGCACACCTATGTCGAACTGCTGCGCAACACGCCGCTGCTGCTGCAGCTCTTCCTCTGGAGCGCGATCATCCACGCGCTGCCGCCGCCACGCGGCGCCTATGTCTTCCTGGAAAGCGTCTATCTCAGCAATCGCGGCGTCTATGTCCCTTCCGTCTCGCTGCAGGGGGTCTCTTGGGCGATCTGGCTGCCTGCCATCCTGCTGACGGCCTATGCGTCGCTGTCGCTCGCCCGGCACCTGCTGACAGGTGCGGCCTTCTACATGCCGAAGGCAACCATGACCGTGCTCGGCTCGCTTGTCATCTGCACTCTCGCGCTCACCTCTTTCGGCCTTGCCGCCACCATCGATTTGCCGGCCAAAGGCGGCTTCAACATCAAAGGCGGCCTCTCGCTGACGCCGGAGTTCTTTGCGCTTTTGATCGGCCTCGTCGTCAACGCGTCCGCCTCGATTTCCGAAATCGTCCGCAGCGGCATCCAGTCGGTGAAATCGGGCCAATGGGAAGCCGCACGTGCGCTGGGCTTGAAACCCGCGCAGATCATCCGCCTCGTCGTCCTGCCGCAGGCGCTGCGTGTCATCACGCCACTGATGATCTCGAGCTTTCTCGACCTGACGAAGAACTCCAGCCTCGCCGTCGCGATCGGCTATCCCGATATCGTCAGCGTCGCCAATACCACCGCGAACACCACCGGCCAGGCACTCGAATCGATCTGCATCATCGCCGCCGTCTATCTCACACTGAGCCTTTCGGTCTCCGCACTGATGAACCTCTATAACCGGCGCATCGTCCTGCGCGGGGAGGCACGGCGATGAGCCACATCGAATTGCCGCCACCGGTCGCGCCGGATTGGCATCGCTGGCGGAGCGGTCTTTTCGGCGGCTGGGGCAACAGCCTCATCACGCTTGCCGCTCTCGGCGCCTTTGCCTGGCTATTCCATCCGCTCTTGCGCTGGGCGGTCATCGACGCCGTCTGGACGGGAACGGCAAAGGATTGCGCGGTTGACGGCGCCGGTGCCTGCTGGGCCTTCATCGGCGCCAAGCTGCGTTTCATCCTCTTCGCGTTCTTTCCACCGGACCTGCAATGGCGGCCGGCCCTTGTCGTTGCAACCGTACTCGCCTTGCTGGTGCTGTCTGCCCTTCCACGTTTCTGGAGTTTCCGGTTGGTGCCGGTGTGGATCGCAGCACTCGCCTTGAGCTGGCTGCTGATGGCGGGAACGCTGACGCCGCCTCAGGTATCGACCAACAACTGGGGCGGACTGCCGATCACACTGGTCGTCTCGATCGCCGGCCTGGCCTTCGCGTTTCCGATCGCGCTTCTGTTGGCGCTCGCCCGGCAATCGAGCATGGGCATTATCCGGACGCTCGCGATCGCATTCATCGAGACGCTGCGCGGCGTGCCGATGATCGCCGTGCTTTATGTCGCCATGCTGATTGTTCCCCTCGCCCTGCCGAGCGGCGCTGCCATCGACAAGCTGTTGCGCGCGCAGATCGGCGTGACGCTGTTCTTCTCGGCCTATCTCGCCGAAGTCATCCGCGCCGGGCTGCAGGTTGTGCCCTGGGGACAGCGGGAAGCAGCGCTTTCGCTTGGTCTTGGCTATATCCAGACGATCCGCCTCGTCGTCCTCCCCCAGGCGCTTCGCGCCGTCATCCCGGCGATCGTCAATCTTTCGATCGGCATCGTTCTCAACACATCGCTGCTGGCGGTGATCGGCATCTACGACCTCCTGAATGCGGCCAAGACCTCGGCCACGGATCAGACATGGCTCGGCTTCCATACCGAAGCCTATGTCTTTGCCGCGGCCGTCTATTTCGTCATCTGTTTCACCGGCTCGCGCTACAGCATCTGGCTCGAGAAACGTCTGGATGCTCCGACCCGGCATTGAAGTGGCCGCTCACGCCGCCTTGCGCGAGACGTCCTGACGGGCCAAGAGTGGCCGCAACGGAATCGGATGCCGGACGGGCGCATGAAACGAAGCGAAATCGCGATCATCGGCGGCGGGCCGAGCGGGCTGATGGCGGCGGAGATCCTGTCTCTGCAGAACCATTCGGTGACGGTTTACGACAGCATGCCGACCGTTGCGCGCAAGTTTCTGCTGGCCGGAAAATCGGGCCTCAACATCACCCATTCCGAAGATTTCCAGCGCTTTGCAGATCGCTTCGGGGCCTCATCAGAGCGATTGCGCGCAGCGCTCGACGCCTTCACACCCGCGGATGTGCGCGCCTGGGCGGAGGGTCTCGGGACGGAAACCTTCGTCGGCTCGTCCGGCCGGGTCTTTCCAAAGGCGATGAAGGCCTCGCCGCTCCTGCGCGCCTGGATCAGGCGGCTGGATGCGCAGGGAGTCCAGATCCTGACACGGCATCGATGGACGGGCTTTGACGGCCGGGCACTGGTCTTCGACACACCGGATGGGCGTAAGGTCGTGCACAGCGATGCCACGCTTCTAGCGCTCGGCGGCGCCAGCTATCCGCGGCTGGGGTCCGATGCCGGCTGGCTGGCGGTTTTGAATGACGTGGGTGCCGACGTCGCCGAGTTCCGCCCCGCCAATTGCGGTTTCGATGTCGACTGGAGCGCTCCGTTTAGCGAACGTTTTGGCGGCGAAGCGCTGAAATCCGTAACCGCCACTTCAAAGGCGGGGACGATCCCCGGCGAATTCGTCATCACCCGTCACGGCATCGAGGGCAGCCTCGTCTATGCCCATGCGGCACATTTGCGCGACCCCCTGCAGACGCAGGGGACTGCTGCGTTGCAGATCGATCTCGTCCCCGGACGAACCGGCGACCGGCTGGCCAAGGACCTTGCGCGCCAGGACAGCAAGATGAGCTTTTCCAATCGCCTGCGCAAAGGCGCTGGGCTCGCGGGGGTCAAGTCGGCGCTGCTGCGCGAGATTGCCCCCGAGGCGCCACGCGCCGATCCGAAGGCGCTTGCCGAACTCATCAAGTCACTGCCAATTGCCGTTCTTCGTCCCCGCCCCATCGCCGAGGCGATTTCATCGGCAGGCGGTGTGCGTTGGAGCACCATGGATGACGCCTACATGCTGAAGGCGCTGCCGGGCATTTTCGTCGCCGGCGAGATGATCGACTGGGAAGCGCCGACCGGCGGCTATCTGCTCACCGCCTGTTTCGCCACCGGCCGCGCCGCGGCGCGCGGCATCGACGCATGGCTGCACCGCTAGGTGTCGCATTCACAAGGCGGCATCGATGGCGCCCCGGCCAAGGAAAGCGAAACGCAAGACGCCGGCACACTTACAGCGCCGCGCGTCTATCTAGACGCGCAAAGGTCGCTGTAACACTTTGAGCTGCTGCATAATTTTGTCCTTAAATCGATTCCGATTTAAGGAATTATGCAGTAGGTACCGGCGTCCGTGCATTTCACCGTTTGCGGCTTGCGCCTGACCTCAGCCGTCGTTGAGCACGAGGCCCTTGGTCAGTTCCAGCGCCTGCCGCTCGAACAGCCCCCGGTAGATGCCGCCGTCGAGGCGGATCAGCGCCTCGTGCGTGCCCTCCTCGGCGATGCGGCCGTGGCTGAACACCAGCAACCGGTCGAGCGCGCGCACGGTCGACAGCCGGTGCGCGATCACCAGGGTTGTGCGCCCCAGCATCAACCGCTCCATCGCCTGCTGGATCAGCACTTCCGATTCCGAATCGAGGCTCGAGGTCGCCTCGTCCAGAATGAGGATCGGTGCATCTGCCAGGAAGGCCCGGGCGATGGCGATGCGCTGGCGCTCGCCGCCCGAAAGCTTGACCCCACGTTCGCCCACCAGCGTGCCGTAACCTTTCGGCAGCGCCGTGATGAAGTCGTGGGCGCTCGCAAGCTTTGCCGCCTTCTCGATCTCCGCTTGCGTGGCCGTCGGCCTGGCATAGGCGATGTTCTCCGCAAGCGACCGGTGGAACAGGATCGGCTCCTGCTGGACGATCGCGATCTGCTGGCGCAGCGAAGCCTGGGCAACGCCGGCGATATCCTGACCGTCGATCCGGATCTGGCCGGACTTCAGGTCGTGCAGCCGCTGGATCAGCTTGACGAAGGTCGTCTTGCCCGAGCCGGAGTGTCCAACAAGACCGACACGCTCCCCCGCCGGTATAGTCACCGAGAACCGATCGTAGAGCGGCTTGCGATGGGCGCCGTAATGGAAGGTCACATCGTTGAATTCGATGCGGCCATCGGTGATGCGGATCGGCTTTGCATCGGCCCTGTCTTCGATACCGAGCGGCTGGGCGTGGATGTCCACCAGCTCTTCCATATCGTTGACGGATCGCTGCAGGTTGCGGATGTGCATGCCCACTTCACGCAGGTAGCCCTGCAGGATGAAGAAGGAGGTCAGCACGAAGGTGATATCGCCCGCCGTTGCCTGTCCGCGCGACCAGAGGAACAGCGCAAAGCCGATGACCGCCGCGCGGAGAACGAGCAACAGCGCGCCCTGCGTCGTTCCGTTCACCGTTCCGCGCACCCAGGTCCGGCCCGTGCGGTCCCGCCATTTGGCCAGCACCTTGACCAGCCGGGCATCCTCGCGCTTTTCCGCCCCGAAGCCCTTCACGACGTTGTTGCAGCTGACGGCATCGGCAAGCGAACCGCCGAGCTTGGTGTCCCAGCTGTTGGCCAGGCGCGCCATAGGCGCGACGTAGCCCAGCGACAACGTGACCGTTGCAGCGATGAAGATGAGCGAGCCCACGCCGATGATGACACCCATCATCGGCCAGTACCACGCCATCAGAGCGGTCGAGCCGACCAGCATGATGACCGACGGAAACAGCGCAATCAGCAGCGTGTCGTTCAGCAGATCCAGCGCCCACATGCCGCGCGTCACCTTGCGCACCGTCGAGCCGGCAAAGCTGTTGGCATGCCAATCGGACGAGAACCGCTGGATGCGGAAAAAGGCCGCCGAGGCGATGTCGGACATCATCTTGAGCGTCAGATCGACGACACCCATGAAGGTAATATGCCGGAAAATGATGGCACCGAGCGACAGGGCCGTCATCGTCCAGAACGCTGCAAGTGCCGCATCCCAGGCCACCTGGTCCGAGGCAGCACCGGTCACGACCGCGTCGACAAGCCGACCGGAGTAAAGCGGCGTCAAGACATCCGCGAGCGTCGAAAACAGAACGGCGCCGAGGATGAAGCAAAGGCGAAGCGGCTGGCGCTTCCAATGGACCCAGGTAAAACCGAGAACGCTGCGGAACGCGCCGCCGCGCAAGGCGAAACGAGTAAAAGCCATAACGATTGCCCAATGCCAAAAGCACTGGCCTCAAAATTCTAGTCAATGAAACATGCCGAGAAAGGGAAACGGTTTTCCGATCGGCATCAATGGATTGGTAGCTTCCGCATCAAGGGAAGACCAAAGTCAGCGAAACAGGTCCTGACTTGAACAGCTAAAGAGCGCGAATGCTCTCAAGCGTCTACTTCAGAACTGCACGCCGCCCCGTAGGGAGAAAGAATAAGCTGGCATCTGAAACCTCCCTGATCTGTTGCCGGAAGTCGGGTTATAGGCGAATCGCCCGCAACCGCCAAGCGAGGAAATCTAGCCATGCCGCCAAAGCACAACCGGTGCGGCTCGTTTGCAACAGTGTACAGGCCGCGTCAGGGTTTACGGCGACACGGTCTTCATAGCAGAGTAAACCGTCGGCCGATGGCGGGATCAACCCGCGGGATGACGGCAACGAGGGAGGGACCGCGCGCGCATGCTTCCCAAAGAGAGCAGGCGCTGGTCGTGGTGGCGTGAAGTGTTGAAGGTCCGGTTCGTCATTCTTGCGGCATTGCGGCTGCTGGCTCTTGCCTGCGTCACCATGCTCGTGTCCGCTGCGCAGGCGGCCGAAAAACAGGATCTGGTGGTCGTCACCTCGTATCCGCCGTCGTTCTTCGAGCCGTTTCGGCAGGCGTTCGAGACCGCGAACCCTGATATCCGCATGTCGATCGTTCAGCGCAACACGGCAAGCGCGACGCGCTTCGTCATGGAAAAAGCCGATGTCCCGGCCGACATATTCTGGGCCTCGGCCGCCGATGCTTTCGAGCTGTTGAAGCGCAGCGGCGATCTGCGCCCGATTGCGCCGCGCCACACCGGGGCTGCCGAAAAAGTCTTCGGCTATCCGGTCAACGATCCCGAGGGCTATTACCTGGGCTTTGCTCTCTCCGGATACGGCTTCGTCTACAATCAGTCCTATCTCGCTCAGAACAAGCTGCCGGTGCCACGAGACTGGCAGGACCTGCTGAAGCCCGTCTATTCCGGTCAGATCGGCATCACCACCCCCTCGCGGTCGGGCACGACGCATCTGATCGTCGAAGCCTTGCTGCAGACCTATGGATGGGAAAAAGGCTGGGCGATGCTGTCCCAGCTCGGCGGTAATCTGTCGACCGTCACGGCCCGCAGTTTCGGTGTTGCATCCGGTGTCGCCCAAAGGCGCTTCAGCATCGGCATCACCATCGATTTCCTCGCCAATGCACCTGATTTCGCCGATGCGGGCAACGTGTTCATCCTGCCGCCCGACACCGTGTTCGTGCCGGCCAGCATCGCGATCCTCTCACGGGCGCGCAATGTTCGAGCTGCCGAGCGGTTCATCGATTTCGTTCTGTCGGAAGACGGCCAGAGGGTGCTGTTGCTGCCGGCCGTGGCCCGCATTCCCCTCAACCCGGCGCTCAACAAGGGCCTGCTACCGCAGGAAAGCGGTGACGGCCTGTTGAAATACAGCGGTTTCGACGCGGCGCTGTCGGCACGACGTTATGGTCTCGTCAACCTGATCTTCGACGACTATATCGTGCGCCGCCGGGCGACACTTGCCCGGCTTTGGAAGAGGGTAGCGGACCTGGAAGCAACCGAGATCGAGGATGCGCAGCAGCGCAGCATGCTTGCGAGAGCCCGGCGTCTGCTGGGCACGCCGCCGCTTTCGGCAAGCGACGTCGAAAACGCCGACGAATCCCTCAAGGCCGAGTGGCCGCGCAGCATTGCCCGCTCGCCGGCGCATACCGCGCTGACGCAGAGGTTGCGCGCCACGATCGAGCGGAATCTGGCGACAGCCGAAATGCTTCTGTCCTCCGTCGGACGACCGGCGGCAGATCTGCAGCCATGGCGGCAATAATGAACCCACCCATGGCCCCTGCTTCCGCCGCGCGCCGCTGGCGGTTCGGCATCGGTGCGCGGCTCGTCCTGGCCTTCGTCGCGATCGTCGGGCTCGCCGTCGGCGCCTGCCTTGTCGGCTGGCTGTCCTATGAGCGGCTGTCCGGCGAACTGTCGCGGATCGCGGAAGACCAGATGCCGCAACTCGCTTTCGCCTCCCGGCTGTCGAAGGCGGGCGCCGACATCGGTTCGGTTACGACGGTTCTCGCCGGTGCCGAGACGCGTTCCGAGTACAACGAGATCCGCAGCAACTACGCGGCAAGCCTGCTCACCCTTCGATCGCTGCTTGGGGAAAGCGGCGCGAAGTCGGATGCAACCGATCTGCTGCCGCTCGCCGAGGCGATCGGCGAGAACCTCGACAAGATCGACCTTGCTGCCGGCAAGCGCTTCACCCTTCGCGAGGCGATGCGCTCTGACATCGACGAACTGCGGTGGGTCCAGGCAGACCTCCTTGAGGAAGCTGACCCGCTCGTCGACGATATTCGCTTCAACATCGAAGCCGAGACCCGCAATGGGCACGGGGCGGCAGCGCTCGCGGAACAGCAAAAGAGCGAGGCGTTGCTGACGGCCGTATCGCAGGCAAACCTGGCGACGGGGTTGATCGGCCGGCTCGTCAACGCCACCACGCAAGAGGAAATCCAGGAAACCAACGCCTTCCTCGGCGACAGTGCCGACGAACTCGCAAGCCGCATCGCCAGCCTCGAGAACTGGCCGGACAGCATCACCGTTCGCCAGCTGGCACGCCGTATTCTTGACCAGTCTGACGTGCTGACGGGCATTCCCAATCGCAAGCGCTCGGAAATGATCGAGGCGGCAAAACTCTCCGAGCTCGCCAGCCAGAACGGCCGCCTGGTGGACGACCTCGGACGCCGGATCGAAACCGAAGTGGTGGCGATCGAGGCCAGTGCCGCCGCCGCCGCACAGCGTGCCGCCGCGGCTATCGAAACCGGGCGCAGCCTGCTCGTCGCCATCGCCATTCTTTCGGTGCTGCTCGCAACCGCGATCGGCTTCTTCTACGTCTACCGCAATCTTCTGGCGCGCATCCGGCTGCTGTCGGCAGCCGCCGGTGCGATCAGCAGCGGGCGTCCGGCAACCGCGATCCCCTCACCCGAAGCAGACGAGCTCGGCGATCTTGCCCATGCCCTGGTCCTGTTTCGCCAGACGCGCGACGAGCTGATCCAGTCGGCAAAGCTCGCGGCTCTCGGGCAGATGGCGGCCGGCATCGGCCATGAGCTCAACCAGCCGCTGGCAGCCCTTCGGGCGCACATCCATAGTGCCACGACCTTGATCGGGCGCGGCAAGGGCGAGCAGGCGGTGCTCAATCTCGACAAGATGAAGGGATTGACCGGACGCATGGCTGACCAGATCAGCCATATCCGTCGCTTTGCACGCCGACCTGACGCGCAGTTGCGGCCCGTCAACCTCGCGGCCGCCGTCCGTGACGCCCTCAGCCTGCTCGAGCACCGTTTCGAGGAAGAGGCTGTCGAGATGCAACTGCGCCTGCCGGAGGACACGGCGGTCATGGTGATGGCCGAGCCGGTACGGCTCGAGCAGGTGGCGGTCAATCTCATTAGCAACGCATTGGACGCCGTCAAAGGCAGGCCCATGCGGCAGGTGAACGCGACGATCGGACAGGTCGGCACCGATGCCCGGTTGATCGTCGGCGATACCGGGGGCGGCATTGCTGCTGCCGACATCGGCGCGGTTTTCGACCCGTTCTTCACCACCAAGCCGGTTGGTTCCGGCCTCGGGCTCGGCCTCTCCATTTCCTACAACATCGTCAAGGACTTCGGTGGCGAGATCTCGATCCTTGAAACCAGTGCGCATGGCACGCAATTCCTCGTATCCCTGAAAGGCCCGCAATGACGTTGGACCCGGATATCATCCTCATCGACGACGATGCCAGCGTGCTTGAAGCCTGCTGTCAGGTGCTCGAGTTGGAAGACTTCAACGTAGCGCCGCACGGTTCGGTGGCATCGGCGCTCGCCGGCCTTCGCGCCGACAGCCGCGCCGTCATCGTTTCCGATGTACGCATGCCGGATCACGATGGTTTCGACTTGGTCGCCGCCGTGCGCAAGATCGATCAGGAAATCCCAATCATCCTGATGTCCGGGCACGGCGACATTCCCATGGCTCTTCGCGCCATGCGCGACGGCGCCTGGGATTTTCTGGAGAAGCCCGCCGATCCGGTGCATCTGATCGAAACCGTGCGCCGCGCCCGGGACCATCGCCGCCTGCTGCTCGAAAACCGGCGGCTGCGGCTGTCGGTGGAGGACGACGGCTGGGAAACGCGCCTGATCGGACATTCCACGCCGATGGTTGCCCTGCGGGAAAAATTGAAGCGCATCGCTGCGGCGGCGACCGACGCGCTCATCATCGGCGATACCGGTACCGGCAAGGAAGTGACGGCACGCGCGCTCCACGATTTCAGCGGGCGCAAGGGGCGTTTCGTCGCCGTCAATTGCGGTGCCATTCCCGAAACCATGCTGGAATCCGAACTCTTCGGCCATGAAGCCGGCGCCTTTACCGGCGCGCGCGAAAAGCGCATCGGCAAGATCGAATACGCCGACGGCGGCACGCTGTTTCTCGACGAGATCGAATCGATGCCGCTTGCAGCCCAGGTGCGGCTGCTGCGCGTGCTGCAGGAGCGCGTCATCGAACGGCTCGGCTCCAACGTCGAGCTACCGGTCGACATGCGCGTCGTGGCGGCGACGAAAGCGGATCTGCACGAGGCCGCGAAGAAGGGCGATTTCCGGGAAGACCTCGCCTATCGCCTCGACATCGCCCGTGTGGAGCTGCCGCCGCTCGCCCAACGCAAGGGCGACGTCGGCCTCTTGTTCCAGCATTTTCTGGGGCTCGCCGCCAAACGACAGGGCCGCACGCCGCCACGCGTGAGTGCCGAGCTTCTGACCGAACTCAATGGCAGGTCATGGCCGGGCAACGTTCGCGAGCTGCGCAACGTCGCGGAACGCTTCGTGCTCGGGCTTGAAGACCACCGCGATAGCGACCGGGCAGCGCAAAGCCGCGAGACTCTGGAGGTGCAGATGGACCGGCTTGAGCGCGCCATCCTTCTCGACAGCCTGGCCAGGCACGACGGCCGCGTTGGGGCAACCGCCGATGCGCTCGGCATCTCCCGCAAGACGCTTTACCTCAAGATGCGCAAGTTCGATATCGCCGCCCAGAACGATGGCGAGGCCGGCTGATGTTACCGATTTGACCCGGCCATTCTGCTAGATTGTTACCGTCTTTACCCATCAGGCAGCCATGAACCCCTGACCTCCTGCTGTTTTCAGTCTGGCACGGCGCTTGCTCTCGATAGATCGGACACCAAACGCTCGGTGTCCCTATTGGGAGGAGATACCTATGTTGAAGACCATTGCTGCGGCGATGTTGATGTCGGCTGCCTTCGTTGTGACGGTCCACGCCCAGGACGGCGGGAAAGTCACGATCGTGACGTCGTTTTCCAAAGACGTGACCGATCCGTTCAAGGCGGGTTTTGAGGCCGCCAACCCCGGCTTCACCCTCGACGTCCAGAACAAGAGCACGAGCTCGGGCGTCAAGTACATCGATGAGATCAAGGCGAACAACCAGGTCGATCTGTTCTGGGCATCGGCCCCGGATGCGTTTGACAGCCTCAAGAGCCGCGAACTGCTCGCCAAGTTCAGCCCTTCGGTCACCGGCCTTCCCGAAAAGGTCGGCTCCTATCCGGTCAACGACAAGGACGGTTACTACTTCGGCTTTGCCGCGTCGGGTTACGGCATCATGTCGAACGACCGCTACCTTGAAGCCAACGACCTGCCGAAGCCGGTCGAGTGGAGCGACCTGACCAAGCCGGAATACCACGATCACATCGCGATTGCCGCGCCCTCGCGTTCGGGCACGACCCATCTGACGATCGAAACGATCCTGCAGGGCGAAGGCTGGGACAAGGGCTGGGCGACGCTGAAGGGGATCGGCGGCAACCTGCAGCAGGTGACCGAGCGCTCCTTCGGCGTGCCTGACGCCGTTAACTCCGGCCAGACCGGTATCGGCATCGTCATCGACTTCTTCGCCTTCTCGGCGCAGGCGAGCGGCTTCCCGGTCAGCTTCGCCTATCCCTCGGTCACAACAGTCGTTCCGGCCAACATCGGCATCGTCGCCAATGCGCCGAACCAGGCCGGCGCCGAAGCCTTCGTCAACTACCTGCTCTCGGAAAAAGGCCAGGCCGTTCTGCTCGAACCGGCGATCCGTCGCCTGCCGATCAACCCCGCGCTTTACGAGAAGGCACCGGAAGGCTTCCCGAACCCGTTCAAGGATCCGCGCTTCCAGTCGATGATCACGTTTGATTCCGACGTATCGAAGAAGCGCACCGATGTCGTCGATACCCTCTACGACCAGCTGATCTCGTTCCAGCTCGACAACATCAAGGGCGCCACCAAGGCGATCCATGAAGCGGAAAAGGCCGTTGCCGCCAACGAGCAGCAGCCGGCCCGCGCGCTCCTGACGGAAGCCCACGCCCTGATCGCCGCCATGCCGATCACGGCGGAAGAGGCTGCCAGCCAGCAGGTCCGTGACGCCTTTACCGGTGGTGAGGAAAAGACCGCCCGCCAGGCGGAACTCGAGCAGAAATGGGCCGCCTTTGCGACCGAGAAGTACGCCGCTGCCAAGGCCAAGGCCGAAGAAGCGCTGGCCCTCGTCGACTGACATCGGATCCAAGAGGCCGCCTGCCCCGGGGCGGGCGGCCATCCCCGAAAACTCATGTCATCGCCAAGCCTGACGCGCCTGCAGGCGAGCTCCCGGAGATCGGAATCGATCCGGAGGCACGCCGTCCAGCAGTCGAAAGCGTTGTTGCGACCCTCGTGATCGAGAGGTACGCGGCTCTGTAAACGCGTCAGGCTTGCCGACCACAATTCGGAGTCTGCCCATGGCGCTCGTTCAATCCATTCCCATAAGACGCGTTTCGGCCAAGCCCGGACAGATCTTTGCGATCTCCCTGATCGCGCTTTTCCTCGCCATCTTTCTGGTCATCCCGGCCGGTACGGTCATCTACACGGCCTTCACCGAGAAGGGCACCGGCGCGCTGACGATCGTCAACTTCGTCGATTTCTTCAACACCGACCTCTTCCGGCGGTCGTTCTTCAACTCCGTCTACGTCTCCGGGATGTCGGTCGTATGGGCGAGCGCCATCGCACTGCCGCTCGCGGTTTTGACCACGCGCTTCGACTTCCGCGGCTCGCTGATCATCCAGACGCTCGGTTTCGTACCGCTGATCATGCCGCCTTTCGTCGGCGCGGTCGCCATGCAGCTGCTGTTCGGCCGCAACGGCACCGTCAACCTCATCCTGAATGACTGGTTCGGCATCCGCATTCCCTTCATGGAAGGGCTGAACGGCGTCATCTTCGTGCAGTCGCTGCACTATTTCCCCTTCATCCTCATCAATCTGTCGACCAGCCTGCGCAACATCGACCGCTCGATGGAAGAAGCTGCCCAGAACCTCGGCTCGTCGGGCTTCCGGCTGTTCCGCCGCATCGTCTTCCCGCTGGCGATGCCTGGCTATCTCGCCGGCGCGTCGCTGGTCTTCGTCAAGGTCTTCGACGACCTGGCAACGCCACTGCTTCTCAACGTCAAGGACATGCTGGCGCCCCAGGCTTACCTGCGCGTCACGTCGGTCGGGCTCACCGATCCGATGGGCTACGTCATCTCGGTCATCCTGATCGCCGTCTCGATCTTCGCCATGTGGCTTTCAGCGGTCGCCATGCGCGGCAAGGACTATTCGACGACGCAGCGTGGTGGCGGCGGTCTTTCCCGCCGCAAGCTCAGCCGCGGCGAAAGCGTCATCGCCTATGGTGTCGTCGGCCTGATCCTGCTGCTCGTGCTGTCGCCGCATATCGGCCTCCTGCTGCTGTCGCTTGCGACGGTGTGGTCCTTCAGCCCGCTTCCCGACGCCTACACCGTCGCCCACTACGGACGGGTGTTCGGCGAAAGCTCGCTCTACATCAAGAACACGCTGATCTATGCCAGCCTTGCGGGCATGATTGACGTCGTCATCGGGGGCGCCATCGCCTATCTCGTGCTGCGCACCAAGGTCGTCGGCCGCCGCTGGCTCGACTGGGCGGCGACCGCCGCTCTGGCAATCCCCGGCGTCGTGCTCGGCATCGGTTATCTCCGCACCTTCTACGGCATCACGCTGCCGGACGGCACACCGCTTGCGACCCTCTGGGTCATGGTCGTGCTGGCACTCGCCATCCGCCGGCTGCCCTACGCCCTCAGGGCCTGCTACGCGGCACTGCAGCAGGTTTCGGAATCGCTGGAAGAGGCGGCTGAAAACCTCGGCGCCACCAAGCAGCGAACGATCCGGCGCATCGTCCTGCCGCTGATGACCGGCGGCCTGCTCGCCGGTTTCGTCACCAGCTTCTCGACGGCCGCCGTCGAGCTGTCGGCAACCCTGATGCTGATCCAGAGCAACTCGGACGCACCGATCGCCTACGGGCTTTACGTCTTCATGCAATCGCCGGCGGGTCGTGGCCCGGGTGCAGCCCTCGGTGTCATCGCCGTGATCATGGTCGCGCTCTGCACCCTGCTCTCGCACTACGTCATCGAGCGCCGCCAGAAGGCGCTTGGCGTGGCGAAATAGAAACTCGGGAGGAACAATATGACTGTCAACATCAACAGCGCCGCGCTATCGGTCGGCCCCGCCAAGGCGATCAGCATCAGCGACGTCAATCTCTACTACGGCGCGCTTCACGTGCTGAAGGATATCAATCTCGAGATCCAGCCGGGCGAATTCTTCGCCTTTCTCGGCCCATCCGGCTGCGGCAAGACCACGCTTCTCAGGCTGATTGCCGGCTTCAACAATGCCCGGCAGGGCAAAGTCGTCATCGGCGGCCAGGATGTGCTCGACATGCCGCCGTGGAAGCGTGACATCGGCATGGTCTTCCAGTCCTATGCGCTCTGGCCGCATATGACTGTTGCCGCCAATGTCGCCTTCGGGCTGGAGGAGCGTCGCCTGCCCCGCGCCGAGGTCGAACGCCGGGTTCAGGCGGCACTCGAACTCGTCGGGTTGAAACATCTCGCCGACCGGCGCCCGTCGCAGCTTTCCGGTGGACAGCAGCAGCGTGTCGCGCTCGCCCGCACCATCGCCATCGAGCCGAAGGTACTGCTGCTCGACGAGCCGCTCTCCAACCTCGACGCCAAGATGCGCGTCGAAGTACGGCGCGAGCTGCGCGAGTTGCAGCAGCGGCTGAAGCTGACGACGATCTTCGTCACCCACGACCAGGAGGAAGCCAACACCGTCTGCGATCGCATCGCCGTCTTCAACGAGGGGCGCATCCAGCAGGTGGGAACGCCGATGGGGCTCTACGAGAAGCCTGCCAACCTGTTCGTCGCCAACTTCCTCGGCACGGCCAATATCCTTGACGGCACCGTCTCCGGTTCCGGTACGCAGCGCACCTTCGAGGTTTCAGGAGCGGGCTCCATACCGATCCCGGCGGGTGCGACGGTACCGGCGGGCGCCAAGCTCGTCTTCCGGCCGCAATATGCGACCCTCGGTGCGCTGGAGCCAGGTGCCGTTGCCTTGACCGGCACCATCGCGCATCGCGAGTTCCTGGGCGCCACCGTGCGCTATGGGGTGCAGGTCGGGACGGCGACGGTACTGATCGACGCGCCGTTCCATTCGGGCAACGCCCTGCTCGAGACCGGCGCGACGACGACGCTCGGCCTCAAGCCGTCCTCGGCGCTCTGGCTTGCCGAGTGAGCAACCGGGCATCCACCGGCCATTCTCCGGTGGGTGCCCTTCCTTCTTCAATTCCGGCCGGTACGCCAGCCCGCAGAATCTCGAGCATGTCATGACCTCTCCTCTGCCCAACATCATCCTCATCCGTCACGGCGAAACCCAATGGAATGTCGCCGGTCGGCTGCAAGGCCGCCGGGATACGCCGCTGACGGCAAACGGCGTCCGCCAGGCGCTCGCCGTCGGGCTGCGGCTGGCGGAAAGAATAGCCGGCGCGACGAAGCTCAAATTCTGGGTCAGCCCGCTCGGGCGCGCTCGCCAGACGGCATCGATCCTTGCCGACACTTGGTCTGTTCCTTTCGAGCAATTCACCCATGACGAGGCGTTGGTGGAAAGGGCCTACGGCTCCTGGGAGGGCCGCTCGCACGATGAAATCGAGCGAGAGCTCGCGCATGAATACCAGGCGCATAACGCCGAGCCATGGGACTACGCCATGCCCGGCGGCGAAAGCCGGACCACGCTCGACGCCCGCCTGCTCGCCTGGCTCGCGACGCTCGACCACGAGAACACGCACGTGGTCGTGACCCACAGCGGCTGTGTACGCGCCCTGCGCGGCATCTATACCAGAGCCTCCCGCGAAGAGATCCTTGCCTATCGCGAACCGCAGACTGCCTCGTTCCTGCTTTCGGCCGGCCACGAAACCATGATCGGCATTCCGCTCAGCATTCTGCGTGCGCTCGGCTGCGAAGGCGAGGGTCGAACCGTCTGGATCTAAACAGTGACGGTCCATTCCAGCTAAAGCGAACCCCGCCGGCAGGCGGGGTTCGTCTTTCAGCAAGGGCGGCAGAAAACCGCCACGGCAATCGCTTTCTGGAGTATTCCGTCCTGAACGGCGTCACAGAAACGCACTATCTCTTTGTTTTTACGCATTTACTCACGGAATCCGCTTCGCACTTTTCCAGTAAATGCTTTAGGTGACGACCAGGCCCGACGAGCACACCGTCATGTTCCGCCCCCGCGCCTTGGCGTCGAGCAAGGCGGCATCGGCCCGCGTCAGAAGCGTTGCCATCGTGCCTTCGCGCGGCGACGACGCAATGCCGATCGACACAGAAACGGAGCCGAGGATGCGGCCGCGGTGGGAAAGCGGCGTCGTGCCGATCTTGTCGCGCAGGCGTTCGGCGAACTCGAAGCCTGCCGCCTCGCTCATTTCAGGCAGAAGCATCGTGAACTCTTCGCCACCGAAACGATAGGTGGTTCCCAGCTCGCCGGCCGCGTCGAGCATGATCTGGGCAACATACTGCATCACCACGTCGCCGGCGTCGTGGCCGAACTCGTCGTTGAAGCGCTTGAAATGATCGATATCGATCATGAGGCAGACGAGCGGCCGGCCCGCCTGTTCCCGCAATTGCTTGTTCAAGGCCTCATCGAGGCAGCGCCGGTTGAGGAGCCCCGTCAGCGCATCGCGGACCGCCAGGTTGGTCAGCTTCTCGCGCAGCTGCAGGTTGGCGACGGCCAGACCGATGTTTTCCGCGATCAGCTCGAGATAAAGCCGTGACGTCTCGACGGCCGGCTGCTCGGGCGAGCGCTCCTCGAAATAAAGCAGCCCGATCGTGTCGCCTTGCGCCGTCAACGGCACGCACAGCCCGGCGACATCGCTCTCGCCCAGATGCTGGCAGGCGATATCGCTCTGCCCACCGTTGCTGACATGCGGCCTGCCTCGGCGCAGCCCCCAGCAGGCACTTGACGGAAAGGTATCGGCCGAATGCTGCGGGTCGAGCCAGGTGCCGACAAGCGTCAGCGACATCCTGTTGTCGTTCAGCACATAGAGGTGGCCGGCAAGGTTGGGGAAGATCTGCGGCGCGAACCGTGCCACGACTTCGGCCAGTTCCTCTTGGATCTGGCACGCCTGCAGCCGGTGCATCATCTGCAGGATCAAGTCCTTGGTCTGCTGGTCCAGCCGCCGCTCGGCATCGAGCCGATCCCGCTCAAGCCCGTTCGTACGAAAGATATGGATCGCCTCGTTCATCTCGCCGATCTCGTCACGACGGCGGTCGAGCGGGACTTCCACCGCGTAATCCTGCTTGGCGAGCCGCGTCACGATGCCCGTCATGCGCACGAGCGGCATGGCGACGCGCCGCTTGAGCACGAAATAAAGGACGCCGAGGAAGAGCGCCGCGGTCATGGCGAGCATGGTCCTGGCGGCGATGCCGAACCAGTCGCTCCGTTCCTTCGCCTGTTCCAGCGCCGCACCGGTTCTGGCCTTGGTCAGTTCGCGGAAGCGGACCACCGTTTCAAGCAACGCGGTCTGGAGACGGTCGTGCTCCGGACCGAAGAGCATCTGTTGCGCGGCCGCCTGATCGCCCTTCTGATAGGCAGCGATCGCCGCCACCTCGATCTTGTCGAGGGCCTCCGCCTCGCGCTCGACCTCCTGGAGCGCCGCGAGTTCGGCCGGTGACGCTCCGAATTCCCGCACGTTTCTGATCGCCGCCTCGTGGGTACGCTCTTCCTCTTCCTTGCCATGGAAGCGTTCGAGGTGGCGCAGATCGCCACGCATCACGTAAAGGCGGGCGGCATCGCTTCGCTCCTCCGCGCCGAGCGCGAGATCCTCGCCAAGCGTATCGAGCACAAGATGCTGCTCGGCCGCCTGCCGCTCCTCGATCGCACTGTTCGTCGACAGGATGAACGCCACACCGGATAGTCCGGTCAGGAGGACCGTGACGCCGTAGGCCCAGTTTGTAATCGCGTTGATTCTCATTGGATGAACACTAGCCGATGCCGATTGCGAGCGGATTAAGCGCTTCGTCTGCTTTTGGCGACAGTTTTTCTTCAGAGACCGGTAGGCGTTAGACCCTAACTCTCCCTGGAAGCCGTTTGCACGCTGGCCAGTGTCTTCGCATCCGGGCAGTCGACGTCATCAAACGCGACGATCCCCGACGGGGATGCCCAGCCCCCGACGGTCATGCGCGTTTCTCCGTACGATTGAGTAGCCAGATGAGGTATGGCCCGCCGACCAGCGAGGCCAAGAGCCCGACGGGCAACTGGTAGGGATAGATGATCAGCCGCGACAGCCAGTCGGCGCCGGCAAGCAGCCCTGCCCCCAGCAGGATGCTCGCGGCCAGATGCTGAAGGACGCGCTGAAAACCGAGCAGCCGGGCGACATGCGGAGCCACCAGTCCGATAAGGCTGAGTGGGCCGACGATGAAGCAGGAGATGGCCGTCAGCAGCGCTGCGAACAGCGCGATCAGCAAACGGCAGCGGCCGAGCGCCAGACCGAGCGCACGACCTGCGTCGTCGCCGAGCGGCAGGATGGCGAGCCAGCGCGCGAAGAACGGCAGCGGCGCGATGAGGGCGATCGCCGAGACGACGGCGATCCAGGCTTCGAAGGCGCCGACGCGATTGGTCGACCCGGAAAGCCAGGTCAAAAGGACGAAGCCGCGCATACCGCCGCTCGATAGCACGACCGTCACCAGCGTCATCGAGAAGGCTCCGATCGCCACACCCGCCAGCAGCAAGCGCTCAGGGCTGAAGCGGCTCTGTGCACTGATGGCGAGCATCATGAGGAAGGCCGCAAAGCCGCCGAGCGCCATGCCCGTGAGCATGATCGGCGGTGCGGCCAATGGCGCAAAGAGCAGCGCGATCGTCAGTCCTGCGCCGGTGCCGGCACTGACACCCAGCACCTCCGGGCTTGCGACCGGGTTTCCCGTCATCTTCTGCATCAGGAAACCGGCGGCGGCCAGCATGGCGCCCGCAGCGCCGGCTGCGACCGTGCGCGGACCGCGAAAGACAAGCAGGTCCTCAAGCAGGTGTCCGGTCGCAACCATCCAGCCACCGGCATCTCGGCCGATGACGAGAGCGCCCAGCACCAAAAGGACGACGCCTGCTGCAAGCAACGCCAACGCCAGATGAGGGCGGCGAAGCGGACGCGTCGGAGCCGCAGCAACGCGCCCAGGCACCCCGAGAGGTCCGCGCAGGCGCGACAACAGGAAAAGCAGAACGGGTCCACCGAGCAAGGCGACGGTAGCGCCGGCCGGTGCGAGATCGGAAAAACCCGGAGACAGAAGTTGCATCGCGCAGTCGGTGACGAGCAATAGTGCGGCACCGGAAAGCGGCGCCGCAACGATCATCTGCTTCATGGAGCGGGCACCCAGCATCCGGGCGATTGCGGGCGCGGCCAGACCAAGGAAACCGATGACGCCGACTTCCGCGGTGACGGACGCCGACAACCAGACGGCCAGGGTCAGCACGCCGAGACGGGCGAAATTGACAGAAAGCCCGAGGCTCGAGGCGCCGGCATCGTCGAGGCCAAGCAAGGTCAGCGGCCGCAGGAACATAGAGGCGATGGCGAGGCCGACAACAAACCGCGGTGCAAGCGATAGCGCCGTGCTCCAGTCCTGTTGCGCAAGCGATCCCGCCCCCCAGATGAAGATCGACATGGCGTATTCGCCCCGCGCCAGGATGATTGCAACCGCAAGCGCCGATGCCATAAGGCCAACCATCATGCCGGACAAGGCAACGGCCACCGGGTCGAGCCCACGTCGCCAGTTGAGGCCGACGACGATGGCAACGGTGGCAATCCCGCCTGAGAAAGCGACCCACTCCCGCGAGACGTCCAGAGCCGCAGGCGCAAGACCGACCACCGCAGTCAGGGCGAGCTCGGAGCCCGACGCTATCCCGAGCGTCGACGCATCGGCAATCGGATTGCGCAGGATACGTTGCAGCAGCACACCGGAAAGGCCGAGCGAAGCACCGACAACGATCGCCACGACGAGGCGCGGCAGCAGGCTGTGCCAGAGGTAGAGCTGGTCGAGCCTGGCGGCAAGCTCGGCGCTGCCCGGCGCCTGCGGACGTGTCAGAAGAACCAGGGCAACCGCGCAGATGCAGACAAGTGCAACGCCGGCGCGCGCCCAGTTTGCCAGGGGCCGACCCGGAAGGACGGCGCGACACCTAACCGTTCCGTGCATTGAGCATTCCTTCGACCAGCAGATTGGCAAAGCGCAACGCGGCGGGAAGTGCGCCATAGGGATTGACCGGGCCGAGCGTCAGCACGCGCCCGCCCGCCACCGCCGGCAGAACATTCCAGAAGGCGCTTTGTTCAAGCCTTCGAAGCGCATCGAGCGGATGCGGCGGAATGAGAATGATCCAGGCGTCCGGGGCGGCGGCCAGGGCCTCGATCCCGACCGGAGCGTTTGCGGAATAGCTGGTGACATCCTTCCACGCATTTTCGAGGCCGAGCCGCGCCAGCACATCGCCGAAGACGCTGTCGGCGCCAAAGGCGCGGAAGTGTCGGGCGTCGCCGAGATTGATCGGCATGACGGCTCTGCCATCGCCGCCTCCGAGCCGATGACGCAACCGTTCCAGCTCGGCCCTTGCCCCATCGACGAAGCGCCTGGCGCTGTCGAGCTTCAACCGTTGGCCGAGCGCGAGGGCGGCGCTTTCCGACAGCGCATAGGGAGATTGCCCTGGGACATAGACCGAGTGGGTCTCGACCGGGGCGATCTGCGACATGCGTTCGTTTGCCCACTGATAGAAATTGGAGTTGACGATGAGATCGGGCGCCGCCAGCCGCAAGGCCTCGAAATTCGGCGTGCCGCGCAGGCCGAGATCGGCGACCCCTGCGGGGATCTCGGGTTTGACGGCAACCTCGCGAAACTGCAAAAGTTCCGTCGCGGCGACGACATTGGCCCCGATCGCCAGCAGGGTTTCCAGAAGCGCCCAGTCGAGCGTCGCCACCCGGACGCCCGTTTGCGCGCGAAGGCTACGCGGCAGCAGGGTGGCCGCGGCACCGAGTGCGAGAAACTCCCGTCGTGCAAGTCCCCTACCGGTCATACGCATCAAAGCAGGTAACTGACGGGGCTGCCGGTCGCCGGATGGGCAAATACGCCCATCTGAACACCGAAGATTGCCTGCAGCACATCGTTCTGCATGATGGCATCCGGCCCGCCGCGATGGGCGATGCGTCCCGCATTCAGAGCGAAGAGTTCGTCGCAGTGGCGCGCGGCGAGATTGATGTCATGAAGCACGATGACGATGGTAAGCTGCCGTTCCCTCGCAAGCGATTGCAGAAGCGATAACATCGACGACTGATGCGCGAGGTCGAGCGCCGACGTCGGCTCGTCCAGCAGCAGGCAACGGGCATCCTGCGCCAGCATCATCGCAATCCAGGCACGTTGCCTCTCGCCCCCGGACATGTTGGCGACCGGGCGGTCGGCAAAATCGCCGAGCTCGGTGCGCGCAATCGCCGCATCGACCAGAGACCGGTCATGCGCAGTGAAACGGCCAAGCGTGCCGTGCCAGGGGAAGCGGCCAAGCGAGATGAGTTCGCGCACCGTCATCCCGTCGGTCGCGGGCGTGAATTGCGGCATATAGGCGATCTTGCGGGCGAAGGCCCGCCCAGGCCAGTCGCCAAATTCCTTGCCCTCCAGCAGGATGCGGCCACTCTCCGCCGTCAGCTGGCGGGCAAGGATCTTAAGCAGCGTGCTCTTTCCCGATCCGTTCGGACCGACCAGTCCATAGATCCTGCCGGCTTCAAGCGAGAGATCGATCCCCGCCAGAATGCGCTTCGAACCAATGGAATGGCGGACATCGGAAAGGGCAAGCAGCGGTGACGACAACGGTTCGTTTCCTGAGGGCTGAGTGCGGATCCGGGCCGACCACGGCCGGTCCCGAACGGTCCATATAAACTATACTGTTTCAGTCAGCATTACCATTTCTTGCTGAGCTTCAAGGTCAGCGTCCGGCTTTCGCCATATCCGCAAACCGATAGCCCCTGGCACCCCTTCACATATTCCTTGTCGAAGAGGTTGGAGACGTTGAGCGATGCCGCCCAATCGTTCTTCTCGTAGCGGATTGCCGCGTCGATCAATGCGGCGGCGGGTACTTTCCGCGTATTGGCTGCGTCGGCCCAGGATTCACCCTGGTATCTGACGCCGGCACCAACGCTCAGTCCCTCAAGCGCGCTCGAGGGCACGGTGTAGTCGAGCCATAGCGACGCCTGCGTTCCCGGCACGATGACCGGCGACTTGCCGATCAGGCTGGCGTCGAGTTCTTCGGTAACCTCAAGATCCGTATAGGAAAACCCACCGATCACCTTCCAGTCATTGCTGATGTTGACCTTGCCCTCGAGCTCGACGCCGGTCGACTGGACCTCGCCAAGCTGCGCGTTGACGAAGAAACCGGGCACGGGGACCGAGACGTTCTGCTTGGTGATCTGGAACACCGACGCAGTGAACAGGCCATCGACGAAGCTCGGCTCGTACTTGACCCCGGCCTCGTACTGATAGCCTTCTTCCGGCTGCAGGGGCGCAAGCTTGGCGGGATTCAACGGATCGCTCGCATCGGTCGTTCGCGTTCCGACAAGAGGGCTGAAGAAGGTCGCGACGCTGACATAGGGCGTCACGCCATTGTCGAACTCATAGGCAAGGCCGGCACGGCCGCTAAGCGCGCCGTCGTTCGAATCGAAGCTCGTTCCGATGGCCGCTTTCGAAACCGTATCGACATAGTCGTAGCGACCGTTGAGGGTGACGAGCCAGCCGCCGCCGAAGCGGATCTGATCCTGGACGTAGAGACCGACCTGCTGCTGCCTGACGACCTGGTCGAGATAGACGAAGTTCGGGTTCTGCGGCACGCCATAGACCGGATCGGTGGCGCTGATCGGCGTTGCGCCGCAGCAGGCCTGAATATGGTCGAGGCGATAGTACTTGTAATCGAGACCGGCGAGGAACGCATGGTTCGCACCGCCGAGGTCGAATTCGTTCTCGGCGCGATTGTCGATCGCAAAGGTGTCGACCTTGGACGTCGCCTCGAAGCCGATCCGATTGAGCAGATAATCCGGTCCGGTCGGCGCACCGCCCACCCAGCCGAAGGTATAGGGCCCAGCCTCGTGCTTGTAGAGGTGGCTGTAGCGGGCGTTCTGCGTCAGGCTCCAGCCGCTTTCAAGCTCATGCTTGGCCTCGTAGCCGATCATCTGCTGGACATAGGTGCCCGTGTCCAGATCCGGTTCGCCGTAAAAGGCATCGCGATCGATCTTGCCGAAGGGCGCATCGACGACCGTGCCGAGATAGGGCAGAAAGCCGTTGCCGACATGCACCTGGTCGAGGCCCTGCAGAACGCCGTAAACCGTCAGGCTCGTCGCATCGTCCGGGGCGTAGGTGATCTGCGGAATGATGACGCCGCGCAGATCGTTCGAGAAGTCGGTGTAGGTGTCCCCGCCCGAAACCTTGCCGGTGACGCGGTACCGGATGGTGCCATCGTCGGTCAGCCTGTCGTTGATGTCGAAGCCGGTGAAGGCATTGCCTTCGCTGTTGATGCCGATCTCGGTGTAGTAGAGCGGTTCATCGAGCGGCCGCTTGCTGATCAGGTTGATGATACCACCGGGGTTGGCGCCGCCGTAGAGCACCGAAGCGGGGCCCTTCAGCACCTCGACCCGCTCAAGCATGAAGGGATCGATCTGGAAACCGCCGAAGCCAAAGCTGAAGAGCGTCAGACCGTCGAGGAACACGCCGGTCTGCGTCGCATCGAAGCCGCGGATATAGAACCAGTCCGTATCCGCATCGGTGCCGAAAGGCTCAGTGGTGACACCGGGCGTGTAGCGCAGGGCCTCGTCGACCTTGTTGACCACGCCGCGATCGTCGAGTTCATCGCGACCGATGACGGAGACGGATTGGGGAATTTCGGTAAGCGGCGTGGCTGACTTCGAGCCCGTCGTCGTGGCCTTGGCGACGTAGCCGTCAACGGGCCCCGTGGCTTCGTCGCGTGCGCCCTGTGCCTGCACTTCGATCTTTTCGAGCTTCGTGGCGCTGCCATCCTGGGCGGCAGCCGCCGTCGACACCAGCAACGCGATACTGGCGACGCCGCTCGCAAGCAGTTCTCTCAAACGCACACTGTCACCATCACGCTGCATCACATCGTCGCCCCTGCTTGCCGGACCCGCCATCCCCACAGCGTTCCGCCCGGCTTTCTGACTGCTGATAAGATGAGCGTTTATATCAACTATTGGGGCGAGGCTTGTTTCGATCCCCGAAAGTTGAACGCTCTTGGGCAAATATGTGCAGGCAACTGTTCAAAGCCGAGGCATTTGCTCAGCCGAGACGGCTTCTTTTCCAAAGCGCCGGCGTTGTTCCGACCGCCTTGCGGAAGACGCGGGTGAAATGTGCCTGGTCCGAGAAGCCGGTTTCGGCAGCGATCGCGGTCAGGGACGCTTCATTCTTCAGGAGCAGATGCTTTGCCCGCTCTATCCGGGCGTTCGTCTGCCATTGATGCGGCGCCACCCCCGTCGATGCCTTGAAGGCGTGGCTGAAATGGGACTGCGAAAGGCCGGCCAGGTTCGCCAGTTCCTCGAGCCGGATGTTGCGAACGCTGTTTTCCTCGATGTACTCCACCGCCCGACGCAGCTGCCAGGACGCGAGCTGGCTGCGCTTGCGGGTGCTTGCGCGGTTGAGCTTCATCAGATCGATGAACAGCGCGAGCGTCAGGCCGTCGCCGTAGAGATCGTGGAGAGGCTCAGGATTGAGGCACTCCGAGGCGATCAGCCGGGCGAGCTGGAGAAACCGCTCATCCAGGAACATCAGCCGCGGCACGTCGCACCGGTCGGCGTCGAGATCCTCCATCAGCCGCCGGCTGAGGATGTCGATGTTGAAGTGCAGATCGAGATGACGGATATATTTGACATCAACCACATCCGCCCAGATCTCCATGCCGGCCGGGATGTAGGATATCGCCTGTTCCCGGTAGTTCTGGACGGTGCCGTTTCCCTGCGAGGAAAGCTTGACGTTGCAGCTGCTCCCGCCCTGCGCATCGAGAACGATGAACATCCGCGGATTATTCGAGACGTAGTAGCCCCCGGCATGCGGGGCGCACTCGACGTCCCACACATCGGCAATGATCCCGTTCCATTCCCGGCGATGCAGCTCGCCCAGGATCTTGAAACCGGCAATCTTGTTCTGCATCCGCGGCTGAAACGTCATTATCGCTTTGCCCGTCTTTGCGACGGCCTGTCTTCCGGATTTTATTCCTTCCTTCAATACTCATCTTTAAACCGCAACGGAAGTCCCCACCGTTGCTTTCGGAAAAGGCGTCACCAAGCGGTCCTGACCGTGAAAAATCGCACCTCAGCGCGATTATTTCTGGGATTCCACACCAAAGGAGCACGCGGACGGTCCCCTGTGCGGCCGATATGGGTATAAGGCTTCACTCGAACAGATCAGGAGCCTGCCATGGAAACCGTCGAAATCGCAGACCGCAGCGAATTTGCCCTTTGGGCAATCCAGCGCGCACAGGAAATCGTCGTGACGGAAGGCGCGTCTTTCGCCATGGCGGCACGCGATATGGACGATGAGGCCCTGACTGCGGCCGCAGCGACACTCGGCAAGGCCATCAGCGACGCCATGCTCGAAGTGTTCGACGGCCTCGTGGCCGACTGAGGAGCCAAGCGCAGGGGGCCACCCCAAGCGCGGCCGTTTCTTTCATTTTCTTGCCTTCTGCCTTGCAAGCTCCTTCGTGAAGGCGATGCTCGACTTTTCGACGATCTGCCCCAGCAGGTCCGGATCGACGAAGGCATCCTTCTCGCCCGCATCCCGCCGTGCGGCCCGGCCGAGAATATCGGCAATATCCGGATGAGCGGGCAGAACCACATCCGCCTTCATGCCTGCCAGCAGATCGAAGCTGGTCTCGAAATCGGCAACGATACCGGGATAGCGCTTGTTGGTGATAAGCTTGTTGCCAGCGACGGTGACGCTGCAGGGGAAGACCACCTTGAGCGCGCGTCCGGCCTCGGTCACCGATGTTGACCAGGTGGTGCAGCCGGGCGTGTGGCCGGGCGTCAGCGTCGCCTTCAGGCTGGCGTCACCGAGCGTCACGACGTCACCGTCGTCAAGCACATGATCGACCTTCACCGCCGGAAACGTTCCGCGCTTATAGGTGGTCTCGCCATCATGCAGGCCGTTTTCCAGCGACCAGCGATCCGCCGCGATTGCATAGAGCTTGGCGCCGCTGTCACGCTTGATTTGGGCCACGCCGGCGACGTGATCGAAATGCGCATGGCTGGTGATGATGATCTTGACATCGGAAAGCTTGAAGCCGAGCGCAGTGATGTTGCTCTCAACAAGGGATGCGGTGCTCGTCAGCGTGCCGTCGAGCAGAATGGCCTGCTTGCCTGATGTGATGAGGTAAGCGGCCAGCCCCTTGGTGCCGACGTAATAGATGTTGCCGACGACGCGAAATGGCTTTGTCGGCTGCGACCACTCGGCATTGTCGGCCATCGCCACACCGGCCAGACATACCGTGGCGACCAGCGTCGCCACAGCGCGCCGCATCAACTTTCTCATTCAAGCCTCCGCATCTCGAACCTCGGATGCACCTTGCCTAAGTAGCCGCGACACGGTCGGCAAACGACGATAATTTGCAGCAGACATTAGAATAATTTGCATTTCGAACGGCAAGGCAACCAGCCGTCAGCCGGGGCCTGCCGCTCGACGTGACGGGAGCGAGAAAATCTCGAGCACGCAATGCTCCTGCAACCCTTGCGCACGAGGGTCGTTCTCATCTCGATCAGCAGAAGAGGAACGATGGTGAAAGAAACCGGCTTCACGGCGCCTGCGGCACGCAGCCGCCGGAATGGATCGTCAGCTACGGCGAATAGCTCCGAACTGACTGTGTCGACTTGGCCGCCGCCCATCGAGCCAGCCCAGACATCCGCAAACGATGCCGCCCCTCGCCCACGCAGTGCAGCCTATGCCGAGTTGCTCGCCTCCGGCTCATGCAATTGAGCAGAGCGGTCTTCCTTCGCTGCCATCAGCCAGTCGTGGAAGGCTGACATCGCCAGCGTCGGCGCGCGCGACTTCAGCCGCGTCAGCCAGTAGCTCCCCATCGAGGTATAGACATCGAAGGGTTGGCGCACCGTTCCGTTCGAAAGCAGCCGGGAAAACATCAGCGGCGGCGCAAGAGCCACGCCAATGCCCTGGGCTGCCGCTTCCATCATGGCGAGCGACGAATCGAAGACGACACCTTTAAGAAGCGGCGCCGGATAGGTGATGCCGGCAGCGGCGAACCAGTTCACCCATTCGTCCGCCCGATAGGACCTGAGCAGCGTCTGACTGAGAAGGTCGGCGGGGCGACGCAGCGTATCGGCGATATCAGGAACGCACAGAACCGAAAGCGGCGCCTCGAACAGCCGCGTCGCCTCGATGTTGTGCCACGAGCCGCTGCCGAAGCGAATGGCGTAATCGAGCCCTTCGGCGGCCATGTCGACACGATTGTTGTTCGTCGACAGCCGGACATCGATGAAAGGGTATTTCTCCTGAAAGTCCGCAAGGCGGGGCAACAGCCAGCCGACGGCAAAGGTGCCGACGGCGCCGATCATCAGGACCTCCCGGAGATGGCCGCCCTCGAACCGTTCGAGCATATCGGCCATGCGATCGAAGGAATCCTGCAGCACCGGCAGCAATGCCTCGCCCTCGGCGGTGATCATCAGGCCGCGCGGCAGGCGCTTGAACAGCGTTACGTTC
This sequence comes from Ensifer sp. LC384, assembly GCF_001695865.1. Lineage (NCBI taxonomy): Bacteria > Pseudomonadati > Pseudomonadota > Alphaproteobacteria > Hyphomicrobiales > Rhizobiaceae > Ensifer > Ensifer sp. LC384. Next base: position 104,463 of record NZ_MBST01000006.1, read on the forward strand.
AGACGGCTCTCCAACAACTTCACCTGGTGGCTGACGGCAGCCTGCGTCACGCAAAGCTCGATCGCCGCGCGGGTGAAGCTCAGATGTCGTGCGGATGCCTCGAATGCCCGAAGCGCATTGAGAGGAAGATACGGCCTGACCATGAATGCCCTAATTCAGCTAATGGGTCCTGCAAATAAACGTGGTTTGCCGCTATGGCACAACCCCTTTACGGTGAACTCACGTCGGTACCCTGTTTCGTCGGGGCGAGGCCGTAAACGCATCGAGGATCAGGCCCCTCAAACACACGTCCCTGTGGAGGATCCAACCATGTGTCGTCTCGACTGAACGCCCTTTGGCACGCGCCCCACAAAATTCGCAACCGTCACATCTGCGATCACCGCAGCCGCGAGCCACGGCCGCATTTCACCGCCTTTGATGGCGAAACGGAGGCGACAGATTACCCCTAGCTGCATGGGCGAAACATCAGGCACCTGAGCCTGGTCCGCCATTGCGCACTGCCATCACGCAACAGACCCACGCGCGCCAGCCGCTCCCTCGGATCGGATAGCGAAGCCATGTCTTCGAACCTCGAAAGTCCCCGACATCCATCATGAAGCCCATCGCAAACCTGCTCGCGACCCTGATCAACCTGGCAACGCTTCTCGGCATCGCACTGGCATTCTGTGCCGCGGCCCTGACACGAGACCTGCCGGATCATCGGGCGCTGGCGAACTGGGAGCCGGCGGTCACCACCCGGCTTTACGCCGGCGACGGCGCCATGATCGCGCAATATGCGCGCGAACGCCGACTGTTCCTGCCGATCGGCGCCATGCCGGTCCGGGTCAAGCAGGCATTCCTTTCGGCCGAGGACAAGAACTTCTACCTTCATCCCGGCATCGACCTCACAAGCCTGGCCACCGCGCTCTGGTCGAACGTCGCCAACTACGGCTCGGGGCGGCGGATGATCGGTGGATCGACGATCACGCAGCAGATCGCCAAGAACTTCCTTTTGTCCTCCGACCGCACGGTGGAGCGCAAGCTGCGCGAGGCGGTCCTTTCGATCCGCATCGACCAGGCCTATTCCAAGGGCCGTATCCTCGAGCTCTATCTCAACGACATCTATCTGGGTCTTGGCGCCTATGGCGTCGCACAGGCGGCGCTGACCTATTTCGACAAGCCGGTCGATCAGCTGACGGTGGCCGAAGCGGCGTACCTCGCCGCTCTGCCGAAGGCTCCGAACAATTATGACCCCTACCGGCATCCGGGCCGGGCCGTCGCCCGGCGCGACTGGGTCATCGAACAGATGCGCCGCAACGGCGTCATCGATGCTGAAGTTGCGGCAGCAGCGACCGCCTCGCCGCTTGGCATCAAACCGAAACCACAGGAGACATCGGCGGACAAGGCGGACTACTTCACCGAGGAAGTGCGCCGCCAACTGGGCACCCACTATGGCGAAGCCGCCCTTTACACTGCCGGGCTTTCGGTGCGCACGACGCTCGATCCGCGGTTGCAACAGGCGGCCATGCAGGCGTTGCGAAAGGGCCTCGTCGCCTACGATCAAGCGAATGGATATAGAGGCCCGCTCACCCGCCTGCCCTCCCTTGGCGGATGGCGGCAAGCGCTCGCCAAGCGTCAGCCGCTCGTGGACGTGCCGGAATGGCAGCTCGCCGTCGTCCTCTCGGCAAGCAAGGACAGTGCCGAACTTGGCCTCAGGCCAGCAGGGACAGACGCGTCGACAGCGCCCGCGCAGACGGTCACGATCGACCGCAACGGCTCAGCCTGGGCTTTGTGCCGGCTCACCGACGGCAAGCGCCGTTGCGGCTCATCCCTCGACGGCATGCTGTCGCCGGGCGACGTCGTCTATGTCGAGAAGCTGGAGAACGGCTATGTCCTGCGCCAGCCGCCCCAGGTGCAGGGGGCACTGGTCTCGATGGAGCCGAACACCGGGCGGGTGCTTGCGGTCGCTGGCGGCTTTTCCTACGCGCAATCCGAATTCAATCGCGCGACCCAGGCCTACCGCCAGCCCGGCTCGTCGTTCAAACCGTTCGTCTACGCCGCCGCACTCGATACCGGCTATGCGCCGACCACGCTTGTCGTGGACGCGCCGATCGCCATCCCTGATGGTACCGGCAAGACCTGGCGGCCGAAAAACTACGATGGGCGCTTCAGCGGCCCTTCAACCTTGCGCACGGGGCTGGAAAACAGCCGCAACCTGATGACCGTGCGCCTTGCCCGCCATCTCGGCATGGATCTTGTCGCCGACTACGGCAAGCGCTTCGGCATCTACGACGAGCTTCGCACCTATCTGCCGATGGCGCTCGGCGCCGGCGAAACGACCCTGCTGCGGCTCGTTTCCGCCTATGCCGTCATCGCCAACGGTGGCAAGGCCATCACCCCGTCGGTGATCGACCGCATCCAGGATCGATATGGCCGGACGTTCTACCGGCAGGACAGCCGTCAGTGCGCCGACTGCAACGCGCTTGCCTGGGACAACCAGCAAGAACCGGTGCTTGTCGACAACCGCGACTACGTGCTCGATCCGATGACCGCCTACCAGATCACTTCGATGATGCGCGGCGTGGTGGAACGAGGCACCGCCAGAAATGTCGCCACCCTCGGCGTCCCCATCGCCGGCAAGACCGGAACGACCAACGACGAGAAGGACGTCTGGTTCGTGGGCTTCACCCCCAACGTCGTCACCGGCGTTTTCCTCGGCTACGACACGCCGAAGCCGATGGGGTACGGCGAAACCGGCGGCGGGTTGGCCGCTCCGATCTTCATCGACTTCATGAAGGTCGCGCTTCAGGGAAAACCGGCAGCCGAGTTTCACCCGCCGCCCGGCATGACCTTCCAGGCGGTCGACCGCAGGACGGGACGGCCGGCTGAGGACGGCGCGCCCGGCGCCATCGTCGAGGCCTTCAAGCCTGGGACCGGCCCGTGCGAGGGCAGCTGCACCGTCATCGACGATAACGAAATGGCCGAGTTGCCCTCCGATGATGCCGACAAGGGCCTCTCTCCTGAGTTGCGGCAGAAACTGCTCAGCAATACCGGCGGGCTTTACTGATATGGTTCAACGCGTTTCATCGCGCGCGGATCGCCGCAAGCGCATCCTCTTTCTGATCGCCGTGTTTATCGTCGTATTCCTGACGATGCTCGCGCGATTGATCCAGCTGGGCACCGCCGAAATCGAGACCACCGGCTATGTGCCGAAGCGCCCGACGGTCGGCCGCCCTTCGATCCTGGATCGGAACGGCAATCTGCTGGCGATCGACGTGTCCAGCTCCGGCGTCTATGCCGAGCCCCGCTTCATCGTCGACGTCGACGAAGCGGTGGAAAAGCTGACGGCCATCTTCCCGGATCTCGACGCCCGCGAATTGCACCAGCGCCTGAAGAGCAAGGCGCCCTTCGCCTGGATCAAGCGCCAGGTGACACCGGCTGAGGAACAGGCGCTCTGGGATGCCGGCATTCCTGCAGTCGGGTTCCAGAGGGAAAAGCGACGTGTCTACCCCAACGGTTCGCTCGCCGCCCACGTGCTCGGCACCGTCGATATCGACAATATCGGTATTGCCGGAATTGAAAAATGGATCGAGACCCAGGGCCTCGACGTGCTGCGCCAGACGGGAATGGATCTCTCCCACCAGAACCTGCAGCCTGTCACCCTGACGCTCGATATCCGGATCCAGCACGCGCTGCAGATCGAGCTTGCCAAGGCGATCGAAAAATTCGGGGCAAAGGCCGGAGCTGGGCTCGTGCTCGATATCACCAACGGCGAAGTGCTCGCCCTTGCCTCCGCTCCGGATTTCGACCCCAACACCCCCGCCGATGCCCTCAAGCCCGATCGCATCAACCGCATTGCCGCCGCCACCTTCGAGATGGGTTCCACCTTCAAGGCCCTGACAACGGCGATGGCGCTCGATTCCGGACAGTTCACCGTCCGCTCCGTCATCGATGCCAGCAAGCCGCTGGCCTTCGGCCGGTTTCGCATCCGCGACTATCGCGGCAAATACCGGCCGTTCAGCCTGCCGGAAGCCTTCATCTATTCCTCCAACATCTCGATGGCGAAGATGGCAATCGCGCTCGGTCCAGAAAATTTCCGCGCCTTTCTCTCCCGTTTCGGCCAGATGTCGCGGCTGACGACCGAACTGCCGGAAAGCGCCCATCCGCAACTGCCGCGCTCCTGGCACGAGATCGACACGGCAACCGCATCCTACGGCCACGGCATTGCAGTGACGCCGTTGCAGGCGAGCATTGCCGTTGCCGCGCTCGTCAACGGCGGGCGCCTGATCAGGCCGACTTTCATCAAGGGTTCAGCGATCGAGGACCGGGTGCTTGCCACAGATCTCGTCAAGCCGGAAACCGGTGAAGCCATGCGCTTTCTGCTCCGCCTCAATGCCAGGACCGGATCGGCACGACGGGCCGAGGTCAAAGGCTATTTCATTGGCGGCAAGACCGGCACAGCCGAAAAGGTGGTCGGTGGGCGCTATGCCAAGGATCTCAATCTCACATCCTTCATGGGCGTCGTGCCGGCCGACAATCCGCGCTATCTGCTCCTGACCATTCTGGACGAACCCAAGGGATTGCCGGAAACCTATGGCTTTCGCACCTCCGGCTGGAATGCCGCTCCGCTCGGCGGCGCGGTGTTCGAGCGCATCCTGCCGATGATGAACCTGATGCCGACCTTCGACCTGCTCGACGTCACCTTTCCGTCGATTGTCGCGCAACGGGCCTATGGTTCTGAGCTGTTTTCCGGCGTGAACCTGCGCGATGCCCCCAGCCATGATGCCGCTGTCGAGGAGCCGCTTTGAGATTACAGCGCCGCGCGTCAAATCTGACGCGCAAAGGACGCTGTAACACTTTAAACTTACTGCAATCGCGACCTGCCGAATGCATTCGCCGAGGACAAGGTTAGCCCTCGGCGTGGTCACTGGTGTCGGCGTGTTAAGACCGCTCGAAGTGGCCTTCGGACGAGATCTCCGAAAGGGATTTCCGTGGGCTCGGCACTTCGCGCTCCCGCAGCCCCTCGGGCAGTTGCGCCTTGTCGCCGATCCTGCCAATCGCGACGGCGGCTTCAACGCGATAATCGGACGGGACGCCAAGGTCGGTCCGCGCCCTGTCGTAGTCGAGGCCGGCCATGCCGTGCGCCTGCCAGCCTGAATAGGCAGCCTGCAGCGCCAGCGCACCCCAGGCGGCGCCGGTATCGAACGAGTGCGTGTAGGACGGCACTTCCTCGCTGGCGCCCGGTGGCAGCAGCGATGTTTTCGACAACACGAAGATCAGCGCCGAAGCGTCCTTCGCCCAGCTTTGGTTGAACGTGTTGAGGATGCCGAACAGCTTGTCCCAATGCTCGCTGCCCCTGCGGGCATAGATGAAATGCCAGGGTTGGGCGTTATAGGCCGAGGGCGCCCAGCGCGCCGCCTCCAGAATTCCGAACAATTCGGCTTCGGAAATATCCGCTCCAGCATAGGCGCGTGGTGACCAACGCTCGAGGAACAGCGGGTTGATCGAGTGGCCGGCGATACGCGAATTGATTTCGATGGTCATGGTTTTCCTATGTCGTGGTTGATCCGGCTTTGGGTCGCCGTCGATATCACCAGTTTTCGTAGCGCTCGCGGCGCTGTTTGAGGTTGGTGATCTCATCCGAAAGTTCGGCTATGCGGTCGCGAAGCTCGTTGGTCGTTCCGTCTTCGAAATCGTCTATTCCGAAACAATCCCGGGCTTCGTAGAGCTCGAGCTTGCCTTGTAGAACATCCCGGATCGCACTCAGACGTTCATATTGTCGCAGGACACTCATGGCACACCTCGTCAAGAAACGACGTTAATTAGAAATGCATGAACCACGGGAAAGGTTTCATTCGTTTGCTCGAGATCAAGCACCATGAAGTTATCGAGTTAAATAGTGGATTGAAGAAACCTCGCCCCAAAGATCGTATCGATCTTGGAAAAGTGATCCGGTGCGAGCGCCCCCGGTAGCCAGAGATCCACCCAGAGCCGCTCCGGCGCAGCCATCCCTAAAGCGTTTCTCCGTCGAGATGCCGCTCCAGAAACGGCAGGTTGTCCTGACCCCAATAGATCTCGCCGTCATAACCGAAAGTTGGGAAGCCGAAGACGCCGCTCTTGACCGCATGCTCCCGATCGGCGACCCATTTCTCGGCGACGTCGGTCGCATTTTCCCGCGCCAGCAGTGCGCCACCATCAAGGCCCGCACGGGTCGCCACGTCCTGGCGCACCTCTGACTTGCCGATATCCTCGGCCCCAACCCAAAAGGCTTCCTGCAAAGCAAGCGTCAAGGCGAGCCAATCCTTGCCGTCGAGATAGGCGGCAATCACCATCCGCGACGCAGGCAACGGATCGGCGAGCGGCGGGCGGCCGTCGAGAAGAAGGTTCTTGCCCCGGGCACGGCTCCAGCGCTTCAGGTCGCGCGTCCCGTATGCCCGCCGCACGTCCGGACGGTTGCGCGAAAAGATGCCGCCGTTCTCTTCGACCACCGTCGCCAGATAGGGTTTGATCTCGGCGTCGTGCTGGCGCGCAAGCGCGACAAAGGCTTCAAGTCCGATGAACGACCAGGGTGAGCCGATCGAGAAGAAATAGTCGATTCTTTTTGTCACTGCAGGAATTGCCTTATCGCGTTGAGATCTGAGGTTGCCCGAACGGCTCACGCGGCCGCCGGATTTGTGGAGGCTGCCTTGGCGATCTCGTCGTTTGTCCGTGGCCATCCGAACTCCGGCGCGATGCGCGCCACGACATCGTCGAGGATCTCGCGATACTCGTCCTGCTCGAATTCGTAGGGCAATTCGAGCCGGAGCTCGCGCACATGCGGCAGGATTGGATCGGCCAGCAGTCGTTCAAGGATCTGCTCGGACGTGCCGACGAGGTCGCGGGCAAACAGCGTGCGCCGCTCGCCCTGCGGCGTTAGCGTGCGCTCATGCCGGCCGGCGGCGTATGCGAGATACCGGCGCCGGGTGCTGGCGTCCGCGCCATCGAGTGGGACGATCACGCGGCCAAGCGCAACGCGTCGGTCTGTCCCGCCGGCCTGCCGATAGGTTTCGAGTTGGCGTGCCTGTGCCTCAAAGAAGTCGTCCGTCTGCTCGCCGGTCGTGACGTTGCCGATCAGCAGGTTGAAACCGTTCTCGCCAGCCCACCGGGCCGAGCGCAAGGAGCCCCCGCCGTACCAGAGCCTGTCGGCAAGCCCCTTGGCATGGGGCTGTAGCCGCGGGCGCTGTGGGCCGAACGGCGTCTTGATGACGGTGTACTCATCGCCGAGAAACTCCCCGCGCAGATTACCGGCAAAACGCAGAACCCGCTGATGCGAGAAATCGTAGGCGGACCAGTCCCCATCGAAGGCGAGTGGTCCGATGAGATCCACATGCGGCGGGCGCCCCGCACTCAAGCCAACGTTCAGGCGGCCACGCGACAGGACGTCAACAGTCGAAAGGTCCTCTGCCAGACGGTAGGGGTTTTCGTAGCCGATCGGGATAACCGCCGTGCCGAGCTGAATGCGGTCCGTCCTCTGGGTCGCCGCCGCCAGAAAGGCGGCCGCCGACGAGATGCCGGGTTCCAGATGGCGCTGTCTCACCCAGGCGCTGGCGAAACCGAGCGTCTCGCCATATTCGAGCAGGCGCAGCGTCTGCTCAAGACCCGCCAATGGATCGTCGCTCGCATAGTTTCCCGGCGTCAGAAAGCCGATGTGATCGATCGAGATCTTGTGGTTCGTCATCGTTGCGCGCCTTCAGGATTTCGGTAGGCCGGGTGGATTGGTTTCCGACTTCGGCAGCGCTTCTTCCGCCAGGTGCCAGCGGTCGAGAATTTTGGCATAGGCGCCATTTTCGATGAGGCCATTGGTGGCAGCGGTCAGCGCATCGGCAAGGCCGCTGCCCTTGCGCGTGGTGATCGCCACATCGGACCGTTCCGGCCAGCCGGCGCTCAGAGTTCCCACGCGCTTGATGTTCCTGTCGCGAGCGGCGATGAAAACAAGCTGCGCGTGCGGCTGGACGATCACGTCGGCGCGGCCCGAAGCCAGGGCCACAAGGCTCGTCGCCTCGTCGTCATAGTATTGCAGTTCGAGCGGCTTCAGCCCGGCGGCGACATTCTCGTCGTTCCATTTGAGAAGAATGCGCTCCTGGTTGGTGCCCGCGCCAGCGATGATCCTGAAGCCAGCAGCATCCTTCGGCTCCTTGATCGAGGTGACCGCGCTGTCAGCCCTCACGAAGAAGCCGTGCAATCCCTGGCGGTAGCTCGAAAAGTCGAACTTCTCCTTGCGCTGTTCCGTCACGCCGACGTTGGAAATCACCGCATCATATTTGCCCGACGTCAGGCCGAGCGGCCAATCGATCCACGCGATCGGCACGAGCTCCAGGGTCAGTCCGAGACTGTCGGCGACCGCCTGGGCGTAGTCCGGATCCGCACCGATCACCGTTCTTGCGTCCGTCGCGTAGGTCGCAAGCGGCGGCCCGCCGGGGCTGACGGCGACGGTGAATTTACCCGGGGTCACGAATTTGAAGCTTGGCGGTATCACCGCAATCGCCGCCTCGTTTCGCTCGGCACGGATGCGTCCAGGTTGCTCCGGACTGAAGTTGAAGCCATCGGCTGCCAGCGCAGGGCCGAGATGGAAGAGTGCCGTCGCAAATGCTGCGATGAACGAGGGGCGTAGTGCGGCTAAACCGAGCATATCTGTCGTCTCCGGAAGAGGTGTTGAACGAACGGGCCGGCGGCACGTGCACATGCCGGCCCGCAAAGGGTTACGGTCAGGAGCCGCTCTTCGGCAGGCCCGGAGGGTTGGTCTGCGACGCATCCACAGCCTCGTCGGTCAGGCTCCAGCGCTTCAGCACTTCGCCGTATTTGCCGTTCTTGATGAGGTCGTTGACAGCAAGGGTAATCGCGTCGGCAAGCCCGCCGCCCTTGCGGGTCGTCACCGCGATCTCGGCGGTGAGCGGCCAGCCGCCGCTGGCGATGCCGACGACCTTGGTATCGTTGCGGATCGAAGCGGCATAGGCGCGTGTCGCATTGGGATTGAATTCCACGTCGGCCCGCCCGGATTGCAGCGCCAGGTCACCGGCCGCGCGGTCGTCGTAATACTGCACCTCGATCGGCTTCAGCCCGGCGGCGACGTTCTGCCTGTCCCATTCCAGAATGATCTTTTCCTGGTTGGTGCCGGCGCCGGTGATTACCTTGAGGCCGGCCACGTCCTTCGGCTCCTTGATCGAATTGATCGGGCTGTCGGACTTGACGAAGAAGCCGAGCACGTCGCGGCGGTAGGTGGAGAAATCGAACTTTTCCTTGCGCTCTTCGGTTACGGTCACGTTGCTGATCACCGCGTCATACTTGCCCGACGCGACGCCGAGCGGCCAGTCGGCCCAGGCGACCGCCACGAGATCCAGCTCGAGGCCGAGGGAATCGGCCACCAGCGAGGCGAGGTCAGGATCGGCGCCGACGACAGTCTTCGAGTCCGATGCATAGGTCGCGATCGGCGGATCCCAGGGGTTGACGGCAACGGTGAACTTGCCGGGGTTCACGAACTTGAAGTCAGGCGCGATCGCCTTGATCGCCGCTTCGTTTCGCTCAGTGCGCACACGGTTGGACGTATCCGGGCTGAGGTCGAACTTCTCCTCAGCCCGAACCGAGGCTGTGCCGAGTGTCGCGACGGCGACTGCCCCTGCCAAAAGCAGCTTTGCTCTGTCGAAGAATGCCATGTGTTTTGACTCCATTTCATCTTTGGGTTGCAGATTGTGTCGGTTCGATCCAGCGTGCCCGCGCACGGCTGGAAATTTCAGAGAACCTTGGCGAGGAATTCTCGGGTGCGCGGATGTTCCGCGGCGGAGAAGATGCGGGAGGGCGGCCCTGCCTCGAGAATCCGCCCGGCCTCCATGAAGACGACGGTGTCGGCAACCTCGCGGGCAAAACCGATCTCGTGAGTGACGATCACGAGCGTCGTGCCGGTTCGCGCCAGTTCCTTGATGACATCAAGCACTTCGCCGACCAGTTCCGGATCGAGGGCCGAGGTCGGCTCGTCGAAGAGCAGGACCTTCGGCCTGAGGGCGAGAGCCCGGGCGATCGCCACGCGCTGCTGCTGGCCGCCGGAGAGTTGTCGGGGATAGGCGTTGATCTTGTCGCTGAGGCCGACCCGCGCCAACAGCTCCTGCGCCAGCCGGACCGCGTCGTTGCGCTTCAGGCCGCGCACCTGTATCGGCGCTTCAACGAGGTTTTCCAGCACCGTCAGATGCGGGAAGAGATTGAAATTCTGGAACACCATGCCGATGTCGGCGCGGCGCTTCAAAATATCCTTCTCCTTCAGTTCATAGAGCGTGTTGCCCTTCTGGCTGTAGCCGACGAGATCGCCATCGATGGAGATGAAGCCGTCGTCGACCCGCTCCAGATGGTTGATGGCGCGCAGCAGGGTCGATTTACCGGAGCCGGACGGCCCGAGGATCGCGGTGACGCTGCCGGCGGGAAGGCTCAGCTCGACATCGTCAAGCACTTTCAGCGGGCCAAAACTTTTGGAGATGCCGTGGATGCGAACGGCACCGCCGGCGCGGAACGCCGTCGCGTCATGAAAGCCGGCCTTACGGGCGACAACGCCATTGCTCGCGACTTCTTCCAGCGGACGCCGAAACCGCGAGAAAAACGCCTGGAACGGCAGCGGAACCGGATTACGAACGGCACCCTTGGAAAAATGGCGCTCGATATAGTGCTGGGCGATCGACAACCCAGTCATGATCACCAGATACCAGACGGTCGCAACCATCAAGAGCGGAATGACTTCGAGATTGCGGCGATAGATGACCTGAACGGTGTAGAAGAGTTCGGGCAGCGCCAGCACGTAGACCATGGACGTGCTCTTTGCGAGACCGATGATTTCGTTGAAGCCCGTCGGCAGGATCGAGCGCATCGCCTGCGGCAGCACGATCCGGAACGCCTGGCGGTGACGGGGAAGGCCAAGTGCGGCAGCGGCCTCATGTTGCCCGTGATCGACGGAGAGAATGCCGCCACGCACGATCTCGGCAAAGAAGGCCGACTGATTGAGCGTGAGCCCGAGAAACGCTGCGGCAAACGGCGTCAGCAGCTGGGTGGTCGGGTAGTTGAAGAACGTGGTGCCGGTAAAGGGAATGCCGACCGAGATCGTCTCGTAGAGATAACCGAGATTGTTCAGCACGAGCAGCAGCACGATCAGCGGAATGGAGCGCAGCAGCCAGATGTAGCCGAAGGACAGGCCGCCGAGCAGCGGCGACTTCGAAACCCGGGCGAGCGCCAGCGCCGTTCCCAACAGCGAGCCGGAGACTGTGGCGAGCGCCGTCAACAGCAATGTCCGCCCGAGACCAGCGAGCACCGGCTCGGCAAAGAACCACTCGGCAAAGACCGGCCAACCCCAGCGTGGATTGGTCAGCACCGAATAAAGCACGCCGGCAATGACCAGTGCAGCAAACAGAGTGCCGAGTGCGCGCCCTGGGTGGCGGGCCGGCACAACGCGATAGTGCGCATAACCCGGATTGGGTTCGCTCGTTCGCCCGGCACCGGCAGCGCCGGCATAATCGGTCAGAATGGCCATGATGCATCCTCTCTGGAAGTGGTTCGCGCGTCCGTCGGACGTTGGCGCTAAGGGTGATTGGCAGCCTGCGGATGCGATGGACGCGGCTCTGCGAGAAGCGCGAGCGACGCGACGAGATGGGTGATGTCCTTCTCGAACGGCAGCGTCTTGTAGATCTCCGGATCGGCGTCGACATCGAACAATGCGGTGTAGCCGTTGACGAGATAAAGGCCGACAGCCTCCGGCTGCCGGAAACCGGTCGTGAGATAGATGCGGGAATAGCCTTGGCGTGCGGCTTGCGCTTCAAGTTCGAGCAGAACCTTGCGCGCCAGCCCCTGGCGACGAAGGTCGGACCGAGTCCAGATGCGTTTGAACTCGGCGGTGCGGTCGTCATAGTGCTTGAAGGCGCCGCCACCGACCGTTTCGCCGTTGCGGATCAGCAGCACGAAATTGCCATGCGGCGGCGCGAAAGCCTCCGGCGGATAGCGGTTGAGTTCTGCCGCGGCACCTTCGTCGCTGAAGTAGGTGCCGTAACGGCTGTCATATTCGACGATCAGTTCGTCGATCAGCGGCTTGGCGCGCGGATCGAGAGGGCTGGTGTAGAAGAACGTATCGCTCATGGTTTCGCCAATCCCGTTGTCGTCATCATGCGAGGAAGGTTTCGGCCAACCGCACCCAATAGCGGGCGGCAGGCGCGATGATTGCGTCGTTGAAGTCGTAGTTGGCGCTGTGGAGCGGCGCGCTGTCGCCATTACCGACGAAGAGATAGCTGCCGGCCTTCTCCTCCAGCATGAAGGCGAAGTCCTCGCTTGCCGTGCGCGGCTTGAAGTCGCTTACGACCTGGCCGGGACCGAAGGCTTCAAGCGCAACGCTGCGGGCAAGCTCCGTCTCGGCGCGGTGATTGATCAGCGCCGGGAACCCACGGCGGTAATCCACCTCCGCAACCGCGCCGAAGCTGTCCGCCTGCGCGCGCGCCAGCGCCGGAACGCGCTCACCCAAAAGCCCGCGCGTGGTCTCGTTGAAGGCCCGCATGGTCAGCTTCAGCGCCACGCTTTCGGGAATGACGTTGGAAGCCGAACCGCCATGGATCGAGCCGACAGTGACCACTGCCATTTCCTGTGGATCGACGTTGCGCGAGACCACGCTTTGCAGGGCCGTGATCAGCGACGCGGTTGCCAGCACCGGATCGACGGTCAGTTGCGGTTCCGCCCCATGGCCACCCTTGCCGACAACCCTGATATTGCACTGATCGACCGAAGCCATGGCCGCTCCAGTGACGAAGCCGAATTGCCCGGCCGGCACGCCCGGCCAATTGTGCAGGCCGAACACGGCATCGACGGGAAAGCGCTTAAACAGCCCTTCCGAAAGCATCTTGCGCGCGCCGGCACCGATCTCCTCGGCAGGCTGGAAGATCAACCGCACGGTTCCCTCGAAGCGGCCCGCCTCAGCGAGGTAACGGGCGGCGGCAAGCAGGATTGCCGTATGGCCATCGTGCCCGCAGGCATGCATGACGCCGCGATAGAGGCTGGCATGGGCAAGCCCCGTTGCCTCCTCGATCGGCAAGGCATCCATGTCGGCGCGAATGCCGATGCTGCGTGCGCCTTTGCCCCGGCTCAAGGTGGCGACGACGCCCGTCCCGGCAATTCCGGTCGTCACCTCATAGCCCCACGAAGAGAGCCGACCGGCGACGATTTCGCTGGTCCGGTGTTCGTGAAACGCAAGCTCCGGATGTCGGTGGAAGTCACGGCGCAGGGCGATGATCTCATCGAGATAGGCGCCGATGCCTCGCTCGACCGGATCCGCCGCCTGAGTATCCTTGACGATCATGTTCATGGGCGGCTCCGTCGGCGCCTCAAGCGCCGACGGCCCTTCCCTGCTCGATTTCTTCCGTCGGCACTGCGTAGCGAGACTGGCGGTAAGGCAGCCCGAGATGGTCGCGCAGCGTCTCGCCCTTCAGATCCGGGTCGAAATAGCCGCGCTGTTCGAGGATCGGCAGCACGTGGGCGGCAAAGTCCTGCAGGCCTTCGGCAATGACCGGGAAGCCGAGGATGAAGCCATCTGCGGCATCGGTATCGACCCATCGGATGATCTCGTCGGCGATGTGCTCCGCAGTGCCGATGAACGCGGTTCGCGGCGTGGCGACATCGAGCGCGATCTCGCGCAATGTCTGGCCGGTCTCGCGTGCCGTCTTCTTGATGCGGTCTGTCGTCGCGCGAAAGCTGTTCTTGCCGATATCGCCAATATCGGGAAATGGTTCATCCAGGGGATAGGCGCTGAAATCGTGGTGATCGAAGAACCGGCCGAGGTAAAGCAGCGCTTCTTCGACAGTGACCAGCGCCCGGATCGCCTGGTACTTGGCTTCCGCCTCCTCGACGGTCGAGCCGACGATCGGGGCGATACCCGGGAAGAGACCGACATCGGTCGCCCTTCGCCCCTGCGCGATCGCGCTCTGCTTGATCAGCTTGTAGAAGCCCTGAGCATCTTCGATCGGGCCGCCATTGGTGAAGACGGCATCGGCATGTTTGCCGGCGAGACGGATGCCTGAATCGGAAGCCCCCGCCTGGAAAACCACCGGCTGCCCCTGGCGCGACCGGCTGATGTTGAGCGGCCCTTCGATGCGGAAGAAGCGGCCCTTGTGGTTCAACCGGCGCAGCTTGGCCTTGTCGGCATAGACGCCCGTCTCGCGGTCGCGGACAAAGGCATCGTCGTCCCAGGAATCCCAGAGGCCCTTGGCCGCATCCAGATATTCGTCGGCGATCTCATAGCGCAGCTCATGTTCCGGATGCTCGCGCCCGTAGTTGCGGCCGGAGCCCTCCAGCGGCGACGTCACCGCATTCCAGCCGGCGCGCCCGCCGCTGATCAAGTCGAGCGAGGCAAACTGGCGGGCGATGGTGAAAGGGTCGCTGTAGGAGGTCGAAACCGTGCCGACGAGCCCGATCTTCGAGGTGGACGCAGCAAGCGCGGAGAGAATGGTCAGCGGCTCGAAGCGATTGAGAAAATGCGGGATCGACTGTTCGTTGATGTAGAGGCCGTCGGCAACGAAGGCGAAGGCGATGCCGGCCGCCTCGGCCTTGCGCGCTGTGTCGACGAAGAAGTCGAAATTGACGCTGGCGTCTGCGGGCCCACTCGGATGCTTCCAGGCATTCATGTGGCCGCCGGGGCCCTGCAGCATGATACCGAAGGTGATTTTCTTTCTGGTCATGGGCTTCCTGGTCACGGGCTTCCTGGTCATGGGCGAGATCCTTTTCGGGATGTTCAGGCGACGAGCGAGAGCCGCTCTCTTGCGATGAGTTCGATCGATGCGAAGCGTTCGGCCGCAGGAAGGGCCGGCGTGTCGATCACGAATTCCTTGACGCCATAGCGACGATGAAGCGCATCCAGTTCCTGGCGGACCTGACGCGGTGTTCCGTGCAGCACGCTGGGGCTCTTTTCCTCGACCCGGTAGTCGGTGACGCCGGCCTGGCGCGCGAACTCGGCGGCCTGCTCCTCGCTGCCGACATTGACGCTCTGGCCGTTGCCGAGGAAAACCCTGAAGATGCGAAGACCGGCCACACGTTCTCGAGCATGTTCTTCGCTTTCCGCCGCCAGCGCCGCGACCGCCAGGATCGGCCGTCCGCCGCCCGTTGCGCGCTCGTAGGCTGCGACGGTTCGCTCAAGGTTTTCCGGATCGCCGTTGAGGTGCGCGGCAAAGACCAGTTGCCAGCCTTTCGCTGCAGCGAGTTCGGCGCTCTCGACGCTGGCGCCGAGCAGGAACCGCTCCGGCGCATGCGCCGGCAATGGCGTTGCCAGAAGCGCGCTCGCTTCGGTCTTGCCGGGTGCGAGATAGTGGTTGAGATCGCTCAGTTGCTCGGCGAAACCCGGCTTGCGCTCGGGATCGGCTGCGATCTGCAGCGCCCGTGTCGCGAGCGGAAAGCCACCTGGCGCCTTGCCGACGCCGAGATCGACCCGTCCCGGCGCAAGCGACGCCAGGAGGTTGAACGTTTCGGCGACCTTGTAGGCGCTGTAATGCTGCAACATGACGCCGCCGGAGCCGACGCGGATCTTGGACGTGCGCGCCAGGAGATAGGCAATCAGCGTTTCCGGCGCCGAGCCTGCCAGGCCGGTCATGTTGTGATGCTCGGCCAACCAGAAGCGGTGATAGCCCCACTCCTCCGCTTTCGCCGCCAGCCTGGCGGTCGCCTGCAGCGCTTCAGTCGCGGTACTCCCGGGATCGATCGGGCTCTTGTCGAGAAGGCTGAGAAGATAGGACATGCCACGTGTTCCAGATTGTCTTAGCGCCACTGTCGGCCGCCGTTAATCTATAAAACACATAGACAATATGCATTATAAGAAATGCATTTCTATTTCGTGGCGGGTTGAGAGAAAACCCGCCCGGAGTTCGGCCCCTGAAATTCGATTGAAGGCAGGGCCCGCTACACGCGCTGGCAGACAGGCGCTGGACGGAACGTGCAGGAGATGGGCTGAATTCAGCCTTGCGGGAATGACGCTCAAGCGTGGTCGCGCGGCAGGATCGCCCAGCCCTCAGCTTCGACTGCGGCAGCGCGGCGATCCGGAAAGTTAAGACGTCAAAGAAGACAGGAGAAGCATCGACGCGCAGCTGAGCCGCGCGCCGATAGAAAATCAGTTCACCGAGGTGAGCGTCATCGATGTGCCGGTGGCGGCGACATTGAGACCGAGCTGGCCCGTCACGCTGACCGTCTGCAGATGGATGGCGCCGGCCGTACCGCCGACAAGAATGTTGGCCCCGACGCCAGCACCGAGCGTGGCTTCGGCCGTCGCACCCTGGTAGATGCCGCTGAGCGACCCCTTGTGGTAGCCGGCAGTCGGCGCGAACACTGCCCAGATCAACCGGCTGCGGGTGGTGAAGCCGACGTCCACGCCGAGCTTGCGGATCGCGCCGGCATAGTGGTCGGAAGCCTCGGCACCGACAGTCGAACGGAAGACGCACTCGACTTCCTTGGCCGAACCCAGGACATAGCCGGCACCGCCGGCAATGTTGCAATCGAGGTAACCGATCTTCACGCCATTGCGCGCGTCCGGCTCCCGGTAGGTTTCCTTGTAGGTCGGCAGGTCGGCAGCATTGACAGCCCACGCACCGGCAAACGCCAGGGAGGCGGCGGCAAGTGTCAGCGCAAGACTCTTTTTCATAGGTTCGCTCCTTTTCGGGTCGTTATTGATCAACAGCACTCGGTCTTCTGGGAAACGAATCGAGCAACAGAGACGCCACCGTTGAACGCGGATCGGACATTTCGAAGGCACCGCGTCGGACGCGACGCCCCCCGCATGCAACTTTGCGGCGGACTGTTGCTCCCAGAGAACACCTAATCATGGAGAATACCAATCGCCGGCGGACACCTGCCGAACCGCAGCTGCGCCAACGTAGACATAGGATCGCCAGAGCATAGGACCAGTGTGGCGCGAAGGCCTCATATGGGGGAAAGGCCCGGAGAAGGCACGGCCGCAAAGCCTCTCCGCTTCGTCCGCCTGCGCGTCAGCTTGCCTTGCGGTCGAGTCCCGTCAACCACCCAATCGCCATCAGCAACAGGATTGCCGCGAGCGCGCATAAACCGACAGCATACATCACCAGGAATTCGACGAGACGCGGCACGAACAGGAGAACCTTCAACGACGTCGGCTGAGCGCCGCGCCACGCGGGCAACTCATCCCGATTGAAAGCCCCCAGCCGACGAACAAGGAAACGCATGCCTACCTCTTCCGGCCGGCAGCAAGCCAAAGCAGCGCACCGGCAAATCCTTTTCTAAGACCACAACCCGCCGCTTTCGCAGGCTCGCGACCAGTCCGTGGCGCCGCGCGCTCAATGCAACGGCGTCGCGCCTTCGGCCTCGCGCATCTGGTATCCGCCGATCGCCAGCTTTCCGTCACCGAACGGCAACGCCCGGCGCTGGCGAAGCTCGTCATCGATGACCGCCTGCATGCCGGCCTTGAACTTCCGGACGCTGAACTGTCCCGTGTGCGCCCTGATGACATCAGGCCGGAAGGCATCTTCCCGGGCCTCGAAGGCGTAGATCGCCTTGATCAGCGCATCGACGCTCTGCTGTTCGAAAAGCAGCCCCGTCAGATTGGGCACGACAGTCTCAAGCGCACCCCCGGCGCCAAAGGCAATGACCGGGCGGCCGCTCGCCATGGCCTCGACCGGCACGATGCCGAAATCCTCCTCTCCGGGAAAAACCAGGGCGCGGCAGCGTGCTAGCTTTTCCTTCAGCACCGCAAAGGGCGCTCGCCCCAGGAAGGTCACGGTGGGACCGGCCATGCGCTTCAACCTGGCTATATCCTGCTCCTTGCCGTCGCCGATCACGACGAGGTTCCTGCCCATCTTCGTGAAAGCCTCGACGGCCAGGTCGATCCGCTTGTAGGGGACGATCTGGCCTGCGCAGAGATAAAAGTCCTCGATCTGTATCGAGGGCGCGAAGTCCTCGGTGCTGACAGGCGGGTAAATCACCGTGGCCGGACGGCGGTAGTATTTGCTGATGCGCGCCGCCACGTGGTGGGAATTGGCGACAAAGCGGTCCACCCGCATGCTGGTGTTGACGTCCCAGGTCCGCAACATCGGTGCCAGCACCGGCATCATCACCCGCGACAACAGGCCCGCACTCGACCGATAGGCATGGTAGTGATCCCAGAGGTAACGCATGGGCGAATGGCAATAGCAGATATGGGCCGCATGCGGCGGCGGGATGATCCCCTTCGCCGGCCCGGATTCGCTTGAAATGATCAGGTCGTAGCCGCTGAGATCGAGGCTCTCCAGCGCGAAGGGCATCAGGGGCAGCAATGATTGATAGTGTCCGATGGCGCCGGGAATGCGCTGCAGGAACGATGAGGTGACCTTGTGTTTCTTGATCGTGTCGGACACGCGCCCCTGATCATAGACCAGCGTGAAGATGTCGGCCTCGGGATAAAGATCGCAAAGCGACTCGATCACCTTCTCCCCGCCCCGCATCGATACCAGCCAATAATGAACGATTGCGACGCGCATGGCGCTCCCCCATTGCAACGATCCTGTCGCAGCATGGGGCAGACGGGGCTCGCGTGCACAGCGCCAAGATCGGTCCGGCGGTGCATCCGAAGGAACGATCGCCCTACTCGAAAGGTTTAGCGACCAGCAGTGGCCGTGCGGGGTTTAGACATCGGCAGAGGCTATCCTATCCGATGGTGCCGCCGGTTTAGAGTTGCTCCCCTAAAGGGATTAGCCGCGATTAGACCACAGGGAATTTACCTCGAACGTTTTGGGCCGACAATCAATCCGACGCGCCACGCCAAGCTGATCTGTCCGGCACCGTTGCGCCCAGGAACATCTGCGAGGCCCCATGCCCCATGCCGATCACCGTATCTTACATCGCCTGTCGTCCCTTGGCCGTGTCTCGACCCTGTGCCTGGCAATCAGCCTGAGCACTCTTGCTCCCCTCCATCAGGCTCAGGCCGAGCCGGTGTTCCGTCTGCAGCCGCAGACGAGGATCAAGGTCGCAATCGTCGAATGGGTCGCCTCGACGGGCGAGTACAAGGAATGGACCGCGCTCAACGGCGAGTATGTCGTCTCCCCTGCCGGTACGATCTCGGTTCCGCTGGTTGGTGAAGTCAAGGCCGGGGATAGAACACCTGCGGAACTGGCGGCCACGATCGCTGACCTCCTGAAGGAGCGCACCGGCCTCAGCAAGGCGCCGGAGACATCCGTCGAAGTTGTCCGCTACCCCATGATCTACGTCACCGGTCTGGTCGACCGGCCAAGCGAGCTGGAATTCCGGCCGGGCATGACCGTGATGCAGGCGGTGGCAATGGCGGGCGGACGCGAACGCCGTACAAACCCTGCCGGCGGCTACTCCGACATGGAGCAGATCCGCTACACCGGCGAATTGAACCGGATGGAACTCGAGATGATGCAGCTCGCCGCCCGTCGGGCCCGGCTGAGGGCAGAGTTCACGGACAGTACCAAGATCGAGTTTCCCCAAGCGCTCAAGGTCGCCGATGGCGCCGCCATCCAGCAGATCGTGCGCGACGAGAGTACGCTCTTCGACGCCCGGGTAGAGGCCATGCGCCGTCAGCTCGATTCCCTTGCCGAGCTTGGCACCCTGCTGAAAAACGAAATCGACGTGCTTGATGAAAAGACGGCCGTCCAGCAGCGTCAGATCGAGATCGCGCAGGATGAGCTCAAAGGCATATCCAAGTTGGTGAACGACCAGACGGTGACGAAGTCGCGCCAGACTTCGCTCGAGCGGATCGTCGCCGAGCTGCAAAGCGACAAGCTCGACCTTCAGGTGGCCGCCATGCGCGCCAAACAGAAACTCAGCGAGACGGAGCGCGACGCAGTGACCTTGCAGGGTCAGCGCCGAACCGAAGCCGGCCGCGATCTGCAGATGACGGAAGCCGCGATCGAGGATCTGAAGCTCAAGCGCAGTACGACGCTGCAACTGCTGCAGATCAACGGTGCTTCCCTCTCCCGTTTCGCCGATAGGAAAGCGATGGACCTGGAGCCGCTGGAGTACTGGATAACCCACGGCGGTGGGAACGGCACGGCCATCAAAGTCTTGGACACCACATTGCTGGATCCGGGCGACCTGCTCGACGTTCGCTCGGCGCTGACGGCAGCGCTGGACAACAAGCTCCTGACATCGGTGGGCATCGAACAGTCCCAATAGCAGCGGCAGATCGACTGAGGCGTAGTGTATTTCGTGGGGAACACCAATGGTCGTGCATGACATCTCAAAAATCGTGCTGGATGAGAACTTCGAGGCCAAGCGTTCGGCCGGTCAGGAGAACATATCCTTCCGCGATGTTTCCGACTTCCTGCGGCGACACCTCGTTCGCATCGCGATCTGTGGCGTGATCGGACTGGCGCTCGGCGCCTTCTACATCTTCAATACGGCACCGACCTTTACGGCGACCGTCCGTCTGGTGATCGACCCCGAGCAGGGCCGCATCGCCTCCCAGGATGCCTCGACCGGAACGATCATCATCGAAGCAGCCGAGATCGCCAGCGAAGTCGAAATCGTCAAATCCGAGGCGATCGCCCGCGCCGTCATCGAACAGCTCGACTTGACCAACGATCCGGAAGTCGTCGGCGGTGGCGTCTCGATCCGAAGCATGATCGGCTCGCTTTTCTCGTCGGGCGCCAAAAGTGCCGAAGACAATGCGGCTGATGACGAATACCTGATGCGGCGCACCATGGCCACCTTCCTCTCGCGCGTCACCGTTCGGCGCGTCGGTCAGTCCTACGTCCTCGAGATTGGTTATTCCTCCACCGATCCGCAAAAGGCGGCCAAAACAGCCAATGCCATTGCCGGCGCCTATATCCGGACAGGCATGAACGAGCGATCCGACGCTGCAAGGAGCGGCGCCAGGTGGCTGGAGAGCCGCCTGATCGAAGTCGGCGCGCAGGCGCGTGCAGCGGCAATGACCGTGGAAGAGTTCCGGGCCAAGAACGACATCACCACGGTCGGCACCACGTCGACACTCGATCAGCAGCAGCTTTCCGAACTCAGCAGCCAGATGCTGGCTGCGCGCGCCGCGACTGCGGCTGAGTCCGCCAAACTGATGACGCTGCAACAACTCATGTCGAGAGACACGATGGTCGCCAGCGTCAACGACAGCCTCGACAACCCACAGATCCAGAAGCTCAACGAAGAAATGCGCCTGGCAACCGCCAAGCTCGATAATCTCAAGACCCGATACGACAGCGGAAACCCCGCCATTGTCGCCGCCGAGGCGGATATCGCTCGACTGGACGCCGCACTTCGTAACGAATTCCTGCGCATCGAACAGTTCTACAAGTCGAATGTCGAGATCGCCAAGACCCGGGAAGAGCTGCTGGAAAGCGAGCTTGCCAATCTAACCGCGACGGGTGCCGGCAAGAACGTCGCCCGCGTCGAACTCTCCGAGATGGAAAGCCGCGCCACGACCTATCGCAATATGTACGAGGGTATTCTTCAGCAGCTCATCGGCGCGATGCAAAAACAATCCTTTCCCCTCGGCAAGGCTCGTATCGTGACGGCGGCGACTGCGCCGTTGGGCAAGACCTGGCCCAAGCCTTCGACGATCATGCCGTTTTCCCTGATGTTCGGATTGGCGACCGGGCTTATCCTGTCTGTGCTGCGCGATGGCCTCGACCGACGCGTCAGCTCCAGCGAGCGCCTCCGCGCCGAGCTCGGCATTACATCGCTCGGCCATGTGCCGATGTTCAGAAGCAGCCCGCGTCCCCATCAGCCTCCGATCGCCTCCACAATGCTGCCGCTGCGATCGGTTTTGGACATGCCCTATTCGCGGTTCTCCGAGGCCTTGCGCGGGGTGAAGAACTCCGTCGATTCCGCCTTCCCGGCCAATGCGTCCGCGGTCATCGGCGTGACCTCGGTCGGTCCCGGCGAAGGCAAGACCACGATCGCTGCCAACCTCGCCCAGCTCTACATGAACGAAGGGGCCTCGGTCCTGCTCGTGGATGCGGATTTCGTCGGCTCCCGCCTCAGCCGCGTAGCCACCGAAGACGGCGCGGGCTTCGGCATGGAGAGCCTGCGGATCCTGGGCATTCCCGGCCAATATTCCCGGCGCAGATCGAGCGAGGCGCTGCAGCACGTCGAGGAATTTGACGGCAAGGCCGTGCGCTGCGTGCCGGTTCTGACGGTCGACCAGACGCGCAAGGCCGCCGTCGCGCATCAACGCTACGGCCACCTGCCGGCGCTGAAATCAGAACTCGAGCTGCTGAGACAGCGCTACAAGGTGATCATCGTCGACATGTCCGGGTTCGAAGATTCCGCCGATACGCGCGTCATCTGCACCTATCTCGACGGCATCGTCGTGGTTCTCGGGCAATCCGACAAGATGACCGTCGAACGGCTCGGCGAGGCCCTGGCGACATTCGGCAAATCACGCGTCGCGCTGCTCGGCGTCATTTCGAACAGAAGCGACGGCCCGCGCCGTACCAACATCCGCTGGGACCGAAAACAATGGCGCAAGTTGAGAAAATGATGTCAGCAACGGACAATCATCCCGATGTTCATCCGGTAACGGTTGCCATCGGCATACCGAGCTGTGGACGAAGAGACATTCTCTCCGCCGTCCTGCCCCTCATCGCCCGGCAGACCCGGCAGCCGGACGAAATTTACGTCTGCCTCTCGTCGCCGGAGGATATGGACCCGAGCTGCGTGGAGGGGCTTGCGGTCCGCGTCATCGTGATCATCTCTGAGCGCGGCAGCTGTCGACAGCGAAACCGCATCCTCGCCGCCGCCAGGTCGGATGTCATTCTCTTTCTGGACGACGATTTCCTGATGGCGCAATCCTATATCGAGGAAGTCGGGCGGCTATTCGCGGAAAACGAAGACGTGGTCATCGCCACGGGCACGCTGGTCGCCGATGGCATCATCGGGCCGGGCATTTCGGTCGACGGTGGCCTGGAGCTGATCGAAGCGGACGATCGCCTCCCCAAATCGACGCAGGTCTTCAGGCCGGTCTACAACGCCTATGGTTGCAACATGGCGGTCAGGACCGGCCCCGTCCGCGACGCCCAGCTGGCTTTCGACGAGAACCTGCCCCTTTACGGCTGGCTGGAGGACGTCGACTTCAGCCGGATGGCCGCAGCGCTCGGTCGGGTGGTGCAATCCAGCAATCTCGTCGGCGTCCATCTCGGAACCAAGCTGGCGAGGACGCCGGGCATCAAGTTCGGCTACTCGCAGATCGCCAACCCGATCTACCTGATCCGCAAGGACACGATGAGCGTTCGGCACGCCAGCGTGCAGATCGTGCGCAATCTGGCGGCGAATTTGGTCAAGGTCTGGAAGCCTGAGCCCTGGGTCGATCGAAAAGGCCGCCTGCGCGGCAATGCACGCGCATTCCTGGATCTGCTCACCGGTCGGCTGGCGCCGCGGAACGTCGAAAGGCTCGAGTAGCGCCATGATGGTTCAGCCGCCCGACCGCGTCGTCGTCATCAACGATCGTTCCACCAGGGTCGGCGGCGCCACGAACCTGGCCATACTTTCCGCCGAGCTGCTCCAGCAGCGCGGAATCTCGGTCACGTTCTTTGCCGGCGACCGTGCGCCGGACGACAAGCCGGCCGCCGATACGATCAATCTCAACGCTGTTCCCTTGCTGGAGCGACGGCGGAGCGACGCAATGCGTCTCGGCCTTTACGATCCGCCCGTCTACGAGGCGCTCAACCGGCTGATCACAAGCCGCGATACCCCGTCGACGATCTACCACGTTCATGGTTGGTCGAAGATCCTGTCGCCGGCAATCTTCCGGGCGCTCGCGCCCGTGCGCGACCGCGTGGTCCTCCACGCTCACGACTATTTCCTCGCCTGCCCCAATGGCGGCTTCGTCAATTTCCAGACCCACCGCGTCTGTCAACTGAAGCCGATGTCCAGCCGTTGCCTCACAACGCAATGCGACAAACGCGGCCTGCACGAGAAGGCTTGGCGCTCGGCGCGGCATATGCTGCGCGAACACCTTTTCCCGACCAAGCGGGTGGCCGCAAACATCATCGTCGTGCACGAGAGGATGCGGGGCTACTTCGAGCGCGCCGGCACGAACGGGGCTCAGATCGAAACGATCCGAAATCCTGTCCTTCCCTTCCTCAGCGCCGGGCTCCAGCCCTGGACCAACCGCAACTTCGTGTTCGTCGGCCGATTGGAGCCTGAAAAGGGGTTCGAGGATGCAGCCAAGGCGGCAAGCCTTGCCAATGTGCCGCTTCATTTCATCGGCGATGGCGCCGGCCGCGCGCTTATCGAAAAGGAGTTTCCCCAGGCAACCGTTCACGGCTGGAAATCCAAGGACGAGATGCGGGATATCATTCGCAGCGCACGCGCCGTCGTGGTCTCGTCGCGTGTACCGGAACCGTTCGGCCTGGCGGCCCTTGAAGCCATCTCCACCGGCATACCGGTCATCCTGACCGACGCCGCCTTGCTCGCGGACGAGATTGCGGCCCTGGGCTGCGGCGTCAAATTCCGCATCGCCGATGTCGAGGATCTTGCCGCCGCGATGCGCTCCCTTGCTGCCAACGACGCACTGGTACGGCAAATGAGCGGAAACTGCTTCAGGGCGGCGGCCACGCTCGCGCATACGCCGGAATCCTGGGTGGACGCGTTGATCGACCTCTACGGTCGCGTGTTGCAACGCGCCAACCGGAGCACGGTCGACATCCGACGGCACCAACTGGTCGCCGCCGCGGCTCTGAGTGATCTGCGCAGTGGTGAGCCCCGATGAAACGGCTTCGATCAGTGCTTGGAACAAGCTGCCAGCGAAGGGCCTCCGTCTCCCGCCGATTAGGACGTTTAACCGGCGGCACGGCAATCCTGCCCGGTGTGTACCTCCATTGGACTAGGCCTTGCCCATCAGGATCGATTGTAAATCAAGGCGCCCGCTGGCAGCCTGTTAATGGCGAACGGTGTTGGGGGGGTGAGAGATATGCTGTCTGTTTCTGATGGCGCTGCACATCAAGGACACGCCGCGCGCGGAACCATCGCAGCACGACGCGGCAGCAGGTCTAAACGCCTGATCGACGTGACGGTATCCATCCTGGCGCTCATCTTCCTTGCGCCGGCCCTCGCGCTGATCGCAATCGCGCTTGTCATCGTCGACGGCCGACCCATCATCTTCCGGCAAGCCCGCGTGGGTGCACAGGGGAAAATGTTCGAGTGCCTCAAGTTCCGGACCATGCGCCGCGATGCGGCGGAACGACTTGCCGAACTTCTGGCGACGGACCCAGAGCGAAACAGGGAGTGGATGGAAAAACGCAAGCTTGTCGGCGACCCGCGTGTCCATTGGCTCGGCAAGATCCTGCGGATGACCTGCCTCGATGAATTGCCGCAGTTCTACAACGTGCTGCGCGGCGATATGAGTCTTGTCGGGCCTCGCCCGATCTCGCTGGAGGAAACGGAGAGATACGGCCCGAACCTGCACTACTACACAGCACTGAAGCCGGGCATCACCGGTATGTGGCAAGTCAAAAGACGGCCGGAAACCACCTATGACGAGCGGGTTCAGCTCGACATTGACTACTACCAGTCTCGGTCGATCTACCTCGACATCGTGATTATCGTAAAAACGGTAGGCGTCGTCCTCTTTGCAACAAACGAGATCTGACGGGGGCGTTTACCAGATGAAAAAGATTACGGCCGCCCAGAAAACAAGGCACAGCACGACCACGGACCAGCGAATGGCCAGCTTCGTGTTCCATGAAGGCCGATTGGTCATGGCGCCCTCTTTATCCAACGAGATCCGTCTCAACATCTATTGCGAGCTCCCCTCTCCCGCGGACATCTTCAGTTTTTCCCTGGCCGCAACCGGCCATGGAATTCAGGCGAACTGCGGGCGCCAACGTTCATGCCATAGCGCATTCCGCCGCACAAAACGGCCTATACCCGAATCACGGCGTCAACGCACACCATACCTTAGGAGTTGCGAATTTTCAGCAAAACGGGGCAATTTCGCAAAAGCCGGCATGCAGGACCTGCCACGCCCACTTGAGCCCGGTGCCTTCTCACGTTCCCGGCAACGCCGCTTACTCCCCGCCGTGGTGCAATGATGTCCCGCTGGTTCGAGATGGCACTTCCGCAGCTGCGAAGGCTATTACCGGGCTTCCCCCGCGCATTGCGCCTACCGCATCTGATCGGCGACGGCTTCGCTGCCCTGTGCGCCAAAGTCATCTCACAGGCCGCTCAGTTGTCGATCTTCATCGTTGCGGCGCATGTACTCGCGGCAGCCGAATTCGGCTTCTTTGCCTTCGCCTCCTCCTTCGCCATTTTCGTTCTTGTCGTCGCCGAGGGCGGCTGGGGTGAGTTCGTGATGAAAGGCGGCACTGACAAAACCGACCTCGATCAGCTTGCGACCCTGTCGATATTGTCCGGCCTTATCGCCACGCTCCTGGGGCTGTGTACGGCTGCAACCATGCTCATGCTGGGGCATGGCTGGAACGCGTTGCTGATCGCCCTCTTCAGTTCCTGGTATCTGCCGGCGTCGCTGTCGACGGTTTACGACGGCATTCTCATTTCGCATGGTCGATTGCGAGGCCAATCCATCATCAGGATCGCGGCCGAGATCATCGGGCTGCTGGTGGCCATCGGCGGGCTTTCACAGGGGTGGAACATCGTTGCGCTCATCTGCGGGCGGTTGGCGCAACAGCTGACGATCCTGATTGCCTCGATGATCCTGCTGCGGTGGTTGCCGCGTCTGCGCCTACACCGCTCATACGCCAAGCAGGTGCTGGAGTTCTCGCGCCATATCGTCGCCAGCCGGCTCGTCGTGTTCTTTCGCTCATACGCGGGCACGCTGGTGGTCGGCAGTTTCCTCGGTCTGGCTGAAGCGGGCTACTACCGCGCGGCGGAACGGATCGTCGCCGCCTTCTCCGAGCTCTTGGGCGAACCGGCCCGGATGTTTGCCTGGATCCTCTTTGGCCGCGCCGCGGGCAAGGACAAGGGTGATGTCGACCGGGTCGCGATCGGGACGACTGCCACCACGTTCATGACCGTTCTGATGGCCATCTC
The DNA here is from genome assembly GCF_001695865.1 of Ensifer sp. LC384. NCBI lineage: Bacteria > Pseudomonadati > Pseudomonadota > Alphaproteobacteria > Hyphomicrobiales > Rhizobiaceae > Ensifer > Ensifer sp. LC384. Next base: position 131,442 of record NZ_MBST01000006.1, read on the forward strand.
GACACCGATCTATCTCGGTCTCGCACTGATCTCCGCAGAACTGATCGACGTCGTGCTGGGTGAGAAATGGGCACCGGCGGCGATCCTTGTTGCAATCCTCGCCGCGAAACAGACGCTTCTGATTCCGGGCTATGTGACCGAGCCGCTACTTTCCCTGAGCGGCAACATTCACAGGATGCCGAGGGCGGTGCTGTTGAACGGCGCGGTTTCCGTCGGCCTGATCATTCTCCTGACCCCGTTCGGCGCCGTTGCCACGGCGCTCGGACAATGCGTCGCCGCAGTGTTCTCGTTCAACATATCGATGCGGCTGCAATCGCGCGAGGGCGAGCTTGCCTGGAACCGCGTCCTTCGCGACTGCGGCCTGGTTGCGATCGCCGTCTGCGCCATGGCGGCCGCCGTCTTTCTGTTCGGCCGGATAGCCGAAGCGTCGTCGCTGAGGCAGATGTCGACGATCGCCTTGCAGGTCGTTGCCGGTGCGGCGATCTATGTCGCAGCACTCGCCATTCTGCAGCGATGGAGCGACGCCCTGCGGCCGATCTTCGCGTTCGGTCGCCACGGATGAGGAACGCACGGAATAACGCAGGCGCAAAAATCAGGGGAGACGCATCGTGCTGACCAGCGACATCAAGAACACTGCCTACCCGCTTCTGCGTCGCGCGATGCGTAGCCTCAACCGCTCCCTGACCCCGCTGAAGGCAGCCGGCGGACGGCTGCGATATATGTCGAGCGAAAGCGCCGGTTTCTATTTCAAACTGCGATGACGACCAGACGCCAATAGGGGAAGGGGACCGACATCAAAGCCCGGGTGCGGCAACTGCGTCTTCAGTCACCGCGCGAGGCGTCGACGTCGCTGCCGAATGTTTTTCCAGCCGCATCTTCAGATGGTCGGCGAGACGCATCGCCAGGCCAAGCGTCATCAATGTCGGATTGGCGTGGCCGGGCGTCGGAAAGATCGAGCCGCCGGCGACAAAAAGGCCTTCCACCCCGTGCACCATGGCATTCGGATCGACGACGCTGGTGGCGAGGTCGCTTCCCATGCGTGTCGTGCAGGACGGATGCGCCATGTCGGTGAACGCAGCCTTCCCATCGTCATCCCAGGCTATCCAGTCGACCAGATGCGGCTGTGGAAGGCCATTGCGTACGAATTCGGAGGCCAGTGCCCGGGCAAGCCGTTTGACGCTCTGCACCTCTGTGGGGCCGATTTTCCAGGCGACGCGCGGCAGCGGCACGCCAAGTGGGTCCCGCTGATCCGAGAGGGTGACGCGGCTCTCCGCGTCGAGCTTCTGCTCGACCATGACATCGAAGCGCAGCTCATCGGATCTGTGCATCAATCCCCGCTTTTGTACCATCCGTCGGAAGGTGCCCTTCGCCAGGAAGGCAGGCGATCGAGCGACGACGGCAAGATCGCTCGCAAGCCGCGTACGATCGCCCCGCATCAGTCGCTTCAGTGCCGCCCAGGGATCACCAGCCGAATGGATCTGCACCGGATAGGCAGCACAGTTGACGAGCGCCTCGCGTCTTTGCACGGTCGGGCTCAGGCGCAGACCATGGAGATAGAACCGGGTCGCCCCTTCCTCGGACAGGCCGTAGAAGTTGAAGTGCCGTGCCACCGCGTCGATATCCCGCCGGTCAAACCGGAGAAGCGTCGAGCGCGGGTGATCGGCGAGGTAGCGCCCAACGACACCTCTGCCGTTGCCGACGCCGCCTGGCATGACCGATCTCGAAGCCAGCAGCAGGCGGGCGTTCTCGATGCCGCCCGTACACAGAACGACAATCTCGGGCCGCACACTTGCGGCGGTTCCGTCAAGGCTGCGCAGATCGAGAGAGGCGACACGCCGTCCGCCCTCGTCGAGATGGATCGCCGTGACCGTGGCATGGGTGAGGATGTCGATGTTCAGCGCCACCAAATCGGCAGCCACATTGGCAAACCGCATGGGTTCGCCGTGCCGATCGCGTTCATGGCTGAACTGCCAGAAGAACGGGCGCAACAGATCGCGGTCGAAGCCGCGTTCGTCCGGCGGCGAATGCAGCCGGCCAAAGAGCCTCTCGTCATAGAGATTGGGTCCAAGATTGAGCAGGCGCGCCGCGCGATCAAGCGCCGGCGCCAGACTTTCGCGTGTCATCGGCCAACCGGACACCGGCAGCCACGGCCTTTGCTCGAGATCGATTTCGTCGAAGCTCGCGCATTTGCCGATCCAGGTATGCGTGCTGCCGCCGAGCACTCGGTTGCGCAACTCGAAAGGGGGGATGTCATTCAGCCACGCAAGGCTGCCGTTATAACCGCGACCGGGTTTTTCGACCCCGTCTCGGGCAATAGGCTCGCCGACATTCACGACGGCATTCAACGTCTGCTGCGCGGCCTCGAAGTCGGCGCCGCCGCTTTCGATGACGAGCACCCGGCAGCGGCTGTTGGCGAGTTCCCGGGCTATCGTCAGGCCGACGGGGCCGCCGCCGACGATCGCCACATCCGGACGAAACTCGGTGCCTTTGGGCGCTGATCGGAGGTCACGGATCGGCATGAAAGGAACTCCCGCGTGCTACATATCGGTCGTAGCACCAGCGCTATCGCGCCGAAATCTCCCAATATGCATAGGGGAGTAGGGCAACTACTGATTTCGGCTAGCTGGAGCCTGCACACTTTGTTCAGGCGCTGGCCGGAAGGCCATTTTGAAACGATGTCGCGACGCGACTAGGCTTGTTCATTGGGGCCGGTACCCAGCAGGCGATTTGTCTTCATCCCTGGACGCCGATGGTCGGCGCGCGCGGAGAGCCGGCGAGGATCGGAGAGCACAGGATGGCGCGTGTAGGCATAAGGGAATGGCTGGCTCTCGCACCTGTCTTTGCGTCAGGAAACCTCGCCCGCTTCGGCGGTGACGGCAACGGGCCGCTCACGCGCTTCGAGGCGGATTTTTCGGCCAAGTTCGGCACAGGCCATGTGCTGACCGTCAGTAGTGGCACGGGCGCCTTGATCGCTGCTCTGGCGGCAGCGGGCATCGGGCCGGGCGACGAAGTGCTTGTGCCCGCCTATACCTGGATTGCGACAGCCGGCGCCGCACTGGCCGTCGGAGCTGTCCCCATCATCGTCGAGATAGACGAGACCTTGACGATGGATCCGGCAGATGTTCTGCGAAAGATCACGCCCTGTACGCGCGCCATCGTTCCCGTGCACATGGCCAACATGGTGTGCGACATGGACGGCATCATGCAGATCGCCCGCCAGCACGGGCTCGTCGTCATCGAGGATGCCTGCCAGGCCGTCGGGTTGACCTACAAGGGCGTGCGCGTCGGCACGATCGGCGATGCCGGCGCCTTCAGCTTTAACCAGTTCAAGAACATCAATGTCGGCGAAGGCGGGGCAGTCGTGACCAACGACGACCAGCTTTTTGCAAGGGCCCGCATGTATCACGACATCGGCGCGCTGTTTCGCGGCCACCTCGACAATGCCAACGAGCCGCCCATGCTCGGCGTCAATCTCAAGGCCAGCCAGATCCAGGGCGCGATGCTGAACGTGCAGTTGAAGAAACTGGACCCGATGATCCGCCGTATGCGCCGTCGCTACGATGCGATTGCCGAGATCCTGTCCGCCAGCAATGCGATGCGCGTCGGCCCGCACAACGATCGGCCAAATGCCGCCGGCCTTCACGTGATCTTCGACACGGCCGAAGAGGCCCGGGCCTTTGCCGCCGAAAACAAACGCGGGGTCTACCGCCCCTACGATTCCAGCCGGCACGTCTACAGCAACTGGTTACCGGTGCTGGAACAGCGCACGGCAAATCCGAAGATGAACCCCTATGCCTGGGCGTCCCGCAAGATCGAGTACGCGCCGGATATGTGCCCCCGGTCGCTGGATATCCTGAAGAGGACGTGCCGCATCGGGCTCGGCGAGAACTATCCCTTGCCGCTCATGACCTATTTCGCCCGACGCATGCTGCGCCAACGGCCCGCCTCGAAGGGGAGCCTCGTCTATGCGACCTAGCCTGGACCGGATCGGTCCCAACTTCATCGACATCTGGCGCTGGAACCTCGACCCGGCCCAGGGCGAAATCGATCCGTTATTCCCTATGCTGAGCGGCGAGGAAAAGGCACGAGCCTCACGTTTCGTGTATCCGGAACACCGTCAACGTTTCATCGCCGGACGTGCCGGCCTGCGCCTCGTGCTTGGCCACTACCTCCATGTTCCGCCACACCGCATCGGTCTGACCTACAACGTCTTCGGCAAGCCGCGCATCGCCGGCGCATCAGAGTTGCTGCATTTCAATCTCAGCCACAGCGCCGACGTGGCGATGCTGGCGGTTTCCGACCATTACCCGGTGGGCATCGACATCGAAGCGATCAAACCTCTGGAAGAGGATATTGCCGGGCATTTCTTTTCGAAACGCGAGTGCAATGCTCTAGCCGCGTTCGACGGCGACGACTATCTCAACGCGTTCTATCGCTGCTGGACGCGGAAGGAAGCTTTCGTGAAGGCCCACGGCGCCGGACTGTCGCTACCACTCGACTCCTTCGACGTCACCGTCGACGCGGCCTCCCGCCCTAAGCTCGAATCCCTGGATGGAGATAGGGACGCGCCGCTGAACTGGAGCCTATTTGATGTCGCGACCCCGCCTGGGTTCGCCGGCACCCTGGCGGCGCTGACCCTCGGCAACGCCGTCCATCTTCGTTACTGGAATGATGATGTGCTCGCGCTCAAAGCGTCAGTCGCGCATCCAGCACATAGCGATCCCCGGCAGCGTCAAAATGGTGGCAACCGAGCAATCCGGGTTTGAAATCGGGTTTGATCGTCCTGATGCACCGTTCCCGATAGTTCTCCAGGTCCAGCTGCTCGATCTCCATGATGTTCAACCCATAGCCGTAAATGCCGTGGGCATTGTGCTGGGACGGGCGGAAGACGCGGCCCTCGCGCGCGAAGATCCGGCCGGCATTGCGCGCAAAGGTGCTGCCGAGCACCACCGGATTGCGCTTGTGCGGCGTAATGCGCGCCAGCCCCGGCCCGTCGACTTCAAAGATATGAAGCTCGCTGCAATGGTCCTCATAGGCGTGGAACTCGGAGAGGTTCGTAAACAGCCACCACCGCCCGTCATGGCGGGTGAGCACACTGTCGGCGGCGGACAGGCCGTTGAGCGCCGTTGCGTGCAGCTCCCACTTCAACGGGAACTCGACACAGCGCCAGATTTCGATGCGCTTGGACTGATGCGTCTCCGGCATCATGAAGATGTCGTCGCCGTCGCGGAAGACGAACGGATAGGACAGATGATAGTCGCAGTTCAGCGCGATACCCACCGGCTCGAGGCGGTCGCCGTCGAAGCGGCCCACAGCAATATGCGCCTTGCGGTCGCCATTGGCATAGGCCTCGTAGAACAGGTAGCACTCGCCTTCATGCTGGAGCAGGAACGGATCGGCCTTGATATCCGTCAACGTCGGCGGGATCTCGACGGAAACGCCCGGCTCGAAATCGTCGATACGGCCGCTCCCGGTAAAGAGCGTCCAGACGGCCGACCCGGTCCCGGCCTTGTGTTGCACTGCCTTCTTCACTCGCCCGGCGAGGTGGCTGCTGAGGATGCCGAGGTACCTGGCCAACTCATCAATCGACGGCGGCGAGGCTGGCCGGCGCGTCGGCAGCGGTGTCGTGATCAGCTCACCGGTATCGGCCAGCCGCGCCAGTTCGCGTAGCAGCAGAGTAGCGGCACGTTCCTTGACAAAATTGATGTTTCTGACCGCGCTGAACTTGATGTTGAAGGAGGATGAAGCGATGGCAACGGACGACGCCGACGCCCCGAGGCGAACATAGAGCGCCAGGTCCACGGCCGGCGCGCCACTGACCACCTCCAGATAGCTGAACCACTCGCCTGCTCCCGATTTCTGGTCGGAGAAAGAGAGCGCCCATTCGCCATAGGGCAATTCGCGCACGGCATCGTCGGGCAGGCCGCTCGGCGTCATGCGGATCACCAGATCAAGTCCAAGCTCTGCCACCTGCGCCTGGACGGCGCCAGGCTGCGATGATGCCAATGGCACGATGCGCTGCTTGCGCCCATCGAAGTTGCAGGGATTGTATACCGCCTGGCGACCGAACACCGCCTGCTCGAGCCGATGCGCAAGCTTGAAGAGAACGGAACTCCTGCCCGCCCCATATGGCGCCGGGTGAGCAAGCAAGGCGGTCAAGGAATATCGCGGATCGGCAACGATCCGATCAAAGACCATCAGTTGCCAATTCTCGAAATGCTCGTTCTGTTCGACCAGGATGCCGATGCGCAATGGGAGGCTTGTGACACGCATGGATGTTGCCTTCGCACGTCGTGTTCAGCTCTCGCCATGAGAGCGGAATCTGTTGATGACGATGGTCGCCAGGGCCTGAATGCTGTTGCTGTTGAGACTATCCTCATGCCAGCCTTCAAGATCGAAGACTTCGCTGTCCCCGGCAATCGCACCACCCCAGCCGAAGAGCAGCTTGCGTGCGCGGCGATGCGTTGCTTCGCTGCGAAACAGCAGCACCGACTTTTCATTCGTCGGTGGCGGCCGGTAGCGACGGGCCGCATTGACCAACAGGTCGGTAACATCGGCGTTGGCGGCTTCTTCCTGGGAATAGGTCCCCGCCCGCAATCCCAGACGCTTGAGCAAGGCAAGCGTGAAGTTGAACTCCCTGAGATAGTCGACGAAACTGACGCGTCCGGAAAAGAGCTTTCGGGTGAAGTAGCCGATGCGCTTCACGCGGCGCTCGCTGTTCCAGCGAAGGCGCCGGAGCCGGGGCTGCGACCTGACATAACCCGGGGCCCAGGCATCGATCACGGCGGTGAAACGAAGATCGGCGCCGCGGTCGCGCATCTGACGGGCGATTTCGACAGCCAGCACGCCGTTGACGCAAAGCCCCATCACGCCGACCGGCCCTTTGAGAATGTCCGCGCCCATGCTGTCGACGGCATGCCCGGCGATCTCCTCGAGCGACATGGAGGCGAGAGGTCCGGTGAGATCCGCATGGAACATGTTGGCGTTGTAGACCGACACGACATCGCCGAGATCGGTGGCAAGCCGGTAGTACAGAAACGGATGATTGAGCGTGTAAAGCGTATAGGGCGCATCGGTGCGTCCGCAGGCGCTCACGCTCCAGGGACTGGGACTTGCCGGTTCCAACGCATTCTCGCTCCGCTCCGCGCCGCCGAACAGCGCATTGGCGAAGCCGGCGAATGTCGGCTGCTTGAAGAGCAGCTCCAGGTCAGCCTTGGCTCCGAGCTTCGATCGGGCGCCCGAGAGCATGCGCAATGCCAGGAGCGAGTGGCCGCCGAGCGCAAAGAAGTTGTCATCGGGCGCTATCGTCGGGACACCGAGCACCTCTGCCCAGATCGCCGCAAGCGTCTTGGTCTGATCAGCTCGCGCTGTCGGTAGCGCCACCGGAACACCGGCCGGTTCGACGCGACCGGTCACGGTCTTGGCGAGGGCGGTCGGCGCTGCCGGGATGCGCAACGCGGCGCGATCGACGGCGCCGCTTGCATCGCGCGGAAAGTTGAGGAACACGCTGATGCCGCCCGGCATGGCCGTTTGGGACAGTTGCCGCCCGAGATACTCCATCAGATGCTCCGGCAGGCGGTCGAGCGGCTCGGTGATCGTCGATGCCGGGGTGACAAAGGCATGCACGCGCTTTCCGTCGTCCTCGACCAGCACCACGGCCGAGCCGACGGATGGATGGGCGGCAAGCATCTGTTCGATCGCCGTTGCCCAACCGGTCTCTACCCGTTGGGTCTTGATCTCCCGCGTGGGGATGACCAGCGCCGAAAGCGGAGCCGAGGGATGCTCCAGCGCTGCTTCATAGGCCTCCTGCCAAAGCCGCAGCAGGGATTCGATCGTGCTCTTTTCGAACAGATCGGCATTATACTCGATGGACATGCGCCATCCGCTCGGCCTGCCGACCATGATGAAGCTCAGATCGTAGATAACGCCCGGAGATTGCGACGGCGCGCTGATCAGCTCGAAACCGCCATATTGCTGATCTTCCAGGAAGGCCTTCTGCAGGTTGAAGTTGACTGAGATCAGCGGGTTGCGCGAAGGGTCGCGGACCGGGTTGACCAGCTCGACCAGTTTGTTGAACGGCATCCTGTGATGGTTGAGCGCAGCCGTCACCTTTTCACTCGCCGAACGCACATGCTCGGCGAAGGAAATGTCGCCGGCCATGTCGAAGCGCAGAACGACATTGTTGATGAAGACCCCGATGAGGTTCTCCAGGTCCGTCTCGTCGCGCCCGGCAACCTGGGACCCGAACATGACGGTGTTTTGTCCGGTGTAGCGATGGAGCAAAGCGCTGACGACGGCAGCCCCGAAACTGTAGAGCGACACCCGGTGTGCGCGTGCAGCAGCGTCGATCCGCTCGCTGAAATCACCCGTATTGTTGACGGAGAGGATGTTGCCACGGCTGGTCTTTACCGGCCCGCGCGGCGTATCGGGAACAACCTCGAAATACGGCGCGCCGGTCAGTTGCTCGCGCCAGAACGATTTCTCCGTCTCAAAGCCGTAGCTGTTCAGATACTCCTGCTGCCACAGCGAGAAATCGCCGTATTGCAGCGGCAGATCCGGAACAGACGGCTGCCGGCCGACATCAAGCGCCGCTGCGATCTCGCCGACCTCGCGACCGAGGACGCGGATCGACCAACCGTCAAAGCAACTCTGGTGGGCGGTGATCAGCAAGAAGCCCCGCTCGTTCTCCACCATCAGCAGAGATACACGGAAGAGATAGGGGCTGGTGAGATCGAACGGCGCGCGGGCGGTTTCCTCGCCGATCGACAGGATGCGCTGATCGCGCTGTTCTGCCGCCACGTTTCGCAGGTCGATGACGGACATCTTGAAGTCGACCTGATCGACCACCTGCTGGCAGGGCCTGCCGCCGACCTCGACGAAGCGAGTGCGAAGGATCTCATGGCGCTGGATCACCGTTCGGAAGGCCGCCTCCAACGTCGAGGAGCGGAACGCCCCACGGATCTCCCAGCGCACGGCAACGTTGAGCGCCGGATTGCCCGGCCTCAACTGATCGAGGATCCAGCAGCGCAACTGTGTCTGTGAGCAAGGGAACTCCGCAATTACAGTGGGTTCGGCCACAGGTGCAGTGTTGTTGGTCTCTTTCATGCTCGTGATACCTGCTCAAACCGGCGCCGGGCGCCGTTGCGGAAATCTCTCAGCGAAGGGACCTGCGGCTGGGTGCCGTTCAGATCGATGTCGTCGCGTGTCTCGGCAAAGGTGGCGAGTTCTGCGATGGAGGGATGCATCATCAGATGTTTCGCCTCCAGGCGCAGGCCACTGTCCAGCATGCGGGCGGCGATGCGGAAGATGATCAGTGAATCCGCCCCGAGCGCGTAGAGGTTGTCCTCGACGCCGATCTCCTGCGAGTTCAGGACGTCGCACCAGATCTCGCAGAGCCGTGTCTCCATGGCGGTGCGCGGCGGCACCCTGATGGCGGCGACCTCGCGTTGCGGCAGGCCGCGCTGTTCGAGCGTCTTGCGGTCGAGCTTTCCGTTCGCCGTCTGGGGAAGCGCCTCCTCCAGCACCCAGAAACCGGGCACCATATGCGCAGGCAGATTGGCCTCCGCATGCGCGGCAAGCATGGATGTCGACGGCTTGCTGTCCTGGTTTTCCGGAATGACATAGCAGACCAGCTGCTTGTCGCCGTTGCTGTTCTGGGCGGCGACAACAGCGCATTGGCGAACACCGGGAGCACTGGCTATCGCAGCCTCTATGTCGCCGAGCTCGATGCGGAAACCGCGCAGCTTGATCTGCTGGTCGCGCCGGCCAAGCAATTGCAGCGAACCATCCGCGAGCCGCCGGCCGACGTCGCCGGTCTTGTAGAGACGCTGGACAGTTCCGGTGCCGATGTCGATATCGACAAAGGCCTTCTCGGTGAGATCCGGGCGGGCGAAGTAACCGTTGGCGAGGCCCTCGCCACCGATATGCAGTTCACCAGTGACGCCGATGGCGGCAACCCGGTTGGCCTTGTCGAGGATGAGGAGCTGCGTGTTGGCAATGGGATGGCCGATGGTGATCGGCTTTTCGCCATCTTCGATCCGCTGCACCGACGACCAGACCGTCGTCTCGGTCGGGCCATACATGTTCCACAGCTCGGCCCCGAGACCGAGCAATGAGGATGCCAGCGCCTTGGGAAGCGGTTCGCCGCCGCACAGCATCTTGAGGCCCGGGCAGCTGAGGCCGGCCTCGACCAGCATCTGCCAGAGCGTCGGCGTCGCCTGAAGCACGGTCGCACGGCTGCTTTCGACGAGCCGCACGAGAGCAAAACCGTCCCGCACCGTGTGCCGGCCGGCAAGCACGACCTTGGCGCCGGTGATCAGCGGCAGGTAGAGTTCGAGGCCGGCAATGTCGAAGGAGATCGTCGTCACCGCGACGATCGTGTCGCGATCGTTAAGCCCCGGTTCCCGCGCCATCGACATGAGGAAGTTGACCAGGGCACGATGGGAAACTTCGACCCCCTTCGGGGCTCCGGTCGATCCCGAGGTAAAGATGATATAGGCGGCTGTCGCTGCGTCCGTCGGGATTTTCGGCAGCTCCGTTGCCAAGTTTGCAGCCCCGGCGGCGCCGTCGATGCGGAGGATGGCGACATCCTTGCCCGCCAGCCCCTCCGCCCGGTCGCTATCGCAGATCATGCCCGCGACCCGCGCAACCTCCAGTGTCTGCGACAGGCGCGTTTCCGGATGCGCCGGGTCGAGCGGCACGTAGGCATGTCCCGATTTCATGATCGCCAGCAGGGCGATCACCATTTCAAGCGACCGTTCGACCAGAAGTGCCACGCGCTGCCCCGGTTCCGGGATTGCCTTCTGGATCCGGCAGGCCAGCTGGTTGGATCGCGTTTCGAGATCGCCATAGGTCATCGTCTCGCCGTCGAGTTCGACGGCGACCGCGGTCGGCTGCTCGGCAGCCCTGCGGGCAAACAGCGAGAAGACGAATGCGTCGCGATCGTAGTCGGCGGACGTATCGTTCAGGCCCTCGGCAAGCCAGGCCTGTTCGGCCGCAGACAGCAGCGGCAGATCGTGGATCGGCCGGGTCATGTCGGCAGCCAGCGCCGTAACCAGTGTCGCGAAATGGCCGATCCAGCGCTCGATCGTGCTGCGCTCGAACACTTCGGCATTGTAGTCGACATCGATGCGAACGCCCTTGGGGCTTTCGGTCAGATTGAAGAACATGTCGAAATTGGAGAACGCCTTGGCGTTCGACGCGATCCTGGTCTGCAGCCCGCCGAACTCCAGATTGTCCGGAACCCGCTCCAGATTGAACTGGATCTCGGTCAGCGGCAGGCGATGCGTATCGCGCTTGACGCCGAGCTTTCGGACCAGCGTACCGTAGGTGTAGTCCTGGTGCTCGAACGCGCCGAGCACGAGCTGCTGCGTCGCCTTGAGGTGCTCGTCGAAGCGTTTATCGGACGAGACCGTCTGGCGAAGCGGCAGGAGATTGACGCAATGGCCGACGAGCGTCTGGCCATCGAGCAAGCTCTGCCCGGCCGAAGGCACGGCGACGACGATGTCGTCCTGCCCGGAGAGGCGGGAGATCATGATCTGCAGCGCCGCCAGCAAGGTCGAAAACAGCGTGGCGCCGGACTTTGCACCCGCCTTCTTCAGGGCTTTGTAGGTTTCCGCCTCGATGTTGCCGGTGACGGTGCCGCCGGCAAAGCTGCGGCGATCCGACCGCGGCCGATCCAGCGGCATTTCCGGCAGGTCGGGGACATCCTTGTATTGGTCGAGCCAGAACTGTTCGGTCGCGTTTGATATCTCCGCATTGGGAGCCAGATCGGTCGCATAGGTGGCAAAGGACAGCGGCGGCGCCAGCCCGGCCTCGGCGTTGCGCACATAGGCCGAATAGGTGGTGGCAAGCTCTTGGATCAGGACATTCACCGACCAGCCATCACAGACGATGTGATGCGCCGTGAGGACCAGGCGGTGGCTTTCGGGCGCCACCCGGACGATGGAAGCCCGGACCAGCGGCCCGTTGGCAAGATCGAAGGGGGTGTGCGCATCCTCATCGATCAGCTGTCGGAACAACGCCTCGCCATCGCTCTCACCGGCAAGGTCGATATCGGCCACATCGAGCTCGAAATCGGGAATGAATTCGAAATGATCGCCTGCCCGGCCGAAGCGGATCTGCAGTGCGTCGTGTCTTGCAACCACCGCGTCGAGCGCCCGACCAAGGCGCTCGCGGTCAAGCGGCCCGTCCAAAACCATCGTGAAGGACTCGTTGAACGAACACGAGGCTTCGTCGCCGACCTGGGCAGCCAGCCAGATCTCCTTTTGCGCTTCCGTCAGCGGCGCCGTTGACGGTCGGGCAGCGATCACGGCGGCGGGCGCTGGCGCAATATCCTCTGCCTGGCGTTGCGTGCCCAGGATTCCGACCGATTGAAATGCGTCAAGGCTCGTGCGGAAGGCGGCGGCAATCGCCTGGAAATCCGCCTCGCTGTGGGCGGTCGTCAGGAAGCAGGGATAGCCGTCCTGGATATGGACGCCTTGCATGCGCATTTTGGCATAGATGAGCGAGCCGAGCGGGTCGTTGCTGCCGAAGTCGGTGAAGAACCAGCTCTTGTAGCCGTTGACGGTCTTGGCGATCCCGCGGCGGGCGAGGTCGGCGTTGATCTCCGCGACCAGAGCCTGCGTACGATCGGCGACGGCGCCGTAGAGTGCAGCCCCCTCGCCCTTGATGTGCTGGAGAACGGCCTTGGCCGCCGCAAGCACGAGAGGATGGCGCACGAACGTCCCGGCGAAGAAGGTCGGCGCGGTCATCGGAACGGTATCATCGCCGTAGTTCCAGCATCCGCCGTCAAGCGCATCCATGAAGCGGCTATCGCCGACCAGCACGCCGATCGGCATGCCGCCGCCGATGACCTTGCCATAGGTCGCCATGTCGCCCTTGATGCCCCAGACGGCCTGCATGCCGCCGGGATCGACCCGGAAGCCGGTGACGACCTCGTCGAAGACCAGTGCGAACTCGGATTTTGTCGCGATCTCGCGCAGCTCGCGCACGAACTCGACCGGCCGCAATTCCGGATGGCGGCTTTGAACCGGCTCGATGATCACTGCGGCGATGTCGCCGGCATTGGTTCTGATCCACTCAAGGCTTTCCGGATCGCCGTAACGAAGCACCGTCATGTTGGCGACGGAGGCAGACGGGATACCGGCGGCAACCGGTATCGCGACCGGCGCGCCCGCCCGGTTCTTACCCTTGACCAGCACTTCGTCGAACTGCCCGTGATAATCGTTACCGAAAATCACGATCCGATCCCGGCCGGTCACCGTGCGCGCCACCCGCATGGCCGCCATGACGGCTTCGGAGCCGGTGTTGCAGAAGGTCACACGCTCATGCCCGGTCATATCGGCGATCATCTCGGCGACTTCGCCGGCAAGCGGCGTCTGCGGGCCGATGGCAAACCCGGCGTCGGCCTGCGCCTTCACCGCTTCCACGACGAAATCCGGCGCATGGCCGAAGGCCGTCTGCCCCATGCCGTTGACCAGATCGATATATTCGTTGCCGTCGACGTCCCATATGCGCGCGCCCTTCGACCGGTCGGAGACGACGGGGAAGACGATCTCCTTCCAGTCCTGGCGGAATCCGGCAGCGGTGCGCGGATCGGCCAGCCACTTTCGGTTCTGGCCGGTGAAGCTCTTCGACTTTCCGTTGCGTGCCTCATAGGCCGCGATCAAATCCGAAACGAACGCCTGCTTCTGTGGTGTCATCTCCGTCGAGAGGCTCTTGGCGCCCGGGCGGTAGAGCTTGATGCGCTCCGCTCCGATCTCGCCATCGGCGGGGCGATCGACCTCATTCTTCGATACCGGTATCGGCTGCGACTCATTCGCCGCGATCGGAGCGGCGGTCGCCGCCGTCGCTACCGTCGACGTTGCGGGCGCAGCGGCGACGGAACCTGCCGCCTGAAGCACCTGCAGCTGCTGCGAAACGATCGTCTGCAGCGTCTGCAATTGGGACTGGAGGACGGATTCGATGCCGGCAACGGTCGCTGCCGTGGTCACGGGGGCAGCCGGAAGCGGCAGCGCCACCTGTGCTACCACCGCCGGAGCGGCAACTGCTGCAAGTGGCGGCACGGCCACCGGCGCGATCGCCGATGCCTGCGGCGGCTCGGGCGGCAGCTGCCGATCGAGATGCGCGGCCAGATCCTGGATGGTGGGAATATTGCTCAGGAGCTCCCGGAACGAGAGCTTGATCTTGTAGTCCTTCTCGATCCTCTGGGCGAACTGGCCGATGAAGAGCGAGTCAAAGCCGAGCTCCAGGAATGTCGCGCCCGTTTCGCCCGGTCCAAGCGCCTCCCCCGACATGTCGCTGAGCAGGGTGATGAGGGAGGTTTGCAATGCAGGAATACGGCTTGCGGCGGCAACTGGCGTGACAACATCCATGATTTTCATCCCGTCAAACGGTTGCGCTTGAGTGTCGGTGGAAGACGGTTCGGCGGCAGGTGGCTGCACCGCCGACAACGCCGGCCGGCTTTCGCCGCGCCGCGCCGAGGCTGGAGCGTCGATCCAGTGGCGCTGTCGCTGGAAGGGATAGGTAGGCAGCACCAGCGGTGCCCTGCCGGCAGAAGGCGACGTCGGCCAATTGATGTCGCAGCCCGACATCCAGAGCTTGCCGTGCGCCTCGGCGAGGGTTTCGCCGGCGGCATGCGCGCGGTCATGTTCCGGCAGCGACTGGACGACTGCGGTGACGGCATCGCGGGCGAGCGTCTGTGCGGCAAAGACCGACAGAGTGCGACCAGGGCCGACCTCCAGCAAGACAGGCTTCCGCCCCTCGCAAAGGGCCGACAGCCCGTCGGAAAACCGGACGGCGGCGCGGCAATGCTTCGCCCAGTAGTCGGGTGACATGCCCTGTTCGATCGTCTGCCAACCGCCGGTGACGCAGGAGATATAGGGCGTTATGGCAGTACCGTAGGTGACCTTTGCCGTCTCTTCGCGCAGGGCATCAGTGACGCCGTCCATCATCGCCGAATGAAACGCATGGGACGTGTGAAGCCGGCTGAAGGCGATACCGGCGCGCTCCATCGCAGCGCACGCCGCATCGACGGCGGCGAAGGTGCCGGAGATCACGCAGAGTTTCGGGGCATTGACTGCGGCGATTTCGACCTCGTCGCCGAGATGGGCGGAGACTGTCTCGACATCCGCACGCACGGAAACCATCGCGCCTTGCGGCTGCGACTGCATCAAGCGTCCGCGCGCAGCGACGAGCCGCACTCCGTCCTCGAAAGAGATGACATTGGCGAGCGTCGCGGCGACGAATTCGCCGACGCTATGGCCGATCATGGCGTCGGGCTTCAAGCCACGGCTCATCCATAGCCGTGCCAGAGCATATTCGACGAGATAGAGACAGGGCTGCGCTATGCGGGTCTCGCGCTGTTCGTCGGCCATGGCCTGGCTCACCGTGCCAGCGTGGCAGATGAAATCGCGCAGGTCCGTCTTCAGCGGTGCCCGGAGCAACTCCGTGCCCCTGTCGATCCAGCGGGTGAATTCCGGCTCGCGGTTATAGAGCGCCGCTCCCATGCCGACATATTGCGATCCCTGGCCGGGGAACATGAAGGCGAGCGACGGCCTGTCCGTCGCGACCGCGCTCGGCGTTCGCTCGCCGCCGAGGCGCTCGATCGCCTGGTCGATATCGTTGACGGCAATGGCAGTGCGATGGCTGAAGGCGCGCCGTCCAGTTTGCAGCGTGTGCGCGACCTGCGACAGCGGCAACGCCGGATGCGCCTGCAGATGATCACGCAGGTTCAGCCGCATGGCCGCAAGCGCGGCTTCGTTGCGGGCAGACAGCGGCAGGATATACGGCCCCCGCGCCATGTCGGCGACGTCGCCTTGCGACACCGGCGCCTGCTCAAGCACGAGATGGACATTGGTGCCGCCGACGCCGAACGAGCTGATGCCGGCACGGCGCGGACCTTCGGTGGCCGGCCAGTCGGTGGTGCTGGCGGGAATGTAGAAGGGGCTGTCGTCGAGATTGATGCGCGGGTTCGGCCGTTGATAATTCGCCATTCCCGGTATCTTGGCGTGATAGAGCGCCAGCGTGGTCTTGATCAGTCCGCAGACGCCCGCGGCCGCGTCGAGGTGACCGACATTGCCCTTGACCGAGCCCAGGGCACAAAGCTGCCGCTTGTCGCCCGCCTCGGCAAAGGCGGCGCGCAATCCGCCGAACTCGATCGGATCGCCGAGCGGGGTCGCGGTGCCGTGGCATTCGACATAGCCGATCGTCTGGGGATCGACGCCTGCATTTGCCAGAGCCGACGAAATCGCATCCGCCTGTCCGTCGACGCTTGGCGCCGTAAACCCGATTTTGTCCGAACCGTCGTTGTTGATGCCGTAGCCGCGAATGACCGCGAAGATCCGGTCGCCATCCCGAAGCGCGTCTTCAAGCCGCTTCAACAAAACGATGCCCGCGCCACTGCCGAAAACCGTTCCGGCCGCCTGTTCATCGAACGGTCGGCAGACGCCGTCGGGCGAAACCATGCCGCCCTCCTGGTAGATATAGCCGCGCCGTTGCGGGATCGTGATCGATACCCCGCCCGCAAGCGCCATGTCGCAGCTGTAGGTCAGCAGATTCTGGCAGGCCTGGGACACGGCCAACAGAGACGTGGAGCAGGCCGACTGGATGGCGATTGCCGGTCCGCGCAGGTTGAACTTGTAGGCGATACGGGTCGCCAGAACGTCCGTCACCGAGCCGACGATCTGCTGGAAACAACCGATCTGATAGTTGGAGGTGAACTCCTCGGTCTTCGCCCTCTCGCCCAGGACATTGTTGATGAGATAGGTGGGCATCGAAGCCCCGGCGAAGACACCGATCAAGCCGGGATAGCGGTGGGGATCGTACCCGGCCCGCTCCAGCGCCTCCCAGCAGACCTCGAGAAAGACGCGGTGCTGGGGATCTGTGACCGCCGCCTCCCGCGGGAACATGCCGAAGAACTCGGCGTCGAACATGTCGATATCAGGGAGCTGCGGCCGGGCCGGCACATAGTTCGCCGCCGCACGTTCCTCGTCGGTGAATGCATCCTCGATTTCTTCCGGTCTCAATTTCGAAAATGCGTGCCGCCCCTCGCACACGAGATCCCAAAGCGCCTCGACCGACGGGGCATCCGGAAAGCGGCCAGACATGCCGATGATCGCAATACCCGTCACCTCCTGGTCATTGCGATCCGAACCGCGGGCGTCACCCGCATCGTTGAAAACGGTCATGAAGCGCTCCTGCGGAAGTGGGACATGTTCTTCTTTTGCAACGCGGCACGTTCGGCCGCCGTCATCGCCCGGGCACCGGCCGGCGATTTTCCGTCGAGGAAGCCAGCCAACTCGCGAATGGTCGGGTGCTTGAACAGGGCAACCACGTCGATCGGACGGGCGAGATTTGCCTCCAGCCCCGCATGCACCCGCATCAGTTGCAGCGACGTACCCCCCAAATCGAAGAAATTGCGATCGAGCTCCACGGCCTGCAGGCTGAGCACATTGCGCCAAAGGTCTCGCAAGAGTGCCTCGGTCCGACTGGCGACCGGCGCGTTTTCGGCCGGCAAAGCGTCCACCGGTAGCGGCAGGCTGGCACGGTCGACCTTGCCCGACTGATGCAGCGGCAGTTGGTCGAGCACGATGACGCTGCTCGGGATCATGTAGGCGGGCAGACTGTTGCGCAGTCTCTCCATCACGCCGCGGATCAGCTCGGCGTCATCTGCACGGGTGCCCTCACGCGGGCACAGGTAGCCGACGATGCGCTTGTGCGACTGATCCAGATGCTGGCAGATGACGACACCGTCGGCGAGCCGCGGGTCACGCCGCAAGGCGGCTTCGATCTCGTCAAGCTCAATGCGTTTTCCGTTCAGCTTGATCTGCCGGTCCCGCCGCCCTCGGAAAAGCAGGATGCCGTCGTCGCTGAGCACGGAGAGGTCGCCCGTCAGGTAACCGCGCACATCGCCCTGTTCGGTGCGGATGGTGACGAACCGTTCAGCCGTCAGCTCGGGACGCCGGAAATAGCCGATGGCAACGCCCTCGCCGGTGAGGACGAGCTCACCCTCTATGCCGCACCCGATCGGGCGATGGTCCTCATCGACGATCAATATTCCGGTGTGGCTGACAGCGCCGCCAATCGGCACGTCCTTGCCGTCGAAACCCGCGGGAATCTCGAAAGCAGTGGCGATGACGGTGATTTCCGTCGGTCCGTAACCGTTGGTCAGGCGGCAACCCGGGTGTGCCTTCTGAAAGCGTTTGACATGTTCGGCCGAGGCGACTTCGCCGCCGAACAACATGTGCCGCAACGCCGGCAGCTCGCCGCAGGAGAAATCGGCGAGCAGGTTGAACAGGCCGGTGGTGAGCAAGGAAACGGTGACGCCGTTGTCGCGGATGACGTCCCTAAGCCGGCCAATCGAGAAATTTCCGTCTGGCAACCCGGCGATGGTCCCACCGTTTGTCAATGTGGCCCAAATCTCGAACGTGGAGGCATCGAAAGCGATTGTAGCGGCGTGCAGCATCACGTCGGCACTGCCGATCTGCACGTAATTTTGATCGAGGCCGAGGCGGGTAATGCCACGATGCGGAATGGAAACGCCCTTTGGCCGGCCGGTCGAACCGGAAGTGTACATAACGTAGGCCATATCGCCGCCGCCGACCCGCACTGGATCGAACGGCTTTTTCTCGGCTTGCTGCGCGAGATCGGCGACAACGGCATCCAGATCGACGATCATCCCCTTGGCGCTCGGCACCAGACGCATGGTGGCGAGCGTACAGGTATCGACAAAGATCACCTTGGGCTCACAGTCGCCGATGACATAGTCGAGATGATCGACGGGAAAGGTCGTGTCGAGGGGAAGATAGGCAGCGCCGGCCTTGAGGGTGGCCAGCATGGCGACGATCGTTTCAAGGGAGCGCGGAACGAAGAGGCAGACAATATCGCCCTTCTTGACGCCCTGCCCCATCAGATAGACGGCGAGCAAATCGGACAACAAATCAAGTTCGCCATAGGTGATCGAGTGGTCGTCGAAAACGATCGCCGTTGCAAGCGGGGCAGCCTGGGCCTGCTGGTGAACAACGGCTTGAACGGAGCGGTCAGGGTCATAGTGCAGCGTTTCCCGCGAGCGGCCCGCCGCACCGCCGGACATCGCCGCCGAACCGTCGGGCTCGGAAAATCGGAACTCAGCCATCTTTCGCCTCCTGTCCCTCTCGCTTCGCTACCCCCGCGGAAGACGAAGACGTCTCCTTGCAGCGGACGGCCGGCGAAATTTGCTGCAATGCCGTCGTCAGCCAGAATTCCATGGTGGCGGAAAATGAACAGATGATCATTGGGATAGCCGCATCGCCACCCGGCCATCAAAAGGGTTAGGCCCGCTTAGTCCTTAGGGGGATGCAAGCCACGGAGATGCACGAACGACACGCAGGCCTGGCGGTCAAACCCGCTCGTCATCGATTTGTTTTTTCTGGATTTTTCCCGATCGCAGGCAGAACGCGCCCAGGTGGAGCGAGGAAGGCTAAACGACTTGGCCGGCGCCGCCTATTGAAGGTCGTAGGCCCTCACATAGTCGATGAACATGTGAGATGGATCCGGCGCCTGGTCGGCGGTTTTTTCGACGAGCGCGAGGTTGAGCAGCACATACATCGGCTGCCGGTGTTCAGGCCGCGTTTCGGCCTTCCACACGAGTTTCCGATCGAAATACATCCGGATGAACTGGGAATCGATCTTCACCCCATAGCTATGAAATTCTCCGGGGTCGGCATCGCGAAATACCTCGATCCGGCTGAATTGGGAATCGTCCTTGTCACCGCGATGCCAGACATGGATGACCGAGGAATAGCCTTCCGGCTTGTCGCCGTAGAATTCCATCACGTCGATCTCGGCCGTCGACTTCGAGCGGTCCTTGCCGATCAGCCAGAAGGCGGGCCACACGCCCGGGCCGACCGGCAAACGCGCGCGCATTTCGAAATAGCCGTATTGCTGGGCAAAGCCATTGCCCTTGGCGTCCACCGAGGCCAGCAGGCCGGACTGCCAGTCGCCTTCCGGGTCACGCTTGGCTTCGATCCTCAGTATGCCATTCTCGGTCTTGAACGGAGTGCGTTGACCGGGATTGGCAAAGCGAGCTCCACCGAAATCCCCCGACCACGGCGTATGTGCGATCCACCGGGTGCCGGGGCCCCAGGCAGATACGCTCAGATCGTCGAAATTCTCGTCGAAGGTCAGCGGCATGTCGTCGATCGGAAGCTCATCGCCCGTATCGCCGGCCGTATATCCGTCGGCATAGGTCACCGACATATGCATCATCAACCACAGGCAGCCGACGACAGGCCGGATGAAAAACCGAACTGGCAGGCGGCGGGCCGGGCAAGGGCAAGCTTCGCGAACAGATGGGGTCATGCTGCAAAACTAACGCGGCCCCCCATCAAGGGTCCATTACCGATTCAGGCCGCCGCTTTATGCGAAAGGCTTAGCCGCAGGCGTAAATACGCGACATGCCGCCTTTGATAGGATTGTTCCGGTAACTGGAACTAGTGGCATGAGCTTCGAACTGATCGGCTTCGCTACCGTACTCGTTGGAGTGGGCGTCCTGATGGCGCCGATCCACTGGGCATTGACGTTCATGGTCGTTTCAACGGCTCTCGGCTCTGCGGCCGCCATCAACCTTCCCGCGCTCGGTGGTGCATCCATCCTCGTTCCCAATGTTCTCCTGTTGTTCTTCGGCCTTCGCATCCTGATGGCCTATGGCGAGGGGCCCGTGCTTGCTGCCTTCGCGCCGGCCGGTGCCGGCTTCTGGCTGATGGTGCTCACTTTTTTCGGCGTGCTGACGGCGGTCCTGTCGCCTCGCCTCTTCCAGGGCGCCGTCGACGTGATGACAGTCGAGCGATCGGTCGGCGCGAGAAGTTTCATATCGCTGTCGCCGCTGCGATTTTCGTCCAACAACATAACGCAGGCAGTCTATGCGCTCGGCGGCCTTGCCTGTTTCGGATTCTGTCATGCCTATCTGCGCCGGACGGCCGCACCGTCACACCTCGTCAACGCCATCCTCATTGCTGCAGCGGTCAACCTCGCCTTCGCGGCGGCCGACATTGTCACCTATTTCTCCGGCACCGAATATCTGCTGAGCGTGGTGCGGACGGCCAACTACGCCCTTCTGACCGCGGCGGAAAAAGGTGGTCTGAAGCGGATTTCCGGATCGTTCCCCGAAGCATCGGCCTTTGCCGATTACACCCTGGTCCTGTTTGGCGCGACCGCCAGCCTGTGGCTCGACCGGGTGCGTTCGCCAGCGACAGCCTTCCTCGCGACCGCCTCGCTCGCAGGGCTGGTGTTCTCCACCTCGGCGACCGCACTGCTCGGGCTTGCGGTCGTCTTCCCATTTCTCTGGATACGCGCGCTGGTGACGGTCTTTGAGCGAAAAAAGCCGGCACGTCCAGTCTTTCTGGCCGCTCTCTTCCTGGTCGTGCCGCTCGTCATACTCACCGTCGTCAACGTGTTTCCGGAAACCGTGTCGACTGTTTACGACTTTCTCGATGAGATGCTCCTGTCAAAGGTCGACAGCCAGTCCGGCCGCGAGCGGGCGATGTGGAACGCTGCCGCCTACGAGGCCTTCGTCAACACCTTCGGCATGGGGGCGGGCCTGGGGAGTGCACGCGCCTCGAGCTATCTGATGGTTCTCCTTTCGAATGTCGGCATCCTGGGGCTCGTCATTTTCTGCGTCTTTGTCACGACCATCCTGTGCGCTCGCGTGGCGCCAGGCGCCCAGCGGAGAACAGAAAGCGTTGCCGCGCTGAGGGCGGCGAAAGCCGGCGTTATCGCCGCACTCAGCACGGCTCTCGTATCGGGCACCGTCTATGACCTGGGCCTGATGTTCTACATCCTCGCCGGTAGCGTGTCGGCGCTGACATGCCGGCAAATCGTCGAGGCAAGAACGGCAAGACCGCGGTTGGTTGATGCGACCAGTCCGCGCCGCATGGGAGGCTCCTGATGAAGATCGTCATCTTCAACGTCAAATACAGCGAAAACCTCGGCGACGGCATCCTTGCCCAGTGCCTGGAGACGGCGCTGGCGCGCGGCGCCAGGGGACTGGAGGTCAAGACGATCGATCTCGCCGGCAGGACGGCTTTCGGTACCGGCGGTGGCGGGCGGCGCCGGCAGTTGTTGAAGGTGCTGCAAGCACTGCCGTCATTCGCGCGTCGGCTGGTCGTAAGGCAGGCACTTGGTCCGACACTCCGCCGATTACAAGTGGAATGGCAGAAGGAGATCTACGATGCCGATGCTGTTGTCATTGGCGGGGGAAACCTGTTTCAGGACGATGATCTGAACTTCCCGCTCAAGGTCGGCGCAGCGCTCGATTGCGTCAAACGCAGCGGCAAACCGTTGGCTGTCTATGCCGTCGGCACCAGCCGGGACTGGTCGTCGCAGGCAAGGCAACTCTTCGGCGTGCTCGAGGAAAGCCAACTCGTCCACGTCTCGGTTCGCGATACCATTGCCGGCCGCAACTGGCTCGGCCATTTTCCAGCCGGGCCGCACGCCCGGATACTGCCCGACCCCGGGTTGCTCGTTCGCGAGATCGTCGCAAGCCACGCACTCGAGCCGCTGAAAGTCGATGACCGGGCAATTGGTATCTGCGTCACCGATCCGCTCATCCTGCGGCGTCATTCCAGCCACCGTTCGCAAGGAATTCCGTTCCGACACGCCGATGACTATCACCAATTGCTCGACCTGATGCTCGATGCCGGATATCGGGTCTGCCTCTTCACCAATGGAGCGCAGGAAGACCAGGCCTTTGCGCGGCGCGTTCTCAACGGCGGGGGTCTCGCTGCCCATATCGACAGCGGTAATCTCTATCTCGCCCCCCGCCCCAAAACGCCCGAGGAACTGATCCACATCCTCGCATCGACTCAGGTCATACTGGCGCATCGCCTGCACGCCTGCATCGCCGCCTATTCGCTCGGCGTGCCACAGGTCGGTCTTGGCTGGGATCCAAAAGTCGACGGCTTCTTCCAGTTCGTCGGCCGGTCGGAGTATTTTGCCGGAGAAGCCGATATCTCCGCACAGCACGTGGCCTCGCTGCTTGAGGAGGCGGCGCGCAAGGGCATCGACCCCGCGGTCCACGGCTCGGTCCTCCATCAGGCCCGCGAAGGCATCAGCCAGCTGCGAGATTGCCTGGTAGCACATCAAAACCGCGGCGTGAGCCGGAATACCCAGCCAGTGGTTGAGCCGAGCGACAGAGGCATGGCCGACTACGCCTGGTCAAACGGTCTCTAGCCATCACGGGTCACGCCCACTGCGGCGCGCGGTCTTCGGCACGGCCGACGCCTAAAGCACAAGCGCTTCAGCCTCTTACCACCGGCCCCACCCAGCCGGATTAAGCTCATATCGATGTGTTTTCCCGCCATTACTAACCATCTTGGGTAATATTCCTAACCACCGGTTGTTTGCTATATACTTAAGTACAATCGAAAAGATCGAAGAGAGAGTGCGCCTTTATGGTGGGGCAACTTGGTGCATCGATAGGCTCGCCCGTGTATCGCGAACCGTCGAGTTTCGACACAGACCAGCAGAAGTCGGAACTCTCCATCGCGCGAAAGCGGGTGTTCCCGGCGGGCTCGATTCTTTTCGAGCCCGAAGGCAGATCATGCGTTCTGTTCTTCATCTCCGGCTGGAGCGTCAGCCGCAAGATTCTGGCGAACGGTACCCGCATTGTCATCGAATTCATGCTGCGCGGCGACATGGTCTGGACCTTGTCTTCGGACATGACGCAGGAAACGATCCAGGCACTTTCCGACGTTACCGCCTACGAGTTCGCGGTGCCTCCCGGCACCAGGGGACCCGATTTGTCACCCAGAATCCAGCAGAACTTCGTGCACGAGATGCTGAAGCGCCAGGCCAGACTGACAGAGCGGTTGGCAAACATCGCACGTCGCGACGCGTTGGAGCGTACGGGGCACCTTCTGCTCGAGCTCGCAGTCCGGGCGGGTAAACCCGACAGGCCGGGATTTGACGGCTTCGAATGCCCGCTGACGCAGTCCGACATCGGCGACGCCGTCGGACTGTCGACCGTGCACATCAATCGCGTTCTGAAGGAGATGAGGTTGAAGGGATTGTTATCCTTCAGGAATGGCATCGTCGAATTTCTCGACCGCAGACGGCTCGCCGAACTGGTCGACTTCGATCCGGGCTATCTCAGCACGAATCCCGGTTGATTCCTGGCTGTCCTTTAACCTGTGTTAATGCGCACCACCAATATATGTGGTCTGATTGCCAAGATATAACAACAAAATATGAGAGGAACCCGAAGGAATACTAATACCAATACTTGTATGTAGAATATTTACACCCATGAAAATAAGAATAAGAAGGAGCAAATTCAATGGATATTCGTACAGCAACAATTGCAAGAAACACCACGACGCGGCCGACATCCTTCCCAAGCGTACTGGAGCAGCGTCCGCCGCAAAGCCTGGCCGGTTCGGATATGACCGATCAGGAGGAGGACCTCGACTACATCCTGCTCATCGACCCTCGTGCTCTCGACCGGGAGTGTCTGTCGAAAAGCCTGACGGGCTACGACCCCGGGCTGACGATCGTCACCGTCGGATCGTTTGACGAATGGCGCAGCCGCAAGCTGCAGACCGACCCTTCCGCGATTCTTCTTATCGTCGGCGGCAGCAAAGTGGGCGACCTCGCAGTCTGCGAAAAGATCGAGACGCTGGTTGAGAAGTTCAAGTACAGCCCGGTGATCGTGGTCGCCGAAACGGATGAACTCGGCCAGATTCTCAAAGCATTGGAATGCGGTGCCCGTGGCTACATTCCAAGCAATGTCGGCATCAATGTCGCCGCCGAAGCGATTGCGCTTGCGCGCGCTGGTGGCGTCTTCGTTCCGGCAAGCAGCATCCTGACGATGAGAGAGGCAATCAACTCCGTCGTCAATGGCGCCCGTTGCTCCGACAGCCTGTTCACGCCGCGGGAAATCGAAGTTGCCGAAGCCTTGCGCCGTGGAAAGGCAAACAAGATCATCGCCTATGAGATGGATCTGTGTGAAAGCACCGTGAAGGTTCACATCAGAAACATCATGAAAAAGCTGAACGCGACCAACCGCACCGAGGTCGCCTACAAGATCAGGGAGTTCATGAAGTAGGCCGGCTGCGCAAACGACCCGGCAGGCCTCACGAACAATGAAGGCACCGACAGGCGTGTTTTGATCACCGTCTGCGGACGGCGGCTCTGACCGGCTGGCACGTCCCTCCTATGTCCGGCAATGCGGCCGGCATGGGGAGACATGTGTGGCGATGAAATCACCCGCCTTCGCCAGGCTTGGCAAGAGCTCGACGTGGACGTCTTGTTTCAGCGCGCCGATCGGCCTTCAAGGCGGTCTGTGCTGATGACCTGCGTTCCGAGGTGCGGGTGGAGATGCGCCTGCGTCAACGACTTGCGGCACCATTGACGAGTTTGAGGATGAGCTGGTGGATATTGCCGCCGTCGCTGAGTTCGACCCGATCGAAGTCCCGGCCCCTCTGGCGTTGAGCAACGGACAGCTCGCCCAGACGCCTTGTCAGCTCGGTCCTGATCTTGCGGCAGTTGGGGTCAGCGTCAACGAAGAGCCCGACCGACGTGCTTTCTATCGCCTTGACCAGATCCTTGATGAAGTCGCCATGGACCAGCTCGTGCCTGCGAACGCCTGAGATAAAGGCTTCCCAATTCTGCGCCATGGCTCCCTGCAGCGGTGTCGACGGCTTGGGCAGTGTATAGGTGATGATGAGCTTCGGCTTGGCCGAAACAAGCGTGCAGGCATTGCCCTGCGGCTCATATTTCCTGGTCCAGGTCAGTTTGAAATCGGTGTGAGCAATGGCGCGAACCAATCCGCCGACCTTTGGTCCCCGCTCGCCGATCGACGCATAGAGCTCAGCCCCCGTCTGGCCGGAGATCGCATAGGTGCTGACCTTTTCGACCGCCTGCCATTCCGCATGCGCCATGTGCGGCCACGAAAATGCGCAGATCATAATGCTGCAAAAGAGAACGCCTAGCTTCACCCGAATCCCCTGGAAGGCACCTGAACGCGCGTGACACTACTGCATAATTCCTGAGATCGGCATCGATTTAAGCAGAAAGGCGGCCGCACGTTTTCACGTTCGCGCGCCCGCCTTCATTCAACCGACTTTCCTGGCGCCGCCGAGCTTGCAACAGCTTTGGCGGCTGCGCTGTCATTTGATCCTACCGGCCGCCGCCCACCGACGGCATTGGATGCCACCCCCGTCGGCAGTGCTATTCGGCGGCGACCGCCGGCGGATAGATCATCGGTATGGCAGGCTCGGCTTCACCCTTTTGAGCGGTTTCCGGCTCGGGCGTCTGCTTCTTCGGCTCCCGGCCGAAGAACAGCGCGTAGCCAGCCGGCAGCACCAGAATTGTCAGAACGGTGGCGACAAGGATGCCGCCCATCATCGCATAGGCCAAAGGCCCCCAGAACACGCCGCGCGAGATCGGGATCAGCGCCAGAACCGCTGTCAGTGCCGTCAGCATGATCGGACGGAACCTGCGCACCGCCGAGCCGATGATGGCTTCGGAGCGATCCATGCCCGCAGCGATATCCTGATCGATCTGGTCCACCAGGATGATCGAGTTGCGCATGATGATGCCGAGCAGCGCGATAACCCCGAGGATCGCAACGAAACCGAAGGGCGCGCCGCTGATCAGCAGTGCTGCCGCCGCTCCGATAATGCCGAGCGGACCGGTTGCCAGAACCAGCATCGCCTTGCCGAAATGCTGGAGCTGGACCATCAGCAGCACGACGATGACGGCCAGCATGATCGGCGCCTTGGCGGCGATCGAACCCTGGCTTTCGGCCGCGTCTTCGGCACCACCCTGGATGCTGATGCTGTATCCGGGAGCAAGACCATCGCGTAGCGTCTGCATGTCGCCATACATCTTCAACGCCACATCGTTCGGCTGCACACCGTCGGGCAAGGTGCCGCGAACGGTAATGGTCGGCAGCCGATCCCTCCGCCATTCGATACCTTGTTCGAGCACGGGCACGACCTTGGCCACCTGCGAAAGCGGAACGAAACTGCCGAAATCGGTCGGGATATAGATGGACTCCACCGACGACAGCAGCGCGCGTGTGGCGTCCGGTTCACGGGCGACGATCGAGACCGTCTCCTCGCCATCGCGGAAGTTGTCGAGCGGCACGCCGGACATGGTGGCCTGCAGCATCTGCCGGACACGCTGCGAGGTGACGCCGAGGGCACGGGCGCGATCCTGGTCGATCACCAGCTTCATCGCCGTCACCGGCTCCAGCCAGTCGTCATGCACGGCACCGAGCTGCGGGTTTTCGGCGAACTTCGCCTTGACCTGATCGGCGATGCGGCGAACCTCCTGGCGATCCGGCCCCATCACGCGCATCTGCACCGGCCAGCCGGTCGGCGGGCCGAGGAAGAGGCGATCGACCTTGGAGCGGATCGACGGGAAATCCTCGGCAAGGATCTTGCGCAGCTTGACGATCAGCCGTTCGCGCGCCGGCTCGTCATTGGCCATGACGAGGAGCTGGGCGAAGTTCGGATTGCGCAGTTGCTGGTCGAGCGGCAGGAAGAAGCGCGGCGCGCCTTCGCCGATATAGGTCGCAATGAAGCGCTTGTCCGCATCGTCCATCATCCGCGCTTCGAGCGCCTTGGCCTGGGTCTCGACTTCCTTGATGCTGGTGCCTTCCGGCAGCCACAGATCGACGAGGATTTCCGGCCGGGAGGATTGCGGGAAGAAGTTCTTCGGAATGAACTGGAACGCCCACAGGCTGACGACGAAGGCGACAAGCGTCATCGACAGCACGATGATGCGATGGTGAACCGCCCAGGACACCGTCGAGCGCAGGCGCCGATAGAAGCGCGTGTCGAAGACATCGTGGTGGCCGCCGGCATGGTGGCGCTGCTTCAGGATCATATTGCCGAGCCACGGCGTGAAATAGACGGCAACGAACCAGGAGACCACCAGGGCGATGCCTACCACATAAAACAGCGAGCGGACATATTCGCCCGCCGTCGAGGCGGCAAAGCCGACCGGAATGAAGCCGGCGGTGGTGATGAGCGTGCCGGTCAGCATGGGGAAGGCCGTCGAGGAGTAGGCGAAACTGGCGGCCTCGACCTTGACTAGCCCCTCCTCCAGCTTGCGCTCCATCATTTCAACGACGATCATCGCGTCGTCGACCAAAAGCCCGAGGGCAATGATAAGCGCCCCAAGCGAGATGCGCTGCAGATCGATGCCAAGCTCGTACATGATGGCAAAGGTCGCCGCGAGCACCAGCGGGATGGTGATGGCGATGACCAGGCCGGAGCGCCAGCCAATCGACAGGAACGAGACGACAAGGACGATCACCAGCGCTTCGCCGAGCGCCTTCATGAATTCGCCGACGGCTTCCGTGACCACTTCCGGCTGGTTGGAGATCTGGTCGACGACGACGCCGTAAGGCAAGGCCGCCTCGAAACGCTGATAGGTCTCTTCGACGGCAGTGCCGACATCGGTGACCTTGAAACCCTTGGCCATCACCACGCCGATCTGGACGCTGTCCTGGCCATTGAAGCGGAACTTGCGCGAATAGGGATCCTCAAGACCAGACGTGACGGTGGCGATATCGCCAAGGCGGGTGACCTGATCGCCGGCGCGCAGGCTGAGGTTGCGCAGATCCTCGACCTTGTCGAGGCCGCCCTCGACGGAAATGCGCACGGAGCGCGTACCGGTATCGACCGAGCCCGCCGGATCGACATTGTTCTGTCCGGCGATGGTATTTCTAAGATCGTTGAGCGTCAGACCGCGCGCAGCCAACACCTTGGAGGAAACGTCGATATAGATCTTCTCGGGCTGGTCGCCGAGGATCACCGCTTTCTCGACGCCCGGCGTCGTCAAAAGCATGTCACGCGCCTCGATCGCAAACTTCTTCAGCTCGGGATAGCTGTATCCGTCGCCGCTCAATGAATGCAGGGTGATGAAGGTGTCGCCGAACTCGTCGTTGAAATACGGCCCGAGCAGCCCTTCGGGCAGCTCATTGGCGATATCGCC
Organism: Ensifer sp. LC384; assembly: GCF_001695865.1. NCBI lineage: Bacteria > Pseudomonadati > Pseudomonadota > Alphaproteobacteria > Hyphomicrobiales > Rhizobiaceae > Ensifer > Ensifer sp. LC384. Next base: position 160,425 of record NZ_MBST01000006.1, read on the forward strand.
GACCTTCTTGCGGACTTGGTAGAACGCGTCAGCCACCTGCTCAGCATTGGTGTCGCCCTCCACCTGCAGGGTGATGATCGCGCTTCCGGCGCGCGTGTAGGAGCGCACGAAATCGAGATGCGGGGTCTCCTGCAGCTTGCGCTCGATCTTGTTGACGACCTGGTCCTCCATCTCCTGGATCGAGGCGCCCGGCCAGAAAGCCTGCACGACCATGACGCGGAAGGTGAAATCGGGATCTTCCTTCTGACCCATGCGCATCAGACCGAGGGCACCGGTGATGATGATCAGGCCGAACAGGAAACGCGCGATGCTGGGATGGGCGATCGCCCAGCGCGAAAGATTGAAAGGCCGCTTTTCTTCGGTGGGCATGGACATCGGCATCATTCCGCGGTTGGGTTGTTTCAGCGCACGATTTCGGCGGCAGCGGTCTTGTCGGCCGCAGCAGACTGCCGGACGACATCGCCCGATATCGCTACCTTCAGGTCTTCGGTCATGAACTGCGTGCCGGCCGCAACGACGAGATCGCCGCGCTTCAGCCCGTCCATCACGCGCACGCCCTCACCGGTAAAATCGGCAATGGCGATCGACCGGCTTTTCACGGTTTGGCTTTCAGGGTCGACGACCCACACCGTTGTCCCACCGTCCTTCTGAGCCAGAGCACTCAGGGGCACGGACATGTGACGCTCGGCATCACCTGCCGACGCCAGGATCGTCGCGGTCATGCCGAGCAGAACGCGCGGATCGTTGGGCAGGCTGACGCGCACAGCAAAGGTTCGCGACGGCTGTTCGGCACTGCCGGCCACCTCGCGCACCTTGCCATCGAGCATCAGGCCCTGGTCCGACCAGAAGGCGGTCTTGACCGCCATGCCAGGCTTGAAATTGGCAACGTCGACCTCCGGAACGGCGATGAGCACTTCCTTCTCGCCGTCGACGGCAACCGTGGCGACCGGGGTACCTGAGCCGACCACCTGACCGACATCGGCCGCGATCGCGGTGACGATGCCGCTGCGGTCGGCAACCAGTTCGGTATAGGTCACCTGGTTCTTCGCCTGAGACAGCGCCGAGCTCGCGGCGTCGCGCGTTGCCGCGGCCTGGTTATGGCTGAGTGTCGCCTGATCCAGTTGCGCCTTGGAGGCGACCTTCTTGGCGAAGAGCTGTTCGGCCCGCGTGCGGACCAGCGCCGTGGTTTCGACCTGACGCTCCGCGGCCTCAAGGTTCGCGGCCGCGCTCTTGACCGAAAGGTCATAGTCCGTCGCGTCGATGCGGGCGAGCCGGTCGCCGGACTTCACCCGGTCACCCACGTTCACCAGACGTTCGGTGATCTTGCCATTGACGCGGAAGCCGAGGTTCATCTCCGTTCGGGCGCGCACGACACCGGAATAGTTCATCGTCCGCGCTTCGCCGGCATCGCCAATTTCGACCACCTTGACCGGCCGCACGACCGGCTTGGCCTCCTCGGCCTCCTCGGAGCAGGCCGCGAGAACAACGGAGATCGCAGCAAGAAGAGCCATCCTTCCGCGGAACGCGAAACGGCTACGGGTTTGAACGGGCAAGGGCATTTCCGCACTCCTGGGGTGGCATCAGCCAAACGGTTCACATCGGGGCCGCAGGCGGCCAGGTCAGTTTTTCAGTGCCTTGATCGCAAATTCGATCAGCTCATCGGGCGTCGCCCGGTTTTCCTTCGAGAGACATTGCGCCACCATCTGCGGGTGGCAGAGGATCACGGTTGCAGCCCCAAAGCATCTGGAGGCAGCATCGGCGTCCTGTTCGGGGAATTCGCCCGCAAGAATGCCTTCGCGGATCACCTCGGCGACAAGGGCGTGCAGGCGATCGATATGCTTGTCGATCACATGCCAGTCGCGCTCCATCGCGATGACGACCATCTCGTGCACCTTCTGGTCGTCGAGCATGACCTCCACGGTCATCTGATGCTGTGCGCGGATATATTGCCGCAAGCGCTCGGTCGCGCTCAGCTGCAACCGACAGATCTCCTGGGCCTGCTGGTAGCTGGCCGCCAGCATGCGACCGCAGATCGCCTGGTGAATCTCGGCCTTCGAGGCGAAGAAGCGGTAGATGTTGGCCGGCGACATGCCGAGATCGCGAGCGATGTCGGCGACATTGGTCTTCGAGTAGCCGAAATGCCGGAAGAGCTGCTCGGCCGAATCCAGAATCCGCGAGACGTTTTCCTGACGCGTGGTGTCCAGCTGGCTTTCGATGCTGTCGTCCATATAAGCTTGCTTTCGATTTACTACTGACGATTTTCGTATTTCGTCAGTCGTAAATCGAAAGCGACTTTGCGTCAATCCAAGCGAGCCGTTTTTCGCCTCACAATATGGTGTCCGCCGACCAGCCGTTTTGCATGTCGTTGACTCGACACGTTGCGGTGGTTACTGCCGAATCCTCTGGAGTAACCGCTCCACGGAATTTCAGCGCAAAGGGTTAGCGTTCAATGGCTACTGGTCTCATCGCCCTGCTCGACGACGTTGCGGCCATCGCCAAGATGGCAGCCGCTTCGCTTGACGACATCGCCGCGCAGACCGCAAAGGCCGGCACGAAGGCGGCAGGCGTGGTCATCGACGACGCAGCCGTGACGCCGCGCTACGTCGTCGGGCTGACACCGGAGCGCGAGCTACCGATCATCGGCCGCATTGCGCTCGGCTCGCTCAAGAACAAGCTCTTGTTCCTGCTGCCAGGCGCATTGTTGCTCAGCTATTTCGCCCCCTGGGCGATAACTCCCCTGCTGATGCTCGGCGGCATCTACCTGTGCTACGAGGGTGCCGAGAAGCTCTATGGCGTCTTTTTTCCGCACGCGGCCCACCAGCACGAAAACGCCGTGCTCGGACACAAGACCGACCCCGTCGCGCTGGAAAACGAGAAGGTTGCCGGCGCAGTGCGCACCGACTTCATCCTGTCGGCCGAGATCATGGCGCTGACGCTCTCAACCGTTGCCGACGCCAGCATCTATACCCAGGCCGCAGTGCTTGCCGCGGTTGGCATCGCCATCACGCTCGCCGTCTATGGCGTCGTCGGACTGATCGTCAAAGCCGATGATGCGGGTGTCGCATTGGCCAAAACCTCCGTTTCGGCCCTGCGTGCCATCGGCCGCGGCCTCGTCGTCGGCATGCCGATCTTTCTGAAAATTCTCGCCGCCATCGGCACCGCCGCGATGCTCTGGGTCGGGGGCAGCATTCTCGTCCATGGCCTCGCGCAGATGGGATATCCGGGCCCGGAACATATCATCCATGACATCACCGAAGCCATGGTCCACGCCCTGTCTGTTGCCCCGGGTCTTGTCGGCTGGATCGCCACGTCGGCGCAGCAAGCCCTGCTCGCGATCGTCGTCGGCGCAGTAACGATCGCCGTGATGGGCAACATTGTCGCCCCGGTCTGGGGCCGATTGAGACCCGCACGCCACTGACTTCGTCCCGTACCGGCGCCACCAAGCTCCGGCCCTATCGGGGCCAGAGACATGTACGTTCATTGGGCAACACCTGCCGAGCCGGCAAGCCGCGATCAACTGGTTGCGAGGTGCGCCTTCGACGGGTCGGGAATAACGACGATCGGGCTGCCGTCACGGACCTGATCGTGGAGATAGACCACGTCCTGATTGAGCATGCGGATACACCCTGACGAGACGGCCTTGCCGATCGAACGTGCCTCGGGACTGCCGTGGATACGGTAGAGCGTGTCCTTGCCGTCCTTGTGGATATAGAGCGCGCGCGCGCCGAGCGGGTTCTTCAGGCCCGGCCCCATGCCGCCGTTCTTGATGCTGAAGGGCTCGAGCTTCGGCTGCCGCGCCACCATTTCGTCAGGCGGCGTCCAGCGCGGCCATTTCCGCTTATAGGCCACGACCGCCCGCCCGGACCAGGCAAAGCCCTCGCGGCCGACGCCGATACCATAGCGCATGGCCCGCTGGCCGGGCAGCACATGATAGAGATACTTCGCCGGCGTATCGACGATGATCGTGCCCGGACGCTCCTCACTGAGATAGTCGACTTCCTGGCGCCAGAACTTCGGATCGACCTGGGAGACATCGACCGCGGGAATGGGAAACGGCTCCTCCGGCATCGCGTAGTACATCGGCGGAACGCCGCCCTTGGACGGCGGCGTCATCTCGACCACCGCCGGTTTCGGTGTCGGACGCGCGGTTGCTGCACAGCCTGAAAGCAGCATGGCAGCCGCACCAACGAAAAGGCTGCGGCGCGTCAGCGCGCCGCCTGACCACATATCGGGTTTGGCTGATGACAACTGGTTCGGTTCAACTCTATCGGACATTCATCGACTCAGGGCTTGTTACGATGACGCCCAAAGGAATGCGCTACCTTAAGGCTGCCTTAAGGGAGGTGCTAAACAACGACCGCCGATTATGTCGTGGAGATCTAAGTGCGGGTACTGATTGTCGAAGACGATGACATCTTGCGGGACGGGCTGAAGGTCGGGCTGGCGCTCGCCGGTTTTACGACCGATGCCGTCGCCACCCGAGAGAGCGCCGAGGCGGCGCTGGCCGCCGGCAGCTTCGACGCCGTCGTGCTCGATCTCATGCTTCCGGACGGCTCCGGCACGGACGTGCTGAAGAAACTGCGCGACGCCCGCAACGATACGCCGGTGCTGCTGCTGACGGCCCGTGACACGGTGGCCGATCGCGTCAGCGGGCTCGACATGGGCGCTGACGATTACCTCGGCAAACCCTTCGATCTCGATGAGGTCGCAGCGCGACTGCGTGCGCTCGCGCGTCGCTCTGCCGGCCGGTCGACCGCCCTCATCGAATGGGCGACGATCCGGCTGGATCCGGCCCGGCAATCGGTGGAAAAGGCCGGCATCCCGGTCCGGCTCTCGCGCCGGGAATATTCCGTCCTGCATACGCTCATGTCGCAGCCCGGCGCCATCTTTTCGAAGGCAACGCTGGAGGACAAGCTTTACGGCTGGCAGGAAGAGGTCGAAAGCAACGCCGTCGAGGTGCATATCCATCACCTGCGCAACAAACTCGGAGCCGGCCTGATCGAAACCGTCAGGGGCATCGGCTACCGGCTCGGCAGCGACATCTGATGCGCTCGATCCGCGCACGGCTCTTCTTCATCCTGCTCGTCACCACCGGGCTCATGTGGCTGTCGGCCACCCTATGGATCTTCTTCAGCACCCGCGCCGAGGTCGAGCAGGTGCTCGACGCCCGGCTGATGGAGGCGGCGAAGATGGTCAGCTCGCTGGTGGTCAACCAGGAGATCGACCCGGACAGGCCGGCACAGACGAAGGCAAAGATCCCGGTTCTCGACCACCCGCACTACGACCGGCAGCTTTCCTGCCAGATCTGGTCACTGGACGGCACCCTGATCGGCAAGTCGGAAAGCGCGCCGGAAACGACGCTGTCGGCGCATGCGACCGGCCTTTCCGAAACGGTGATCAACGGCGAAACCTGGCGGGTCTATGCGGTCGAGAACGCCGAGCTCGGCGTGCGCGTGCTGGTCGGCGACAACCTGCGCATCCGCGACAGGCTGGTCAACGACGTCGTCAAGGGCCTGCTCTTTCCGGCCCTCTTGATCATACCGCTGCTGGCAACCCTTATCTGGCTCAGCGTCGGGCGCGGACTGGCACCGCTCAGAAAACTGGCCGGCGATCTCGCCGCGCGCGACGCCTCGGACCTGCACCCGATCGAGGAGACCGCGACGCCGAGCGAGATCAGCCCCGTGCTTCGGGCGCTCAACGGCCTTTTCGGCCGCGTCGCCGGCGCGCGTCAGCGCGAGCAGAACTTTATCGCCTTTGCCGCCCATGAACTGAGAACGCCGCTGGCCGGATTGAAAACCCAGGCCCAGGTGGCGCTGGCGAGCAACGATGCCGAGATCCGGGAAAAGGCCCTTGGCCAGATCGTTGCCGGCGTCGACCGTACCGGACGGCTCGTGAAGCAATTGCTCGACATCGCCTCGGTCGAAGCATCCGAAACGGTGTGCGCCGCGGTGGAGGTCAGCGCGGGCGAGATGCTGGTTTCGCTCAGGAATGAACTGCTTGGCCATGCCGGCAGTGCCGCCATGGTTGTCGTCGATCCCGACCTCCTCGAATTGCGGGTCAAAATCAATCCGGACCTGCTACGGCTTGCGGCGCGCAATCTGATGGAAAATGCACTCCACCACTCGCCAGCCGGCGGCACCATCCACTGCTCGCTCGAAAACGATGACGGCACCACGACAATCGCGATTAATGACGATGGCCCGGGGATCCCGCCGGAGGAGATGGCCCACGTCACCGAGCGTTTCTTCCGCGGTCGCTTCAAGGCCGCGATCGGCAGCGGCCTCGGCCTCAGCATTGCCGAACTCGCGCTCGATCACGCCGGCGCTGCGTTGGAATTGCGAAACAGGATCGGGGGTGGATTGTCCGCCAGGATCGTCCTGCCCAAACACCTGATCGCGTGAGCATGGTTGGCCCGACTCTGCCATATCGGCAAAACCAATTTCTGCAGCGAGTCGTGAGCCAACGATGATGGACAAGCGTATTGAAACCTTCCTCGCCGATATCCGCGACCGTGGCGAGATCCAGTTCGCGATCGTTTCGCGGCTGCGCGAGATTGTGTTGGGTTCCGGAGCGGGCATCTCGGAAGAAATCAAATATGGCGGCTTGCTGTTTTCGGCGGCGCAGCCGTTCTGCGGCATATTTCCCTATTCCGCTCATGTCACGCTGGAGTTCAGCGAGGGCGCGGCATTGCCGGACGCGCATGGGGTGCTGATGGGCCAAGGCAAAGGGCGCCGCCATATCAAGATGCAGTCCCTGTCCGACATCGCGGCAAAGCATGTGGCCGCCTATGTCGACTTGGCTCTGGGAGCCGCCGGCTGATCAAGATGAGACGCCGCGTCAGCGGATCGCGCCATCCGACGGCAGGCTGACTTTCTCGACGTAGTAGCGCGGAATGCTGGTGCGCTCGCGATCGCGATAAAAGTCGATGCAGAATTCGACAAAGGCCCTGAAGCGCTTCGACACGTGCCGCCGGCGCGAATAGATGAGGTTGATCGCCGTTTTCGGCGAACGCCATTCGGCAAGAACGGGTTGAAGCAGGCCGGCCTGTCGCTCCGTCTCGACGAAGAATTCCGGCAGGTAGGCGATCCCCTCGCCCGCAACCGCGAAATACTTGATCGTCCAGTAGTCGTTGGTCGTGCAGGTCGCAGCCGGCAGCAGATCCATCTCCACTTGACCGGGCCGCGTGAGATACCAGGATTGCAGGCGCGTCGGCTGGCGAAAGACAAGACCGCGGTGCCCGGACAGTTCATCCGGCTTTGTCGGCGAACCATGGCGGGCGACATATTCGGGGCTGGCGAAGAGGCCGTAGGACGAGACGGAGAGCCGCCGGCTGATGTAGTCGACATCTGACGGCTCGCCCCAGTGAAAGATGCCGTCGAGCGCCTGCTCGGTGACATCGGAGAACGGCTGCCTGGAGCTCAGAAACACAACGTCGAGATTGACCTGCGGATATTGCTGCCGAAATGCATAGAGCAGTTCGGAGGTGATCGTCGTGCCGAATTCGCCGGTCGAGCCGACGCGCAGCGTGCCGGCTACTTCCTGGCGCATCTCCGCCATCGCCGTTGCCGCATCCTCGCAATTCGCCTGAATGAGCCTGGCGTAGCGCAGGAGTTCGGCTCCGGCATCGGTCACATGGAGCTGATGCCCCTCGCGCACGAAGAGCTCGATGCCGAACTCGTCCTCCAATTGCCGGATCTTGTGGCTGAGGGTCGATTTCGGCAGTCGATGCAGGCGCGAAGCCGCTGAAATCGAACGGGAATCGGCAACTTTCACGAAGCAGTCGAGAAGCGAGAGGTCCATTTTTCGTCCAAAATCTTGGATGATATGTCCCACAAATACGCCATTTCGGCCCATTGTACAAACGAAACCAAACTGGGAATATTCGCCGACGCTAAGGGAGAGGTTTCAGTGAGCAATATCAGAGAATTCATCCGGGCAGCCTCCGGCACCGGCAACAAGGCCACATTGGCGATCCGCGGCGGCCGGCTTGTCAACGTCGTGTCGGAAGAAATCTACCAGGCCGATGTCGCGATCTATGGCGAACGGATCATCGCTGTCGGCGACATCTCCGACTATGTCGGGCCGGAGACGAAAATCGTCGACGCCACCGACAAGTATCTGGCGCCCGGCATGATCGACGGCCATCTGCATGTCGAATGCTCGAAGATGTCGCTGACCAGCTTTGCCAAGGCGGTCGTGCCGCTCGGCACGACGTCGATCGTCACCGGGCTTGACCAGATCATCGTCGTCGGCGGGCCGGCCGCCGCGCGCGAATTCCTCGACGAGGCCAGAGAGACGCCGCTCAAGGTGTTCTGGGGCGCGCCGTGCAAGACCCCCTACACCATGCCGCGCTCGACCGTCGGCCACTATTTCAGCCCGGCCGATCACCAGGCCACCCATCACTGGCCGGAATGCGTCGGCATCTGGGAAACGGTGCGCGAGTTCATCCAGGAGGAAGACAGCGACGTTCTGGCGGCGCTCGAGCTCGCCGAAAAGAGCCGGCTTCCGGTGCTCGGCTGCTGCCCGATGACCCGCGGCGCCCGTCTCAACGGCTACCAGCAATCGGGTGTGCGCGCCGACCACGAAAGCTACTCGCCGGAGGAAATGCTCGAGAAGCTCAGGGCCGGCATGCATGTCGTCGTGCGCGAATCCTCGATCTCGCACTTCCTTTCCGACAATCTGCGCATCGTCACCGAGATGGGCGTCAAGGCCCTGCGCCGCATCAGCTTCTGCACCGACGACGTCGTTGCCAGCGACATTCTCAAGCGCGGGCATCTCGACAACATGGTCCGCATGGCGATCGCCATGGGCATCTCGCCGATGGCGGCGATCCAGATGGCAACGATCAATGGTGCCGATGCGCTTCGCATCGACGACAAGGTCGGCTCGATCTCGCCGGGCCGCGCCGCCGACATCCTGCTCGTCAACGACCTGCGCGAATTCAGGATTGAAGCCGTCATCGCCAAGGGCGAGGAAGTCGCGCGCGACGGCCGTTTGACGATCAAGCTCGCGCCGCCGCCGCGCAGCGCCGCGTTGCTGACGTCGATGAAGGTCGCGCCGCTTGAGCTCGACGATCTGAAGCTGCGCTACGACGGCGCCGGCGACAGCGCCGCGGCCATGGCGATCGCCGTCACGCCGGAGAAGATCTTCGTGCGCACGCGCCGCGACGTGACCCTGCCGGTGAAGGACGGCTGCGTGCTCGCCGACCTGGCCCAGGACATCCAATATGTCACCGTGGTCGAGCGCTACGGCAAGACGAAAAACCGCCCCGTCGCCTTCACCTCCGGCTTCGGACTACAGGAAGGCGCAATCGCCAGTTCCACCGCGCCCGACGACAACAACATCATCTGCATCGGCGCCAACCCGGAGGACATGCGGGTCGCCATCAACCACCTGATCGCCAACCATGGCGGCCAGGTGGTGGTCAGGGACGGTCAGGTCGTCGCCTTCCTGCATCTTCCGATCGGCGGCATCGTCTCCGACATCGAGCCCTCCGAAATGGCGGCGCTGGAGGAGGAACTGGACGATGCGGCACGGGCGCTCGGCTGCACGCTGCCATGGCCGTTCATGTATATGTTCGTGCTGCAGATCACGGCGATCCCGGAATATGCCATTACCGATCTCGGCGTCGTCGATTGCGTTCAGCTCAAGGTGATCTCGCCGCTCGCTGGGAACGGCGGCGAGGAAGAGCACGCCGCCGCAGCGGAATAAAGCCTTGGAGGGGTCGGCATCGCCGGCCCCTTCCTCATTTCAAAAAAAGGGGAACAAAATGAACTACCAACCCAAGGCCGTTGAGCCGGCATCGGGCAAGGCGCAAGCCTCCTGGCTCGCCAACCTGCTCGACCGTTACTTCCTGATCTCCAAATTCGGCTCGACCATCCGCACCGAAATTCTCGCCGGGCTGACGACCTTTCTCGCCGCATCCTATGTGATCGTCGTCAACCCTTCGATCCTGTCCCATGCCGGCATTCCTTTCTCGGCCGGCGTCACGGCGACCGTGCTCGTCAGCTTCATCGGCAGTTGCGCCATGGGGCTCTATGCGCGAAGCCCCATCCTGGTGGCGCCGGGCATGGGCATCAACGCGCTGTTTGCCTATACGATGGTCGTCGGCGCCAAGGTGCCGCTCGAAATCGCGCTCGGCTGCGTCTTCTGGGCCGGCGTGCTCTTTACCATCATGGCCTTCTTCAATCTCAGACAGGCGATCATCGAGGCGATCCCGGTCGACCTTCGCTACGGCATCGCCTGCGGCATCGGCCTGTTCATCGCGCTGATCGGCTTTGAAAACGCCAAGTTCATCGTCGCCAATCCGGACACGATCGTCGGCTTGACGACCTTCAACCCGGTCACGCTTACCTTCATCGCCGGTTTTATCCTGACGGTGGCACTGGTGGTCCGCCGGGTTCCCGGCGCCATGATGGCCGGCATGATCCTCACCACCATCCTCTCCATCCCGATCGGCCGCTGGTGGGGCGATGGCAGCGCCTTCTGGCCGGATACGCCTGATGTGCACACGCTGGTCAACTGGAGCGGCTTTTCCGCAGCGCCTGATTTCAGCTTCGTCGGCCAGATCGATCTCGTCGGCGCCTTGAGCCTGATCTACGTGCCGTTCATCTTCGTCTTCCTGTTCACCAACTTCATCGAGGCGCTCTCGACCTTCCTCGGCCTTGCCGAAGCGGCTGATCTCAAGGACGAGCAGGGATTGCCGCGCAACATCAAGCAATCCATGCATGTCGACGCCGTCGCCGCACTGATCTCCGCGCCGCTCGGCACCAGCCCCGCCACCGTCTACCTGGAATCGGGCGCCGGCATTGCCCAAGGCGGCCGAACCGGCCTTGTCGCCCTTGTCGCCGGCCTGCTGTTCGTGCCGTTCCTGTTCCTGTCGCCGCTGCTGTCGCTCGTTCCGGCGGTGGCAACCGCACCAGTGCTGATCCTCACTGGTCTGTTCATGTCCGAGCCGATGAGCAAGATCCGCTGGACCGACATCGACGAGGCAATTCCCGCCTTCCTCGCCATCGTGCTGATCCCGCTGACATTCTCGATCACGCTCGGTCTGTCGCTGGCGATCATCGCCTATGTGCTGATCAAGCTGGTCTGCGGCCGCCCCCGCGATGTAAAGCCGGTCATGTGGTTCGTCGCCCTGCTGGCCGCAGCGCTCGTCGCACAGACCCAGTAAAGCCTGCCGGCGCCCTTTTGTTGAGAAGTGAAAAAGGGCGCCGGCACCGTCTCCATTCGAAGGAACCTGTCATGCTTCAATCCTGGTCGAGGACCGCACCCGAGCTCGTCGACGTCGCCATGGGCCGGACGCCGGCGGACCTCGTGATCCGCAACGGAAAGTGGGTCAACGTCTATTCCGGCGAGATCATTCCGCACACCGACATCGCCGTCAAAGCCGGCCGCTTTGCCTATGTCGGGGCCGACGCCAGCCATACGATCGGCGAAGGCACCAAGGTCGTCGACGCTAGCGGCCGCTATCTCGTGCCGGGGCTCTGCGACGCGCATATGCATGTCGAAAGCGGCCTCGTCACCGTCACCGAGTTTGCCCGCGCCGTCATCCCGCACGGCACGACGACGATGTTCATCGACCCGCATGAGATCGCCAACGTGCTCGGCCTTGCCGGCGTGCGGCTGATGAACGATGAAGCACAGAGCCTGCCGATCAACGTGTATGTCCAGGTGCCGAGCTGCGTGCCGAGCGCGCCCGGGCTTGAAACCGCCGGCGCCGAACTCTCGGCCAAGGACGTCGCCGAAGCCTTGAGCTGGCCCAATATCATCGGCCTCGGCGAGATGATGAATTTTCCGGGCGTCGCCTTCAACGACCCCAAGATGGTCGCCGAGATCGCGGCAACCCAGGATGCGCGGCTGACCGTCGGCGGGCACTATGCCTCGCCGCATCTCGGCCGTGAATTTCACGCCTATGCCGCCGGCGGCCCGGCCGACGACCATGAAGGAACGACCGTCGAGGACGCCATCGCCCGCGTCAGACAGGGCATGCGCGCCATGCTCCGGCTCGGCTCCGCCTGGTTCGACGTTGCCGCTCAGGTCAAGGCGATCACCGAGGCCGGCGTCGATCCACGCAACTTCCTGCTCTGCACCGATGACAGCCACTCCGGCACGCTGGTCCACGATGGCCATATGAACCGGGTGGTGCGCCACGCCATCGCGCAAGGGCTGAAGCCGATCACCGCCATCCAGATGGCGACACTCAATACGGCCCAGCATTTCGGTGTCGAACGGGAACTCGGTTCAATCGCACCCGGCCGGCGTGCCGACCTGATCATCACCTCGGACCTGGCTTCGCTGCCGATCGAGATGGTGTTTGCCCGCGGCGAACTGCTGGCAGAGTCCGGCGCACTGGTGCGCGATATCCCGCCCTTCGTCTACCCTGCCAGTGCCCGCGACACCGTGCACCTCGGCAAGACGCTCAAGGCCCGCGATTTCGACATCGGCCTCAACACCACCGCGACCCGTGCGCGCGTCCGGGTGATCGGCGTCGTCGAGAACCAGGCGCCGACGCGTGCGCTTGAGGCCGAACTTTCAGCGAGCGGGGGCATCATCGAGATGGATCGCGCCCAGGACGTCTGCCAGATCGCGTTGGTGGAGCGCCATCGCGGCACCGGCGACGTCGTCAACGCCTTTGTTTCCGGCTTCGGCTACGACAGCGATTGCGCGGTTGCGAGTACCGTCGCCCATGACAGCCATCACATGATCGTCGTCGGCACCAACAAGGGCGATATGGCGCAGGCCGCCAACCGGCTGCACGAAGTCGGCGGCGGCATCGTCGTGATCAAGGACGGCAAGGAGCTCGCACTGGTGGAACTGCCGGTGGCGGGGCTGATGTCGGACCAGCGCGCCGAGATCGTGGCCGACAAGGCCGCGGCGATCATCGAGGCAATGCGTATCTGCGGCTGCAGCTTGAACAACGCCTACATGCAGCATTCGCTGCTGGCGCTTGTCGTCATCCCTGAACTGCGCATCTCCGACAAGGGCCTGATCGATGTCCGGACCTTCCAGAAGGTCGACGTCGTTCTCTCATAGCCAACGCTGCCGTTCCCTCGACCGCCCGGACCGGGCGGTCGAACTCTGTTTGATACCTGGTCGCGGATGGGTCGGTTGACATCGCGAGTACGGCAACTTATTCACTAAATCATCTGATGACTTGATGAGTCTATCATGCAGCCGGTCAATCGAACCAATCTAGCCGACAGTGCGGCCGAAAGCCTGCGCGCCGAAATCCGCAGCGGCCGCTGGAGCGTTGGCGACCGCATCCCGAACGAAACCGCACTGACCGAGCTGTTGTCCGTCAGCCGAGGAACGGTGCGCGAGGCCGTGCGCGTGCTGGTCTCGCAAGGTCTCCTCGATACCCGCCAGGGCTCGGGCACCTATGTGCGCTCGACGGTCGATCCAGCCGGCGCGCTCGACCGCGTCAAACGCGCCGGACTGCGCGACCAATGGGAAGCGCGCACCGCCCTTGATGTCGAAGCGGCCAGGCTCGCGGCGATCCGCCATACGCCCGCCGACCTCGAACGCATGACCCGGCTGCTCAAGGCGCGCGGCACCGTTGCCGATGGTGGTTACGAGGCGTTCGGCCATCGCGACATCGCCTTTCACAAATCGATCGTCGAAGCATCGGGCAACCGGGCGATCGTCGAACTCTACGATTTCTTCACCTCATCGATCCTCGAAACCATTCATTCGACGCTCAAGGGCGATGTGCCGGAACCCGACGAACAGGCCCATATGGCGATCGTCGCGGCGATCGCCACCGGCGACCCGGATCGCGCGGCTTCCGCCGTCCGCGCCTTCATGGCGCCCGTGCTCCGTGAACTCGATAGGCTTCTTTCGCAATGAACCAAACTTTCCGCGATCCCCCTTCCTCGGCCCATCAGGTCGCAGCCATCAACGGCCTCGAAGACCAACTGATCGACGCCGAAGCCGACAGTGTTCCCGAACCTCAGCCGCCGGCAATGTCACAGGGTGCGGCGCGCTTCGTCCTCGGCGCCAGCCTCGTGCTGATCGCCTTCAACCTGCGCCCGCTGTTTTCCAGCCTCTCGGTGCTGCTGCCGGAGGTGATGCGCGATACCGGCCTAACGACTGCCGGCGCCAGCCTGCTGACGACACTGCCCGTGCTCTGCCTTGGCCTGTTTGCCCCGCTCGCGCCGAAGCTCGCACAGCGCTTCGGCGCCGAACGCACTCTTCTGGGCGCACTGCTTCTGCTGGCGCTCGGCACAGCGCTCCGCGGTTTCGGGCTCGTGCCGCTGCTCTTTCTGTCGACATTCGCCGCCGGGGCGGCGATCGCCATCGGCAATGTGCTGCTTCCCGGCCTCGTCAAACGCGACTTTGCCGACAAGGCGGCGATCATGACCGGGCTCTATACCATGGCGTTGTGCGCCGGGGCCGCCGGAGCCGCTGGCTTGACCCTGCCGCTCGAACACGGCGTGACCGGCTCCTGGTCCGGCGCGCTCGCCATCTGGGCGCTTCCCGCCTTCATCGTGCTGTTGATCTGGGCGCCGCAGGCGCTTGGCAGCAAGGCGCAGGTCAGGCACAGCGGCTTTCGTGTCGTCGGCCTCTGGCGTGACCGGCTGGCATGGCAAGTCACGCTGTTCATGGGCCTGCAGTCGGCGCTGGCCTACTGCATCTTCGGCTGGCTCGCGCCCATTCTTCGGGAGCGCGGGTTCGACGCAGCGACTGCAGGGGTGATCGTTTCGGTCTCGATCATGACTCAGGTCGTCACCTGCCTGCTGGTCCCCTCCTTTGCCGTTCGCCGCAAGGACCAGCGTGGCATCAACGTCGCGCTGATATCCGCCGCGGTGATCGCGCTTCTCGGCATTCTCTTCGGGCCGCCATCGACGGTGATCTTCTGGGCTATTTTGCAGGGGTTCGGCCAGGGCGGCCTGATTGCCGTGGCGATGACGCTCATCGTGTTGCGCTCGCCGGATTCCCACGTCGCAGCCCATCTCTCGGGCATGGCGCAGGGGGTCGGCTATGTGCTTGCAGCCATCGGCCCGTTGCTCGTCGGCCTGATCCGCGACTGGACGGGAAGTTTTGATGCCGCCGCCTTCCTGTTCGTCGCCCTTGGCCTCGGTGCGGCGATCATGGGCTTTGGCGCCGGCCGGGCGCTGCATGTCGGTGCGCGGACCATCAGGATCGACGGCTGAATTCTATCCGCTCAGCCGCCGACCTTACGCTTGCTCAGGAAGCCCGTGCCATTTCCGGCAGGGCTTCGAACAGGTCGGCGACGAGGCCGTAATCGGCGACCTGGAAGATCGGTGCCTCCTCGTCCTTGTTGATGGCGACGATGACCTTCGAATCCTTCATGCCGGCCAGATGCTGGATCGCCCCGGAGATGCCGCAGGCGATGTAGAGATCGGGGGCGACCACCTTGCCGGTCTGGCCGACCTGCCAGTCGTTCGGCGCGTAGCCGGCATCGACGGCGGCGCGCGAGGCACCGACGGCGGCCCCGAGCTTGTCGGCAACCGGCAGGATCACCTCCTGGAATTTTTCCGACGAGCCGAGCGCCCGACCGCCGGAGATGATGATCTTCGCCGAGGTCAGTTCCGGACGATCGGACGACGACAGCGCGTCGGCAACGAAGCTCGACAGGCCCGGATTGGCGGCCGCCGCGATCGTCTCGACCGCAGCCGAGCCGCCTTCGGAGGCCGACGCGAACGAGGCGGTGCGCACGGTAATGACGCGCTTGGCCTCGGTCGTCTGCACCGTCTGGATGGCGTTGCCGGCATAGATCGGGCGCTTGAAGGTGTCGGCGGAGATAACCTCGGTGATTTCCGAAACCTGGGCAACGTCGAG
>NZ_MBST01000007.1:0-156095 GCF_001695865.1 Ensifer sp. LC384
CCGGCCATGGCGTGAGCCGGCGCGTCCTTCTTCACCTCCGCCAAAACACGGCCGTCAAAAACAACCCAATCCGCAAAACAAAACCCGCCGAAAAATCGACGGGTTTGTCAGCGGTCTGAACGCCGGGGCAAGCCCCGGCGTTCTCATTTGGTGACTATAAGAAACTACTCGGCAGCGACGCTCTTGCCGCCTTCCCACTTGTAGAGCGAGAAGGCCTGCGAGGTGAGGTCGCCGGCTTCGCCGTAGGTCAGCTTGCCGAGCACCGTGTCGATCGGCTCGCCGGACTTGATAGCGGTCGCAACCGCGGTCGCATCCTCGGCGGAGCCGGCCTTCTCGATGCCGGCCTTCAGGACCTGTACCGCCGCATAGGCGTTAAGGGTGAAGGCCTCAGCCGGAATGCTCTTCGCCTTCAGCGCCTCGACGGCCGGAGCCGACGCCGGGTTGCGGGTCGCGTCGCTGGCGTTGGTATAGGTCGTGCCCGTCGCAGCTTCGCCGCCGATTGCCCAGAACTCGGTGTTTGACAGGCCGTCGCCGCCGAAGATCTGCGCCGTCACGCCCTGGTCGCGCATCTGACGTGCCAGCAGACCGCCTTCCGGATGATAACCGCCGAAGTAGACGACATCGACCTTCTCCGCCTTCAGACGGGTGACGATGGCGCTGAAGTCCTTGTCGCCCGGATTAAGGCCTTCGTAGACGACTTCGGTGATGCCGCCGGCGTTGATCCCCTTCTTGAAGCCGTCGGCGAGGCCCTTGCCATAGGGAGCCTTGTCGTGCAGGACGGCGACGCGCTTGTCCTTGAGGTTCTTGACCACATGGGCTGCAGCGACCTCGGCCTGCTGGTCGTCACGGCCGCAGGTGCGCAGCACGTTCCAGAGGCCGCGGGTGGTCAGATCAGGCGTGGTTGCCGTCGGCGTCACCATAAGGATGCCGTTTTCGGCGAGCACGTCGGAAGCCGCCATCGAGGTGCCGGACAATACCGGGCCGACGACGAAGCGGATGCCTTCACCGGCCGCCTGGTTTGCGACCGACACGGCCTGCTTCGGGTCGCCGGCATCGTCGAGCATCTTCAGCACGATCTTCTCGCCGTTGATGCCTCCAGCCTTGTTGATCTCTTCCGCGGCCGTTTCCGCGCCGTTCTTTACCTGCTCGCCATAGGCCGCGACCGGGCCGGTGAGCGGCGTGATGACACCAACGGTGATATCGGCAAAGGCGAGCGGCCCGAAGGCGACGCTGGCTGCCAGGGTCAGGCCCGTCAACAGTGAAAGACGCATAGTGTTTCCTCCTAGAAATACCCCTGTGGGGCTTGCTTGATATGGCCCTCGTGCGCGGTGCGAAAACCGGGGAGATCTTCGGAGGGACAGCCATGGCACATCAATGTGACATCGTGTCCCTCGGCGCCTAATCGGACGCCCGCCGTGGTGGCCGAGAGCTTTTTCCCGCCCCGGTAAACGGCCGGGGCGAAAGGGGTCTGCAGGCGGCTTGAGCCCGGCTTTCCCGGATCAGGCCGTCATCGATTCCGACCACTCGGAAAGAGCGGCGATCACGCCCGGCAGCGCCGACATGCGCGAAATCACCGTTTCGGCACCCGCGTCGGTCAGCTGGTCGGCATGCGAGGGATGGGTGTGCGAGCCGCCGGTAAAGCCGACGACGCGCATGCCGGCCGCGCGCGCGCCATGGATGCCGTGCACGGAATCCTCGATGACCAGGACGCGAGAAGGGGCGACGCCCATCTGCTTGGCGCCGTGCAGGAAGATATCCGGCTTCGGCTTGACGCGGTCCGCTCCAAGGTCGCGGGCCGAATAGATATGGCGGCCGAAGTGGTCCTTGATACCGACCTTGCCGAGCATCATGGCAAGCCGCGCCGAGGTCGAGTTGGAGCAGATGCAGTGCGGCAGCGTCAGCTGCGCCAGCATCGGCTTGACGCCTTCGATGATTTTGAGGTCGCGTGCAAGGCGCTCGTCGAGGATCGTGTCGACCTTGCTGATGAGCGAGGCCGAAAGCGGGATGCTCGCTTCCTTTTCGATCTGCAGCAGCGTGTTCTGCCAGGTCATGCCTGCAAAGCGTTCGGCCATCTCCTCGACGCTGATCGGGTAGCCGGCTTCGGTCAGCAGAGCCGCCTCGACTTCCGAGGCGATGATCTCCGAATCGACGAGAACGCCGTCGCAATCGAAAATGATGAGGTCGATATCGTTCATTTGGGTCAGTTCCCTGGGAGAAGGAGGCGCCGCAGGCAGGGGGAGGGTCTCTTTCGCGGCGCGTGCTTTTGTACGCCGAAGGTTTATACGATGGCGGCCGAAATCTCAACCTTTGGAAATCGTCGAAAGGCCGTCGCCGCTTGCTCGACAGGCCCTGCCAGCACCTCTATCTGTAGCGGATGGACAAGCAACGGGACGATACCATCGCAAGCCGCATCAGCCGGGCACTGGCCGAGAGGATCATCTCGGGTGTGCTGACGCCGGGCGAGCGCTTGCGTCAGGATCACATTGCCGAGGAGTTCGGCGCCAGCCATGTGCCAGTGCGCGAGGCGTTCAGGCTCTTGGAGGCCCAGGGGCTCGCCGTTAGCGAACCGCGTCGCGGCGTCCGCGTTGCAGCGTTCGACCTCAAGGAAGTGCGCGAGGTTGCCGAGATGCGCGCGGTTCTCGAGGTGCTGGCGCTCCGTCATGCGATCCCGCATCTGACCGCTGCCATCCTCGATCGCGCCGAAGCGGCAACGGTCGCCGCGGACACGTCGCGTGACGTTCGCTCCTGGGAGGCTGCCAATCGCGCTTTCCACCGGCTGATCCTTGAGCCCTGCGCCATGCCGCGGCTGCTGGCCTCGATCGACGACCTGCATGCGGCCAGCGCCCGTTTTCTGTTTTCAGCCTGGCGGACCAGCTGGGAAGCGCGCACTGACCACGACCATCGTGCGATCCTGACTGCCCTGCGGGAAGGGCGAGGCGACGAGGCGGCAAAAATCCTCGAGCGCCATGTTGGCTGGATCGGCAAGACGCCAGTCAAGACCGCTGCCGGCGAGACGCGAGAGGCGTTTTCCATCGTCGGATAGGCGTTTGAACGCGGCTGCCGGCCTCTGCGGCCGCATTGCGCATAGCGGTTTTAGGGATGTCCTCGTGCGTGCAGGCCCGGACCCGTGTTCACTGCGGGAAGAGGTCTGAAAAGGCCTTCTCGCCGCTATCGGTGAAGCGGATGGCGCGGCTGTTGTTCTCGCGTTTTGCCCAGCCCTTGTCGAGGAAAAGCGTCAGCAGCGCCTCGCCGAGCGAGCCGGCGAGATGCGAGCGGCGCTCGCTCCAGTCGAGGCAGGTTCGGCAGATCGGCCGGCGGGATTTCTTGAGCGATGCGTAGTCTATGCCGAGTGCCTCGATGCGGATCTGGCCCGCATCGGTCAAGGCGAGATCGTCGCCCGCAACCTCGATCTGTTTTGCCGCGATCAGGCTGTCGAGCATGCGCACGCCATAGTCGCCAGCCAGGTGGTTGTAGCAGACGCGGGCCTTGCGCAGCGCCGGATCCTTGGGCCCGGGGCGATGCCGGTTCATGCCGCGGCTGGCGGCAAGCCCCATGAGGTTTTCCAGCATCAGGCCGACCTCGTCTTCGGCCAGCTGGTAATAGCGGTGACGGCCCTGTTTGCGCTGGGTCAGCAGGCCCCCGGCCTCGAGCTTGGAAAGATGCGAGCTCGCCGTTTGCAGCGTGATTCCGGCATGGGTGGCAAGCTCCGTCGGTGTCAGCGCCCGTCCGGCCATCAGTGCGGTCAGCATGTTGGCGCGGGCCGGATCGCCGATCAGCGAACCGATGAGTGCGATGTCTGGACCTTCTTTCATACTTCGATGGTAGTCGAAGCATTAAGAGCCGGCAAGCGGGCATAGTGGGTTCATCGAAAGACACAAACGAGGAACCGAAGATGATCACCTGCTTCATCCGCTATGAAATCGACCCCTTCAAGAAGGAGGAGTTCGCCGCCTATTCCCGTAACTGGGGCGAGGCGATCCCACGCTGCGGCGCCGATCTCATCGGTTACTTCGGGCCGCACGAAGGTTCGGCGACGACGGCCTACGGCGTCTACAATATCGACAGCCTTGCCGCCTACGAGGCGTATCGCGCCAGGCTTGCCGCCGACCCTTTGGGCCGCGAGAACTGTGCGTTCGCGCGCAAGGAACGTTTTATCCTGAAGGAGGATCGCATCTTCCTGAAAAACGTTTCGTCACCGGCTGGACAGGGTTGAACTCATGATCGCCGTTATTTTCGAAGTGCTGCCGGCTGAAGGCCGCCGCGACACCTATTTGGGTATTGCCGCCGACCTGCGCCCGCTGCTCGACGGCATCGACGGGTTCATTTCGATCGAGCGTTTTCAAAGCCTCGCCGATCCGAACAAGGTCCTGTCACTGTCGTTCTGGCGCGATGAGGCTGCCGTTAAGGAGTGGCGCAACGGCGCCGAGCACCGCGCCGCCCAGGATGCCGGTCGCCACGGCGTCTTTGCCGACTACCGGCTGCGCATCGCGTCGGTCGTTCGCGACTATGGCTTGAACGAGCGGCATCAGGCGCCGGTCGACAGCCGCGCTTTTCACGAGGCTTGACGGCCATCGGCAGGCGAACCGATTGGCGCTGCATCGTTAATACGAAATTTTCCTGATGGCCTTCAGGCTTTGGTAACCATCTTCGGTAACCATAAGCTCCATAGTCCGCCCCGAGTAAGCGTATTTGCGAGTTGTCCATGTCTTCAGTTGTTTCGCTTGCCGAAGTCTCCCGTTCCGCCCGTCCGCTGGGCTGGCTCGATTCCATCATCAAGGGTGACTGCGTCGCAGCGCTCAATGCGCTTCCCGACAATTCGGTCGATGTCGTTTTCGCCGATCCGCCCTACAACCTGCAGCTTGGCGGCATGCTGACCCGCCCCGACCAGTCGGTTGTCGACGCCGTCGATGACGAGTGGGACCAGTTCGCTTCCTTCGAAGCCTATGATGCCTTTACCCGCGCCTGGCTGCTGGCCTGCCGCCGCGTGCTGAAGCCGACCGGAACGCTCTGGGTCATCGGCTCCTACCACAACATCTTCCGCGTCGGCGCGATCCTGCAGGACCTGCATTTCTGGATCCTCAACGACATCATCTGGCGCAAGACCAACCCGATGCCGAACTTCAAGGGCCGTCGGTTCCAGAACGCCCATGAAACGCTGATCTGGGCGACGCCGAACGCCAACGCCAAGGGTTACACCTTCAACTACGATGCGATGAAGGCGGCCAATGACGACGTGCAGATGCGCTCCGATTGGCTGTTCCCGATCTGCTCGGGTCACGAGCGCCTGAAGGGCGACGACGGCAAGAAGGTGCACCCGACGCAGAAGCCGGAAGCGCTGCTTGCCCGAATCATGATGGCATCGACGAAGCCAGGCGACGTCATCCTCGACCCCTTCTTCGGCTCCGGCACCACCGGCGCCGTTGCCAAGCGGCTCGGCCGTCACTTCGTCGGCATCGAGCGCGAACAGGATTATATCGACGCGGCATCGGCACGCATTGACGCCGTCGAGCCGCTCGGCAAGGCCATGCTGTCGGTCATGACCGGCAAGAAGGCCGAACCGCGTGTGGCATTCAATGCACTGATCGAAAGCGGATTGATCAAGCCCGGCACCGTCTTGACCGACGCCAGGCGACGTCACAGCGCGATCGTGCGCGCCGACGGCACGCTTGCCTGCGGTGGCGAGGCCGGCTCCATTCATCGCCTGGGCGCCAAGGTCCAGGGTCTCGATGCCTGCAACGGATGGACATTCTGGCACTTCGAAGAAGGGAACACCCTGAAGCCCATCGACGAACTCAGAACCGTCATTCGAAATGACCTGGCAAAACTGAACTGATCAACCAGTTCCGCCAGGTCCTTCGAAAAGCGCTCTGCCCGGTTTTTGTGCCTTCAGTCCCGGAAGGAGAGCTTTAAACGCCCGGAACCCGCAAGGCTTCCGGGCGTTTGTATTTCCGGAATTGTCAATCGTCGTCAAAAACCTCGATCGCGACGATCCGTCCTTCCGCGTCGAAATGAAGAAATTCGACACCCGATCGTTTGAGCCGCTGGCCGGTCTTTGCATTCGTTGCCACCAGGTGCCACTTGGCTCGCGCCGAAGACGGCGAAAGCGTTTCGATCAAGCTGTCTTCGGCCACCTGGTCCGGATAAATCAGAAAATAGTCGCGAAAGGCGGAGACGATTGCGGCCCGTCCGGCAAGTACGCCGACGCCATTTGAGATATAGCGTGCATCCTCGGAGAACGCGTCGGTTATCGCCGGGAAGTCGAGCGCGTTGATCGCGGCATGGTAGCGCGCGGTCAGCGCTGAGGGATCGCCGGGCATTGCGGCACCCGATCAACGCTGGATGCCATAGGCGGCGAGATCGGCCTTCAGTTTTTCCGGGTCGGTGAAATGCACCGCGTGCCAGCCGGCCAGGCGTGCGCCCTCGACATTGGGCATGCTGTCATCGATGAACAGTGTTGCCGGTGGATCGAGGTCGAATGTGCGGGCGTGGGTCTCGTAGATCGCGACATCCGGCTTGATCAGGCCGACATCGCCCGACACGGTGACGCCGCGCGGCAGGGTCAGGAACGGATAGAGCTGCTGCGCTTCGCGGAACGTATCGGAAGCGAAGTTGGTCAGCATCGTCACGTCGCGGCCCTCGGCGATCAGGTTTTCCATCAAAGAAACCGTTTCGACATAGGCGTGCGGCACCATCTCATGCCAATGTTTGCGGAAGGCGCGGATATGCTCCTCCCGTTCAGGATGATCCTTGATCAGCAGTGCCTCGGCTTCTTCCCAGGAGCGGCCACGGTCCTGCTCGATATTCCAGTCGTGGGTGCAGACATTGGCGAAGAACCATTGCCGCTCCGCTTCGTCGGGAATGATGCGGCTGAAGGGCAGGTTCGGGTCGTAGTGGATCAGCACCCTGCCGATGTCGAAGACGATGTGGCGGATTTCGATGCTGCTCATGAACTGTTCCTCGTTCGATACTCTCAGCGCTCGCCTTTGAAGGCATCCGGTATCGCCCGGGCGATCGCTTTTTTCATAACCGTCGGCAACGCCTGCGCTTTCAGCGAAGAGACCGGTTCCCACCAGCCGTCGTTTCCAGTCTCGGCGCGCGCGACATTGGCCCGGTACACCGACAGGCGCAACTCGAAATGCGTAAACACATGGGTAATGGTGCCGCAGTCTTCCCAGGCGGCTGCAAAGGGCTGCGACTCCACCGAAGTCTCGCCGTCGTGCCGTGCCGTCCACGCGGTGCCGGGCACTTCGGTCATGCCGCCGAGAAGGCCGGTTTCGCAGCGCTTGCGCAGATAGACGGTGTCGCAGGCATCGATCGCCACGAAGGCGGCGCCGAGCCTCAGCGGCTTGTCCTTCTTCTTCGCCTTGCGCGGAAAGGTCTCGGGATCGGCGACGGAAAGCGCCAGACAGTGCGGCCGGAACGGACAGAGCGAGCAGGCGGGGCGCTTCGGCGTGCAGATCGTCGCGCCGAGATCCATCATCGCTTGGGCGAAATCGCCGGGCCTGTCGGCGGGCGTCAAGGCCGCGACGAGCCCGCGCATTTCCGGCTTGGCCGCCGGCAGCGGCGTTTCGATGGCATAGAGCCGTGAGATCACCCGCTCGACATTGCCGTCAAGCACAGCACTTTGGCGGTTGAAGGCGATGGCGGCGACGGCCGCTGCGGTATAGTCGCCGATGCCGGGCAGGGCCTTCAGCCCTTCCTCCGTGTCGGGGAAGCGGCCGCCATGATCGCGCGCCACCGCCTCGGCGCATTTCTTCAGATTGCGCGCCCTTGCGTAGTAGCCGAGCCCGGCCCAGGCCTTCATCACGTCCTCGTTGTCGGCGACGGCGAGATCTTCGACCGCTGGCCACAACGTCAGGAACTTCTCGAAATAGGCCTTCACCGCCTGCACGGTCGTCTGCTGCAGCATGACCTCCGACATCCAGATATGGTACGGATTGGCGACCACACCCTGACGCGCCATCGACGGTGAAACCCGCCACGGAAGTTCGCGGTGGTGCCGGTCGTACCATTCAAGAAGAAGCGGGGCGGCCTTCGCCGCCGTGATCGTATTTGCCATGATTTGCCGGAGGTTCCTTTTCCGGCTTATACTTGGCGAAGGCGAGCCGGCGCATCAAGGCTCAATCGACATTGCATACAGAAAGTCGCGTTCGTGAGTGAACAGAAGTCCCGCAGGGGTGTGATCCAGATCGCCGAGGTCGCCAACGGCCTGATTGATCCGGTGCTCGCCAAGCGCGCCGGCATCAACACCATGCTGCTCGGCTCCTGGGACGAGATCGCCGGCGCTGATTTCGCCGACTGCACCCGGCCGGAAAAGATCGCCTGGCCGCGCCGTGCCTCCGAAATTGCCGGCGAGGGCGGTCATCAACCCGGCGTCCTCACCGTTGCCTGCGAAGGCGCGCGTGCACTGTTTCTCACTCACGCCCAGGGCGAGCTGATCCAGCGCATCAACGGCTTCTTCGGCTTTTACGCGATCGGCCAACTGCGGATCGTGCAAAAGCCGGTATCGCCGCCGCCCAGACGCAATCGCACGCCACGCCCGCTTTCCGGCGAACCGGCCCGCCGGCTCGAAACCATGGTCGAGGGTATCGAGAGCGAAGAACTGAAGGCGGCGCTGCGGCGGCTCGGGACCGCGGTCATGTCGCCACGCCGGCGCTGAAGCGCGTCGCGATCTTTCAGGTCCGCTTGCCGCACTTTACGCTCCTGTTTTTGTGCATGTCGTTATCGCAAAGCCGCTGCACACCTTTGCGCGACATGCATCAGGCAGCACCATCAGCCGGTCACAATTCTTTGAATTCTGTTGAAACGCTTCCCCTTGCCGCCCTGCGCGCGGCAAGATATCGAATCCGCACTGCAATTCCCTCCGAACACGGGTAAAATTCATGTCCGCTTCCGCACTGAACCTTTCGAAACGCCTGCTCAGCGGTGTTGCCATCGCGACCGTCGCTCTTGTGCTTGCCGCCTGCAGCGACGAGAAGAAGGAGCAGGCTTCGGCGAGCCCGACCGAAACCACGGAAACGGCCGCCAAAGCCGATGCTAAGCCTGCCGACGCCAAGCCGGCGGACGCGACGACGACCGCTTCGACGACGGCTGCTCCGACAACGACCACGGAAGCCAAGCCCGCCGGCACCGAAGTTGCCCAGTCGACTGCCGCTCCGGCAAAGGTCGAGCTGCCGAGCTCGGAAGGCTCCGTCGACATGGCCAAGCTGCTCGAACCCGGCGCGCTGCCGGAAATGGCGATCGGCGATGCCAACGCCCCGGTAACGATCGTCGAATACATGTCGATGACCTGCCCGCATTGCGCCGCCTTCCACAACAACACTTTCGAAGCAATCAAGGCGAAGTACATCGACAGCGGCAAGGTTCGTTTCGTCCTGCGCGAATTCCCGTTCGATCCGCGCGCCGCTGCCGCCTTCATGCTGGCGCGTTGCGCCCCCGAGGGCCAGTATTTCCCGATGATCTCGATGCTGTTCAAGCAGCAGCAGCAGTGGGCTGCCGCGCCGAATGGTCGCGATGCATTGCTGCAGATGTCCAAACTTGCCGGTTTTACACAGGAGACCTTCGAGTCCTGCTTGACGAACCAAAAACTTCTGGATGATGTGAACGCAGTTATGCAGAGGGGCGCAAAGGACTTTGGCGTGCAATCGACGCCGACCTTCTTCGTCAATGGAGAGCACTATTCTGGGGATATGTCGGTTGACGTTATGTCGGCCCTCATCGACAGCAAGCTCTGATCCTTCGCTTTTCCTGAAAACGGGCGACGGCAGCAGCCGTGCGCCCGTTTTTTATGCTCGGAGGTTGGGTGAAGAGGGGCGTTCTGCGCCAGCGTCCGCCGCATGAAGTTCAACAAGCTTCGTCTGCTCGGCTTCAAATCCTTCGTCGAACCCAGCGAATTCATCATCGAGCGCGGTCTGACCGGCATCGTCGGCCCGAACGGCTGCGGCAAGTCGAACCTTGTCGAGGCACTACGCTGGGTGATGGGGGAAAACTCCTACAAGAACATGCGCGCGTCCGGCATGGATGACGTGATCTTTTCAGGCTCCGGCAATCGCCCGGCGCGCAACACCGCCGAAGTCGGCCTCTACCTCGACAACAGCGATCGCACGGCGCCTGCCGCCTTCAACGACAGCGACGAAATCCAGGTGACGCGCCGCATCGAGCGCGAGCAGGGCTCGGTCTACAGGATCAACGGCAAGGAAGCGCGCGCCAAGGATGTGCAGCTGCTGTTTGCCGACGCATCCACTGGCGCCCGCTCGCCGTCGATGGTCGGCCAGGGCCGCATCGGTGAACTGATTGCGGCAAAGCCGCAGGCCCGACGCCAGCTACTTGAAGAGGCGGCCGGCATTTCCGGCCTGCATTCGCGCCGGCACGAGGCGGAGCTGCGGCTGAAGGCGGCCGAGACCAACCTTGAGCGTCTGGACGACGTCACCTCTCAGCTCGAAAGCCAGATCGAGAGCCTGAAACGGCAAGCGCGCCAGGCCAATCGCTTCAAGATGCTGTCTGCCGATATCCGCAAGCATGAGGCGATCCTGTTCCACATCCGCTGGGTTCAGGCCAAGGAAGCCGAAGCCGAGGCGACCAGCCAGCTCAACCAGGTGACGGCACTCGTCGCCGAAAAGGCACAGGCCCAGATGCAGGCCGCCAAGGATCAGGCGATTTCCAGCCTGAAACTGCCGGAGCTGCGCGAGAACGAGGCGAAACTGGCCGCCGCATTGCAGCGCCTGCAGATCGCCCGGTCGCAGCTTGAGGAAGATGCCGGCCGCATCCTGCGCCGCCGCGACGAGCTGCAGCGCCGCCTGGCGCAGCTGGCCGAGGACATCGCCCGCGAGGAACGCCTCGTTGCCGACAACGCCGGCATTCTCGCCCGTCTCGACGAAGAAGACGAGGAACTGCGCGAGCTGCTCGCCGAGGCTGACGATCGGGCAAGTGAAGCCCAGGAACGGCTCGAAGAGGCGAACGAAAAGCTTGTCGTGAGCGAGACCGATCTGGGCCGACTGACCGCCGAGCGCGCCGAGGCGCAGGCCGGTCGCAACCAGCTGGAGCGCGCGCTGCGCGATCTCTCGGAGCGACAGGCACGACTTGCCCGCCAGCTCTCCGATCAGGCCCGCGATCTTGACGAACTCGATAGGCAGATGTCGACGCTGCCGGATCCGCACGAAAAGCAGGGCCAGGTCGAAGTGGCCGAGGCCGCACTCGAAGAAGCCGAGGCGAATGTCGCTGACATCGAGGAAGCCCTTGCCGACACCCGCCGTGCCGAGGCTGACGCCCGCCCGCCGGTCGATCGGGCACGGGCCGTCTTGAACGGCATCGAGACCGAGGCGCGCACGATCCGCCGCATGCTCGAAGCCGCCGGCGGTGGCGCCTATCCGGCTGTTGTCGAGGAGATGAAGGTCGACCGCGGCTTCGAGACGGCGCTGGGTGCGGCGCTTGGCGATGATCTCGATTCGCCACTCGATAGCGCGGCCCCAGCCCACTGGCGCACACCGGGCGACCATTCCGGCGATGCCGCCTTGCCGCAAGGTGTGCGCTCGCTGATCGATCATGTTCGCGCGCCACAGGCGCTAACGCGTGCCTTGAGCCAGATCGGCATCGTCGACAGCGAGGCGGAGGCCGAGCGGCTGATGCTGCTGTTGAAACCCGGCCAAAGCCTGGTGACGAAGCAGGGCTCCGTTTGGCGCTGGGACGGGCATGTCACTGGTTCCGAAGCGCCAAGTGCTGCAGCATTGAGGCTGGCCCAGAAAAACCGTCTTGCCGAACTCGACGCGGAGGCGGACGACGCCGGCGAGGCGCTCCGCCGTGCCGAGGCCGATCTTGCCGCAGCCGGATCGCGTATCCGTGCCGAGGACGAGCGGTTGAGGCTTGCGCGCGATACCCAGCGCATGATCACACGGCAGCTCGGCGAAGCCCGCGATGCGCTGGCGGCGGCCGAGCGCGCATCCGGCGATCTCTCGCGCCGCCGTGCGGTTGTTGCTGAAACCAAGAGCCAGCTCGAAAGCCAGCTCGAAGAGGTTGCCGAGCAGATCGAGACGGCCAACGACGCTCTTGCCGACGCGCCCGATCTCTCAGAACTCGAGCTGAAACTGCGCGCGCAAACGGCAGATGTCGCGGCCGACCGCGCTGCGGTTGCCGAAAGGCGTGCGGCCCATGACGGACTTGCGCGTGAGAACGAGGCGCGCCAGCGGCGGATCACGGCGATATCAGGCGAGCGCCAGACCTGGAAGGCTCGGGCGGCCAGCGCCGAGGAGCATATCGCCACCCTCAGGGATCGCGAGGCGGAAGCGCGCGATGAGGTGGAAGAACTGATGGACGCGCCCGACGAGTTCGAGGACAAGCGGCGCGCGCTGATGAACGAATTGCAGAAGGCCGAGGCTTCGCGCCGCGAGGCCGCCGATATCCTGGCCGAGGCCGAGGGCCGCCAGCGCGAGGCCGACCGCATGGCCGCAACCGCGCTTTCTGAACTGGCGGAATCGCGCGAAAAGCGCGGTCGCGCCGAGGAACGGCTGGTGTCGAGCCGCGAGCGCCGCGTCGAGATCGAGGCCCGCATCCACGAAGCGCTTTCCTGCGCCCCGCATGAGGTGATGCGGCTGACCGGGCTTGCCGTTGACGAGGCGCTGCCGGACATGCGCAATGTCGAACGCGAACTGGAGCGGCTGAAGATCGAGCGCGAGCGTCTTGGCGCCGTCAACCTTCGGGCCGAAGAGGAACAGAAGGAGCTCTCCGAGCGGCTGGCGCTCCTGTTAAAGGAGCGGGACGACGTCATCGAAGCGATCCGCAAATTGCGCAGCGCCATCCAGAACCTCAACCGCGAGGGTCGCGAGCGGCTGATCGTCGCCTTCGACGTGGTCAACGCCCAGTTCCAGCGCCTCTTCACCCATCTCTTCGGCGGCGGCACGGCCGAGCTGCAACTGATCGAGAGCGACGACCCGCTTGAAGCGGGCCTTGAAATCCTCGCTCGCCCGCCGGGCAAGAAGCCACAGACCATGACGTTGCTGTCGGGTGGTGAACAGGCGCTGACGGCGATGGCGCTGATCTTCGCCGTCTTCCTCACCAACCCGGCGCCGATCTGCGTTCTCGACGAAGTCGATGCACCACTCGACGACCACAATGTCGAGCGCTATTGCAACCTGATGGACGAGATGGCGGCTTCGACCGAGACCCGCTTCGTCATCATCACCCACAATCCTATCACCATGGCTCGCATGAACCGCCTGTTCGGCGTCACCATGGCGGAGCAGGGTGTGTCCCAGCTCGTTTCCGTCGACCTGCAGACGGCAGAGCGGCTGCGCGAAGTGGTCTAACGCATATCGCGCAAAAGTGTGGCTGCGCTCTATGCCGCTTCCCGAAGATCGGGAATGCGCTGTTGCTCGCGCCAGGAGGAAGGGCTCTTGCCGGTGACGCGCAGGAATTCGCGGTTGAAGTTCGATTTCGTCAGGAAACCGGCCTCGAAGGCGACCTGCGTGATCGCCTCGTCGGTCGTCAGAAGCAGCCGGCAGGCTTCCTCCACCCGGTAGTTGTTGACGTATTGCGAGACGCTGATGCCGTGGATCCGGTTGATGGCGTTGGAAATGCGCCGTGCCGGCACGCCGAGCTTGCGGGCGATCCGTGACAGGTTGAGTTCGAGATCCTTGTAGAGTGCCTTCTTGCGCATCAGTTCCTGGACTGCGTTTACGACTTCGGCATCTTCTTCCGTTGCGGCGCGCTCTTGCGGCGAAGGCGTCGTCTCCTGGCGTTCGCAGTCGGTGGATGTGTCGAAGCTTGCGATCGACGCCGCGGTGCCGAGTATGAGCAGAGCGAGCACGTTGCCGGCCGCCACGATCGCGCCGGAATAGGCGCCACCATTGCGCATCTGGTCGAAGCCGATGGCGACGTCGCTGAGAGCTGACGCAACGAGCGCCCATCCGGTGATCTGCAGCGAGTGGTATGATCGAAGCACGCCGTCGAGGCGCGATGTGACCAGTCCATTCGGTCCCTGCCGCGCAAGCCAGAGCAAGGCAATGCCGTAGCCGAGAAAGAACAGGATGATTGCGGTGCCGACCGCATCGCGCCAGGCAAACATCATGACCCCGACAATGAGCGCGGGCAGGAGGTGCCAGGCGATCGGCCCCAGGCGTGGCTGGCTGTCGCTTGCCAGGCTGCTGAAACATACCCACGCCAAGGCCGCGTTGAAGGTCGCAAGCATCGCCTGTGCCGGCAGAATGGCGCGAAAATCGTAGCCCCACCGGATGCCGATCAGCACGGATTGCAGCGCATAGGCACACGCGAGCAGCAGGAACAGGCGCTGCTCGAATGTCATGGTCTCGTCTCGTTGCGACAGCATGCGGACGATCACGATGAGCAGCAGCAGGGAAACGACGAAGGGTAGCGGCACGAACAACATGAGCGGATGGATTCTTCGGAGGGGACGGTGGAGACGACAGATGCAGGCGATGATGCCCTTGATTGCGTTCACGGTCGACCCAAAACGCGATCAAGGTCGCCGCTACGTTCGATGTCGGGCGAGCTATTCCGGTCCGGCGATGGTGCCGGATCGAACGAATGGAGCGTCACATGTTGATCGCATTGCCAGCAATGGTCCTTGCCCCCATCCTTCTCGTCGCCATGACGCGCAATGCCGAGACATCGGCGACCGAGATCGATATCGCCGGCGTCACGGCAGTTGTCGCGAAGGGGGAGGCAAGCGCAATCGAACTCACCAGCAATGAGGCATTGCCCTACAGGGCCTCTGCCCGCAGCCGCCGTTCCGGTTGGTTTGCTCCCTTCTATTCCAGCTGGTTCTATAGCGACTGCGTATCGGACAGCCGGATGCGCGTCGAAGGTTCCACCCTTTACATCGATGTGGCGGCGCCGTCCTGGCCGGAACTGGAGGACTGCAAGGTCGAGCTTCACGTCAACCTGAAAAAAGGCGCAACGGTCTCGATCGAGCAACCGGCATTCCAGGCGAGGCTTGACGGTGAATTTTCGACGGTTGTCCTCAAGGGCAAGGCGGCAGACGTTTCGATCGAGGGGCATGTCGGACAGGCCAGGCTCGATGTAGACGCCCTGCGGGCGCGGCTGATCTATGAAAAGACGCAGCAATCCGAGACCGTGGAGATCTCCGGAAAGGTGCTCGACATTCATCTTGGCTTCGATACGGCAAGTTTCATCGATTATCAGGTGGCGGCCACGGCCTCCTGGGTCGACAGTTCGCGAACGGCGATCCCCGGTGCCAAACCACAAGTTCGCATCAACGGAGAGATGGTGCGTGCCACGATCCGCTGAGCCTCGCCTTCCACCCACGGTGCGCGCGACAGTCGCGAAAAAATGATGCGCTGCAGCATAAAACTTCGGCGGGTGCATTTCCAGGCCGAAGCATATACTGTAAATCGTCATAAAAGACTGTTTCTGGGTGGAGAGCAGGCATGAGGAAATGGGTTTATACCTTCGGTGGGGGCAAGGCCGAGGGGCGTGCGGGTGATCGTGACCGGCTGGGCGGCAAGGGTGCGAACCTTGCCGAAATGTGCAGTCTCGGCCTGCCGGTGCCGCCGGGACTGACCATCATCACCGATGCCTGCAACAGCTATTTCGACAATGGCCGTGAAATACCCGAGGGCCTGCACGATCAGGTCCGCGAAGGCATTCGCCGGATGGAGGAGGTCACCGGCCGGATCTTCGGCGACATCAAGCGCCCGCTGCTGCTTTCCGTGCGCTCCGGCGCCCGTGCCTCTATGCCCGGCATGATGGACACGGTCTTGAACCTCGGCCTCAACGACCAGTCGGTGCATGCGCTCGGCCACGACGCCGGCGATGCGCGCTTTGCCTGGGATAGCTACCGCCGTTTCATCCAGATGTATGGCGACGTCGTCATGGGCGTCGACCATGATGTGTTCGAGGAGATCCTGGAAGACGAGAAGGCCCGCCTCGGCCACGAGCAGGATACCGAGCTCTCCGCGGTCGAATGGCAGCATGTCATCAGCCGCTACAAGGAAGCGATCGAGGAAGCGCTCGGCGAGCCGTTTCCGCAGGATCCGGAAATTCAGCTCTGGGGTGCCATCGGCGCCGTCTTCTCCAGCTGGATGAACCCGCGCGCCATCACCTACCGCCATCTGCACAGCATCCCGGCGGGCTGGGGCACGGCGGTCAACGTCCAGGCGATGGTCTTCGGCAATCTCGGCAATTCGTCAGCGACCGGCGTCGCGTTTACCCGCAACCCGTCGACGGGAGAAAACGAGCTTTACGGCGAGTTCCTCGTCAATGCGCAGGGCGAGGATGTCGTTGCCGGCATCCGCACGCCGCAAAACATCACCGAGGCCGCCCGTATTGCGTCCGGCTCCGACAAGCCGTCGCTCGAAAAGTTGATGCCGGAGGCCTTCGCCGAATTCCGCGCGATCTGCGACAAGCTCGAGCACCACTATCGCGACATGCAGGATCTCGAATTCACCATCGAGCGCGGCACCCTCTGGATGCTGCAGACACGCTCGGGCAAGCGCACGGCCAAGGCCGCTCTGAGGATAGCCGTCGACATGGCGGAGGAGGGACTGGTCTCGAAGGACGAGGCGGTCGCCCGCATCGATCCGGCTTCGCTCGACCAGTTGCTGCACCCGACGATCGATCCGCATGCGCGCCGCGATATCATCGGTTCCGGCCTGCCGGCTTCGCCGGGAGCTGCGACCGGCGAGATCGTGTTCACCTCGGAAGAAGCCGTTCAGGCAGACAAGGAAGGCCGCAAGGTCATTCTCGTGCGCATCGAGACCAGTCCGGAAGACATCCACGGCATGCACGCCGCCGAAGGCATCCTCACCACGCGCGGTGGTATGACCAGCCACGCCGCGGTGGTGGCGCGCGGCATGGGCACCCCTTGTGTCTCCGGTGCCGGCAGCATCCGCGTCGATCTGCGCAACGAGTTGCTGATCACCCCCAGCGTGACCCTGAAGAAGGGCGATATCATCACGATCGACGGCTCATCCGGCCAGGTGCTGAAAGGTGCAATCGCCATGCTTCAGCCGGAACTGTCGGGCGACTTTGGAAAGATCATGGCCTGGGCGGACGCCAGCCGCCGCATGACCGTGCGCACCAACGCCGAAACGCCGGCCGATGCGCGTGCCGCCCGCTCCTTCGGTGCCGAGGGCATCGGCCTTTGCCGTACCGAGCACATGTTCTTCGAGGACGGCCGGATCAATGTCATGCGCGAGATGATCCTGGCGGAAGACGAGGCAGGCCGACGGTTGGCGCTTGCCAAGCTGCTGCCGATGCAGCGCTCGGACTTCGTAGAACTCTTCTCCATCATGCACGGGCTGCCGGTGACGATCCGCCTGCTCGACCCGCCGCTGCACGAATTCCTGCCGAAGACCGACGAGGAGATCGCCGACGTTGCCGGCGTCTTGTCGCTTGATCCGTCAGCCCTGCGTCAGCGCGTCGACCAGTTGCACGAGTTCAACCCGATGCTCGGCCACCGCGGCTGCCGATTGGCGATCTCCTATCCGGAGATCGCCGAGATGCAGGCCCGCGCCATCTTCGAGGCGGCGGTCGAAGCCGCGCACGAAACCGGTGCTCCTGTCGTGCCTGAAATCATGGTGCCGCTCGTCGGCCTGCGCGCCGAACTCGACTACGTCAAGGAGCGCATCGATGCGGTGGCAAAGGCGGTAATCGGCGAAGCCGGCATCGAAATCGACTATCTCGTCGGTACGATGATCGAGCTGCCGCGCGCTGCCCTGCGCGCCCATGTGATCGCGGAAGCAGCCGACTTCTTCTCGTTTGGTACCAACGACCTGACGCAGACGACATTCGGCATTTCGCGGGACGACGCCTCGCAGTTTCTGGCCACGTACCAGCAGAGGGGCATCATCGAGCAGGACCCCTTCGTCTCGCTCGACTTCGATGGCGTCGGCGAACTGATCCAGATTGCTGCGGAGCGTGGGCGTCGGACCAAGAACGGACTGAAGCTCGGCATCTGCGGCGAGCATGGCGGCGATCCGGCCTCGATCCGCTTCTGCGAAGAAACAGGTCTCGACTATGTCTCCTGTTCGCCCTTCCGCGTGCCGATCGCCCGGCTGGCCGCCGCGCAGGCGGCGATCAACGGCAAGGCGTGAGGCGTCATCGACGCCCCTTACAAGGTCAACGCCCGGGAGCGCGGTGCCCCGGGCGTTGGTATACAGTTTCAGACTTAGAGCGCGTCGCGATCTCTACAGCGACCTTTGCGCGTCTTATCAGACGCGCAAAGGTCGCTGTAGCACTTTGAATTACTGCATGTTTTTGTCCTTAAATCGAATACGATTTAAGGAAACATGAAGTAGGATTCGCTTACTGCGCTTTAAGCTCTCATTTTTGCGCGTGTCGTTATCGCAAAACCGCTGCGCACATTTGCGCGACATGCTTTAGTTTGCCTGCACGATAACCGGGCGCGCAATCACGACCGGGCGGTTCCAGCCCCACATCATCGTATCGTTGTCGTAGCGGAAGCTGCGCGCCTCGGCGCGGCGGTCGAGTTCGATGCGTTGCAGGCAAGTGGCGAACGCATCGGTGCCTCGCCGGAAGCCGTAGGAGGCGCAGGTGTTGCCGTCGGCGGCGCGCCGCTCTTCCGGCGTCATCGTCTGGCAGGCCGCAAGCAGCAGCCCGACGGCGGCAAGGGTCAGCAGTTTGGTTTTCATCGTATTCATGCCTCCTGAGCGGATGCAGATCGGCTCGGCGAAAGATCGTCTTTGCTTGTGCTCGAAACTCGTCCTTGTCAGGAGGTCGGGCACACCGCGTCGCTCAGGTCTTTGCCGCCGCCTGCAGGACAGAGCTCTGCCGCATGAAGGGCTGTCGTGTCCACCCTGATTTTTTCGGGTATCGCCGGGAAGACCGGCGTGGCGGATCGTGCAATCGCCGGTCGAGGTCTGGGCGCAGCCACAAGCCGAATTCCGGGCCTCGGGCAGGGGCGCACCACACGGATTTTGCATTCACGATTCAATCGCATGGAGGCATGATGGGCCTGCCGGCAGCCAGCAGTCAATCCGTTTCCGCACGCCCCGATAATCACATGCGCTCGAGCACGCCTACAAAGGATTCGGCAAAGCTTTTCAGGTCCTGGGTACTCTCGCCCGGGTGCTCGAGCCGGATCGTCGAGCCTTCTTCCTCAAGGCAAACGAACAGGATTGGCGCGGCGTCGCCTTCGGTCTCGCCGAGGCGAAGGACGGCGATGCTCAGGCAGTCCTCGATCAAGCCGGAAGCCGGCAAGGCAAAGAGAAATTCGCCGCCAACATTGTCGGCCATCGTTCGGATGAAGGCGGTGAAATCGTCCTTGCTTCCGGAGAAGCTGTCGAGGGAGAGCTCCAGCTCAAGCAGTGCCATCGGTATGCCGGCGTCAGCCGGTGGGGGCGGTGCGGCGTGGGTGGCGGTTGCCACGGCTGCTTGCGATGCGACCATGATGTCTCTCCGTCTTGCCGTGCTGGATCCGTTCCCAGGCGTCGGCCATTGCCTCCGGTTGATGATCCACCGCGGTCTTTGCCGCCGTGCGGGCATATTCCTGATGTCTGATAGGTGGTTAACGAGAATGGCGATTTTGCGGCAAGGCTTGCCTTGCGTTCAACCCATGTCTCCAGCCGCACTCTATTGCCTGTTTTCACGGCCCCAGCCATGGTCTAAGAATGCAGGTCTGTTTCGATGCAGGGGATTGATTCCGTTACATGATAGTCCGGTACGAGCGCCCCTATTCCTATGCCGCCCATTGGGCGCGCCGCTTTGCCCGCATCGCCTTTGCGATCTTCGCACTGTCCCTGCTTGCGCACCGGTTCGGCCCGTTGACGACGCCGCATTTCCTCGGATTGGTCGGACTTTCCGGTGCCTTTGCGCTGCTCGGCGTCCTGCTTGCCGTGGTCGGGCTCGCTCGACTTTGGCAGGTTGCTGCGATCGGCGGTATCGCCTCCGCCTCGGCCCTTGTCTATGCCGCGCCGCCGCTCGGTTTCATCGGTTTCGGCGTCGCGCAGTATCTGACCCGACCGGTGATCTACGATGTCAGCACCGACACGGTGACGCCGCCGCCGTGGCTGAAGGTTCCGCAGACGGAAGAGAGCTGGCTGAAGCGCAATCCGGCGATGACGCCCGAGGATCGCGAAGCGCAGATCGTTGCCTATCCCGGTCTGACCGGGCGGCGTTACGACGGCGCGCTCGACCGCGTGTTCCAGGGGGTGCGCAATGTCGTCGAGAAGACGCGCGTCGGCATCACGCAGGAACTCGGCGTTGAAAATACGCGCGCCGATCTCGAGGATCTGGCGGTCCGGCCGAATGCCGGGGCGGATGCCGCCACAGAGCCGGAGAACATACCCGTGCCGGAATCCCGGCCGGAAATGGCGCTCGAGGGCGCAATCCCTGGGCGGCGTTCCAGCGACGTCGTGCTTCAGGGAGAGTGGCGCACGCTGATTGCCGGTTTTCGTTTCGATGTGCTGATCCGTCTGCGCGAAGAAGCGGAAACGACTTTCGTCGACCTGCGTGTCGCGTCTCGCTACGGTCGGCACGATCTCGGTATCGGCGCCGCCTTCGCCGATCAGTTTCTGCGGGCGCTCGATGCGGAGCTGCTCGGCATCGCGGGCGATTGATCGAGCAAGGCGCCGTGCGTCTCAGGCGATGAAGCGCCCGCGTTCTTCCGCCGTCGGCACCATGCAGGTCTGGCGGCGTCCGGCGATGCGATAGCGGTTTTTCGCGACGAGATCGTAGAGCGGGTCGCGAAGGGCCGCAGGCAGGATGCGACAGATATTCACCAGCGACCATGGCAGGCCTAACCCTGCAAGCGTGCGGATCGATCCGTCCGACTTGAAACGCGCAATGCCGTTCTCGATCAGGATGTTGCTTTCATAGTTGTCCGTATCGAGGCCGTAATGCCTGTAGAGCGCCCGGCCGAGCGGCGACTGCGCCGTCAGGTAGCGATAGCGCCCCTGCCGGTCATGCTGCAGCATGAAACGCACCCAGCCCGAGCAGAAGATGCATTCGCCGTCAAAGACGATCACCGGGCGATCGTCGGGAAAGTGCGGCACCGTCGGGTCGTCGCGGTAGCTGTGGGCTCGCTGCCGCATGTTCAGCCGGCTCCTCCCGGCGCCAGGCGATAGTCGCCGAAAAGGGAAGGCGGCCCATCGGTCTCAACGCGCCCCTGTTCGAGCAGGTCCTCAAGATGCGCGAGCACGGAGAGGGCCGCCGCGCCATGCAGCCGGATGTCGGTCGAGGCATAGATCACCTTGACCATGTCGGGGATCTTGCTGTCGCCGGCCCGGACGCGTTCGAGCACGGCGCGCTCCCGCATGCGGCGATGAGCGCGCAGCCCCCGGAGAAACGATGCCGGCTCGATGACAGGCCCGCCATGACCGGGCAGATACAGCCGGTCGTCGCGCGTTAGCAGCTTCTCCAGCGAGGCCATGTAGTCCGCCATGGCGCCATCCGGCGGAGCGACGATCGTCGTCGCCCAGGCCATGACGTGATCGGCGGAAAACACGGTGCCGGTGCCATCGAGCGCAAACGCCATATGGTTGGCGGTGTGGCCGGGGGTGGCAAGCCCCGTCAGCGCCCAGCCGTCACCTTCGATCCGCCCGCCATCGGCAAGAACGATGTCGGGCGAAAATTCCATATCGGAACTCTCGGCGAAGGGGTTGATCTCGCCTTCATGCAAAGGTCTGGCGGCGCGGTGTGGCCCTTCGCCGACGATCGGTGCCCCAGTCGCGGCCTTCAGCCGCCGCGCCAGTGGCGAGTGATCGCGGTGGGTGTGGCTGACGGCGATGTGGGTTACCTCCCGGCCTTTGAGCGCCGCCATCAACGCCTGAAAATGCGCTTCATCGTCCGGGCCTGGATCGATCACCGCCACCGAGCGATTGCCGACGATGTAGCTGTTGGTGCCGTGAAAGGTGAAAGGGCCGGGATTGTTGACCGTGATGCGCTGAACGCCGTCGGCAACCGTCACGGCCTCGCCATACGCCGGCTTGAAATCGAGGTCGAAGTCGGGGCTTTGCATGCGTCTTTTCCTGGCCTTCACTTGTATTCGATCTCGATGAACGACATCGGCCGGCTGCCGGCATTGACGACATTGTGCGCCATGCCGGCCTCGCGCCGGTAGGCCGCCCCCTTGGCGATGTCCACCCGCCGGCTGCCGCCTTCTTCCTCCAGCAGGAACTGGCAATCGGTCATCGGCACGACCACATAGCCGAGGCCATGGACATGATGGCCGGTATCGGCGCCGGGCTCGAAGTCCCATCGGGTAATGCGCACCACCGCATCGTCAACGAGAATGCTGGGCACGGCGGGCGGACGGGCACGAAACTGGCTCATGGGGGTCTCCATTCGCGCCGGAGAATAGGAGGTGACAGTCGCGAAGGGAAGGGCGGCGTGGTGCCAGGCACCGGCGTTTGGCCGGGGGCAAAGCGAATGCGGGTGAACAAACCCGGCAAAACCGCTCAAACCGCAAACTTAATCATTGTGACGCGGCACGAGCTTTGCTAATCAGGCGCTCGATTTGGCGAGAATATTTCCCGCCAACTCCGTTGGGGCGTAGCCAAGCGGTAAGGCAGCGGTTTTTGGTACCGCCATCCCCTGGTTCGAATCCAGGCGCCCCAGCCACATTTTTCCTTTCGGCAACTTTCTGTCTCCTGTCTCGTCTCGGAATACCCCGTCGGGACCTGCCCTTAACGATGGATGTCGGCGCTATCCGCGCATGACCTGAACCCCTGGTGTTTGTGAAGTTCTCGGGGCAGGTAGCCGCCAGTTGGCGTCAGTATCGATCAATCGGGCCACGAACTTTTTGGGCCGTCTCCATCCGCGCGCGGGCTGCTGTGGCGGACGCCGCTCGCTTCGCGTCTGGCCGGCGCGCAAACGAAGACCCCGCCAATTGATATTGGCGGGGTCTGGAGTGTCTCGCGATGCGCCGGTTGTCAGCTTGCCTGTGCTGCCGGCTTCTCCGCCTTGGCGCTGCCGAGGAATTCTTCGCACCAGCTCGGGCCGTTGGCGCGCTTGTGGTCGCCGACCAAGCGGATCGAGCGGATGACGTAGTCGGAAGAGACGGTCAGCTGCACCGAGCAGCTCAGATATTCCGTGCGGGCCGGGGAGATACGCTTGCCGCGCTTGCCGTCCTTGCCGGTTTCGTATTGGGCCGCAACCTTGCGGGTTTTGTAGCCGCCCTTCCAGTTGTAGACGGTGGAGCTGCCGCTTTCGACGTCGGAAAGCGGGGGACCATACTGGGCGAAGAAGCCGCCGGCCGGCTGGCCGAGCCAACGCGATTCAACCGCGTTTCTGGAAATCGCCGTCGTCGTGGTGCAGCCTGCGAGCGCAAGCGCGAGGCCTGCCACCGTCATCATGCGGAAGTTCATGTTTTCGTCCCTTTGGCTCTCGTTCTGAAATAGGCGTGGCGCGCCGGCCCCAATCCCCTGGGTTTGCGCGCTTTCCGTTGAGCCTCTAGCGCCAAAAGCCGGCAAAGAAAATCCGCCGTCTGCATTCTGTTTCAGGAAAATGCGAAGCGTTGCAGAAAGTCCCTATTTGGCCCGGCAAGCTCACCGCAACGTGATCCGTTGGGGCGGATTTCGATCTGATCAGCCGCCGCTACGGGCATGGGAAACCGTTCCACATATCGATGCGAATCGTTCTGTCGAGGGACGGCCGTTGGCAACGGCGTCGACGAGGCTGGTTGCTTGTGCTGCCGACAACTGTGCAGGCGAGGGAGCCGGCCCCGATTCCTGCCTTGGTTTTCCACTGCTCCAGTTTTTTTGGCGAGGCCGAGAAGTTTTTCGCAATAGGCGCTTGTGCAATCCAAAAGCCTGTTCTATAGAGGCGCCGCTGGTCACGGAGTGTAGCGCAGTCTGGTAGCGCACCACGTTCGGGACGTGGGGGTCGGAGGTTCGAATCCTCTCACTCCGACCAGCTAAATCAATCCCTTAATTCATATTCTGTTCGGCCCGTATCTTGATGCGGACCGATTGCGGACGTTTTCAGCGCACGCAGGCCGTGCTTTGTAAAAAGCCCGTCTCTCACGCCGATAGGCTTGCTCCAGATTCGGGGCAGGCCGCCGATCGCTCTCTGGTTCAACGTCTTCTTCAAGTCCCATGGTGGTCGTCCAATTCCCTCCGGCGCGCCATCAGCTACAAGACCTGGTAGGAATTCGCCATGCTGAAACCTGAAACCGCGTTGCAGCGACTTGCCCAGGGCGTTGCCGCCGAAGGGTTCTCGGGCATCAAGGTCAACAAGTCGCTCGGCACAGTTGACGCATTTCAGGAAACGACGGGTTCGGGCCGGATCCAGACTTTGCGCGTCGTCGCCCGCAAGCGTGGCTCCGGCACGCGCGTCGATGCCATCTTTGATATCCAGGCCGGGCAGATGACCTCCAAGGACATCGTGCGCGACGGTCTCTGCAACATCATCCGCTCGGCGACGGAATAGTCGTCAGGCAGCATCTCTGGCTGCCCGATTGCGAAATGATCCTCAAATCCATTCGAGATGGTGGAGGCAGAATTGCATGGTGGACGGCTCGCTGCCGTCGTGCAACCTGACGGGGCGGCAAGCGAAGGGCTCCGGTCAGCGCGGCTACTGCATAATTCCTTAAATCGGAATCGATTCAAGGATAAATTATGCAGCAAGTTTAAAGCGTTGCAGCGTCCTTAGCGCGTCATGTTTGACGCGCGGCGCTGTATGTGGCCGCATCGACCGGCCGGCATTCTCAGCCCTGTTTTTCCAGAGCCTTCAGGAAGGATTGGCCGATTGCCTGCGCCTGCAGCATCGAGGAAAAGTTTCCCTGTGCCGGGTGTGTGACGCCGCGATACTTGACGACAAAGCACCATTTGCCGTTCAGTCGTTTCTCGACGGTCACGGTCGTTTCCGGTTTTTTGTCCGTGGTCATCTTCGTCTCCCTGAGATGCTGCGCGTCGTCGCGTGAGAACTGCCTGATATCCGCATGATGCGGCTGATGTCCATATGCATCTGGTTTGTCATCGCTTGACCGGCACAAGGTCGGGACATCCGGCCGCTTCTTGGGCATGTCGATGCGACAGGCCAGGGCGCCGAGCCGGCGTCAGTACGCGCTGATCGAGAATTGTACAGTAGATGACAGGAGAGGGCTCGTAAGGGCCCTTTCTTGTTGCCTACTGCATAATTCCTTAAATCGGAATCGATTTAAGGAATTATGCAGCAATTCAAAGTGTTACAGCGACCTTGGCGCGTCTTAAAGACGCGCGGCGCTGTAGCCGGAGCCTGGGCGGATCCATGGTCAGGCGGACTGTCCCAGACGTTCGGAAACGATGAAACAGCCCTATCGATCATCATGATCGACGCGCCAACTTACAAATACGTCCGCGAATTTGAAGGCACGTATTTCGCGACCGCCGATCAAGGTGAAGCAATTTCGGGAGGCGTCCCATTTCGGGACAATCCCGCTTTCGTCATCGCGAGGACTGCGATCTCCCGATCGTTATCGCGGCGGCGGAAGCCTTGGGTGAGGGGCAGTCTCCATCCCTGCATCCGAAGCGCTAGCCGTGCCGGCGTCTGATCCCTGCGGATGCAGATCGACAAATTCAAGCCGCGCGTTCGGGGTATCGAGGCTGTAGCCGGTGACGCGACGGCGGCGTAGGGGAAGCGCATGTGCGCCCAACGCGTTACGCTCCGTTATTGTTCAATTTGAAACGGCCTGTTCACTGGGTGATGTCTTATCGGGGTGAACAATAAAGGCGATATTGCATTCAACAATCGTTCTCCCCGTGAGGCTCAGATGTTGAAGGAACCGATATTCACATTTCGCGAGATCGCCATATGGTCTGCTATCCTTGGCAGCGTGGTCGGCTACCAGCTTTGGCAGCACGCAGATCCCGCTCCGCTGACGATGGTGCTTCCGAGCATCGAGCAGCGGTCGTGAATTACTGCATTATTCCTTAAATCGAAATCGATTTAAGCGGAAAATTATGCAGCAAGATCAAAGTTCTACAGTGCTGCGCGTCATATCTGGCGCGCAGCACTGTAAAGGCATTTCGGCGCAGGTGATGTTACTCCTCCGGCATTCCATTACGCCGCGCGGCCTGCAGCAACTCGATCTCGCCGGCTGTGGGGCCAAACTGGCTCTGAAGCCGTTCTGTCTCCTCCGCGTCGAGCCGATACTTTCGTGCGAAGGCCTCGATCGTCACGGCGCGCCCAAGAAAGCCTCGGCGCGGCACCTCTTCCCGTTCATGGTCCAGCATCGTGGCTGCTCCTCCTTCCCGGTCCTTGCGAAATAGCGCGGCAGGCTGTTTCGGAAAGATGCGTCGGAGCAATTTGGCGAGGTGTCGAACAGAGATGGAGAAACGGAAAAGGGCCCGAAGGGGCCCTTTTCTGATCCTGGTTGACCGGCGGTCAGCCGTCGATCGTGTCGATGATCTCGCTCGCCTTGCCGGCGCTGACGCGACGCACTTCGGCGTCCTCGCGACGACCCGCGAACAGCTCGGTTGCCATCAGCTGATCGGCAAGATCGGCCGGCAGCGACAGGATCACACGGGCGTCTTCCGTATGGATGCCGCCGAGCGCCGAGCGCTTGGCCGTGATCATGCCGCCGGCCACCGTGTTGTTGGTGTCGGGGTCGATCAGGATGAAGGCGCCCGTCGTCCGGTTCTGCTCGTAGGGATCGAAAATCGCCTGTTCGTCGAAGGCAAGGTGAACCTTGCCGATCGCGTTCATCGACAACTGCTCGGCGTGTTCCCATTTGCCCGTCTTCAGGTCCAGCTGGCTTGCCGGCTGCACCTGGACACGCTGGCGGCGGCTGCCGCTCTTCAGCCAGTAGCGCTTGCCCGGCTGGATGCCGTCCGGCTGCAGCGCAACGATCTGCGCGTCGAAGGCAAGGCCCGTCAGCGGCTGGC
Organism: Ensifer sp. LC384; assembly: GCF_001695865.1. Classification (NCBI taxonomy): domain Bacteria; kingdom Pseudomonadati; phylum Pseudomonadota; class Alphaproteobacteria; order Hyphomicrobiales; family Rhizobiaceae; genus Ensifer; species Ensifer sp. LC384. The sequence goes on from NZ_MBST01000007.1 coordinate 26,796, forward strand.
TGTCGATGGCGACGATCATGTCGCCGCGCGAAACGTCGACCTGGCGGTCGAGCACCAGCGTGATGGCATCGCCGGCAACCGCCGCGTTGCGCACGAGGTCGAAGGTAACGATCTTGGTGACGTTGGCGACCATGCCCGAGGGCAGGATCACGACGCTGTCGCCCGGCTTGACCGAGCCGCCGGCAACCGTTCCCTGGTAGCCGCGGAAGCTTTCGCCCGGGCGCGAGACGCGCTGCACCGGCAGGCGGAAGCCGACGGTCTGGGCGGAGCGTGTCGTCGCCAGTTCAAGCACCTCGACCAGTGTCGGGCCATCGTACCAGGGCATCGAAGCGCGGCCGTCATAAACGACGTTCTCGCCCTTCAGCGCCGAAAGCGGAATTGCCGTCACCTGGCGCACGCCGAGCGACAGCGCCAGTTCGCGAAACTCGTGACTGATCTGCTCGAACCGGGCGCGGTCGTAGTCCGTCAGATCGATCTTGTTGACCGCCAGAACGAACTGCTTGATGCCCATCAGGGTCGCGATCGTGGCGTGCCGCCGGGTCTGTTCGAGCAGGCCGACGCGGGCGTCGACCAGCAACACCGCGAGGTCGGCCGTCGAGGCGCCGGTTGCCATGTTGCGCGTGTACTGCTCGTGGCCGGGCGTGTCGGCGACGATGAAGGAGCGCTTGTCGGTGGAGAAATAGCGATAGGCAACGTCGATGGTGATGCCCTGCTCGCGTTCGGCCTGGAGGCCGTCGAGCAGAAGTGCAAAATCCGGCAGACCCAGATCGTTCTGCTTGCCGCTGGAATCACGCCTCAGCGTTGCCGCCTGATCTTCCTTGACCGCCTTGGTGTCCCAAAGCAGCCGGCCGATCAGCGTCGATTTCCCGTCGTCGACCGAACCGCAGGTGATGAGGCGAAGGGGGCGGCTGTCGCGCGTTGCGCGTGCCGTTTCGGGGGCCGGAAACGCCAGAAGCTGGCCGGCTGCGTCATCCTGAACGGCATTCGCGGTTGCTGGTGCGGTCATCAGAAATATCCTTCGCGTTTCTTCTTTTCCATCGAGCCGGATTGGTCGCGGTCGATGGCGCGGCCCTGGCGTTCGGATACGGTCGCGGTTTCAAGTTCGGAGATGATGTCGTCGAGCGACGTGGCGCCGGAGCGGATGGCGCCGGTCAGCGGGAAGCATCCGAGCGTGCGGAAGCGGATCACTTCGTCGCGCTTGGTTTCACCCGGCAGCAGTTCGAGACGCTGATCTTCGGCAAGGATCATCATGCCGTCGCGCTCGACGACCGGGCGCTTCTTGGCGAAATAAAGCGGCACGATCGGAATGTCTTCGGCCTGGATGTAACGCCAGATGTCGACTTCGGTCCAGTTCGACAGCGGGAAGGCGCGCACGCTCTCGCCCTTGCGCACCATGCCGTTATAGACGTTCCAAAGCTCCGGGCGCTGGTTGCGCGGATCCCAGCGATGGTCGGGGGTGCGGAAGGAGTAGATGCGCTCCTTGGCGCGCGAGGCCTCTTCGTCGCGGCGCGCGCCGCCGAAGGCAGCGTCGTACTGGCCGGCGTCGAGCGCCTGGCGCAGCGCCTCGGTCTTCATGATGTCGGTATAGAGCGCCGAACCGTGGCTGAACGGCGTGACGCTCTCGGCGGCACCGCGCGGGTTGACGTGCTCGATCAGGTCGAGGTCGTAGCGCTTCACGATCTCGTCGCGAAACGCGATCATCTCGGCAAATTTCCAGCCGGTGTTGACGTGCAGCAGCGGAAAGGGGACGCGGCCGGGATAGAAGGCCTTGCGCGCCAGATGCAGCAGCACCGAGGAATCCTTGCCGATCGAATAAAGCATCACCGGCCTCTCGAACTCGGCGGCCACTTCGCGGAAGATGTGGATCGCTTCGTTTTCGAGCGCCTTCAGATGCGGGTCAAGCGGCGGCTTGGCGCTCTGCGGATTGTGCAGTTCCGTTTCCGGATGGGTATGAGGCATTTCAGTCTCCGGGAGGATCTTTGTCTTGGGAGGAGCGCGCCAGCCCTCAGGCGGCGCTGCTCGAAGTCGGGATGGTGGAGCTGGCAGTCTCCGCGACGTGAAGCCCGCATTCGCGCTTCTCGTCGTTTTCCCACCACCAGCGGCCGGCCCGTTCGGGCTCGCCCGGCTTGATGGCGCGGGTACAGGGCTCGCAGCCGATCGAGGGGTAACCGCGCGCATGCAGCGGGTTTACCGGGACCGCGTTGGCGGCGACGTAGGTGCGAATGGTTTCGATGTCCCAGTCGGCCAGCGGATTGATCTTGATCAGGCCGCGCTCAGTATCCGCTTCGGCAAAGGGGGTCGCCGCCCGGTTGCCGGACTGGCCGCGGCGAAGTCCCGTCACCCAGTAGCTTGCGCCCTCGAGTGCGTGCGCAAGCGGCTTCAGCTTGCGCACGTCACAACAGGCATGCCTGGCCTCGACGCTGTCGTAAAAACCGTTGAGGCCATACTGCGCCGCATAGGCGTCGACGTCGGCCTTTTCCGGATGGTAACGCTTGATCAGGATGCCGTAGGTCTCTTCCGTCTCGTCGATCAGCGCCACGGTCTCATTGAAGAGGCGACCGGTTTGAAGCGTGGCAACATCGATCGCCAGCTTGTTCTTGCCGATGACGGCCGTGATCACCTGATCTTCGATGCCGAGCGACGTCGTAAAGACGGTGCGACCTTCAAGGCCGGCAACGAGCGCCAGACGCCCTGCGAGATCCAGGCGTTCAAGCGCTTCGTTCAGAGCTTTTGCGGTGGCGTCGAGGGGTGACGTGGTCATGGCTGCGTCCTGTTCCAACTTCACCGGAATATCGCAGCCGCGTGTGACAAGGAACAGAAATAGCGGTTTCTAATGCTGCGCGTTTGGAGCAAATCTGCCTCTCAGATCGAAAAGCGGTGAAAAACACAAGATAAGCTAGTAAAATACTAGACTTTATACTTCAATTCGCGGTCGCTGATGTCCAGCCTTTGAGCCGCATCCGCTGTCATTTGCAGCTCTACCCCGGGGACGCGCTTGCTCGGCGCCCCCGGGGTAGCACTCAGAATTCGGTCCAGTTGGCGGCCTGCTGCACCTTGCCGCCGAAGGTGCCCGCCAGTTTACGGCCGAGAGCATGGACAGGGGAGTGCGCGGCCTCCCGCATTGTCGTGGTGGCTGTGACAGACGTGGGTGCCTGGCGCTCGCTGCCGGTCTTGAAGCGCATCAGCAGATCGTTGAGCGCACCGGCCTCGCGGGCGAGGCTGTGGCTTGCCGCCGTCGACTGCTCCACCATCGCCGCATTCTGCTGGGTGCCCTGGTCGATCGAATTGACGGCCGTGTTGATCTGCTGGATGCCGGCCGCCTGTTCGCGGGCGCTTTCGACGATGGCCGTCACATGCGCGCTGATTTCCTGCACCTCGGCAATGATGCCCTCAAGCGCCGCTCCGGTCTCGCGAACCAGGCTGACGCCGGACTTGACCTGGGCGCCGGAGGTGGCAATGAGGACCTTGATCTCCTTGGCGGCCTGCGCCGAGCGTTGGGCGAGTTCGCGCACCTCCTGCGCAACAACGGCAAACCCTTTGCCGGCCTCACCGGCGCGGGCCGCTTCGACGCCGGCATTGAGCGCCAGCAGGTTGGTCTGGAAGGCAATGTCGTCGATGACGCCGATGATGCCGGAGATCTCACGGGAGGAGGCCTCGATCCCGCTCATGGCGGTGACGGCATTGCCGACGATTTCGCCGGATTTTTCCGCCGCGCCGCGGGTTCTGGCCACCAGGCTTCCGGCCTCCTGCGCGCGCCGGCTGGCATCCGCCACGGTCGTTGCGATCTGGTCGAGTGCTGCGGCCGTCTCTTCGACGGAGGCCGCCTGCTGTTCGGTCCGTTTCGACAGGTCGCCTGCCGCCGAGCGGATCTCGCCGGCGCCGGCATTGATGCTGCGGGCGTTGTCGCCGACGGAGCGCAGGGCATCCTCGAGATTGGCGACCGAACTGTTGAAGTTGGTGCGAAGCGCGTCCAGCCGATCGGCAAGTGCTGCGCCGATGCGATAGGTAAGGTCGCCTTTGGCAAGGCGACCTAGGCCGAAGGCCAGCGCTTCGACGGCCGCCTGGACTTCTGCTGTTTCCCGGGCCTTTTGTGCCTCGCGCTGTTCGCGTTCGCGCTCCGAAAGCAAGCGGTTTGCCTCCGCTTCCTGCTCCAGTCTTTGCCGTTCAAGCCCGTTGTCGCGGAAGACGGCGACGGCGCCGGCCATCTGGCCGATCTCGTCCCGGCGCCCTTCACCTGATATCGCCGCCTTGAGATTGCCGGCGGCCAGCTGGCGCATGGCCTCGCGCAGGTTTGTCAACGGCCGGAAAAGGCCCGAGATGACGAACCACACCGTTGCCGCGAGTATTGCCAGTGCGAATCCGGCGATGACGGTTTGCCAGAGGGTCAGATTGTCCTTTTCGGCCTTGGCAGCCTTGAGTTCGTTGTTCGCTTCGGAAAGCTGCAGCTTGATCAACTCGCTGATCGGTACGGCGAGGGGATCGACCGCGGCGTAGAGCCGGGTATCGACGAAGCGCTCGAGTTCCGCCTTGTCCTGGCGATCCAGGATCTGCATGAGATCGCGGATCGAAGCGTCGCTGGCCGCGCGAGCGCTGTCGAAGCTCTCCGCGAGCTCCTTTTCCTCAGGCGTCAATCTGGTCGCCTCGTAGGCGCGCCATTGCATGTCTATAGTGGAAAGCGCAGCAGTGATCGCCTCCTTGCCCGCCCCCCAACCGAGGGCGGCGCTTCGCACCTTGTGGGTCGAATCGACGATTTCGACGGCATACATGTCCGACACCGTCTTCAACTGGTCGACCGGTACCAACCGATCGGCAACGATGGATTCCGTGCGTTTGGAAATCGAAGTCATCGCATTGAATGCCGTGACGATCATGACCAGCATGGCCACGGCGAGCAGCGACAAACACACGAGCAGGCGCGATTTGATTGTCATGGGAACGCTCTTCGGTTGCCCGCAAGGCAAATTCGTCCGCGTCCGATGACTGCGGACGCGCCGCGAGGACATCAGTTGGCGTGCTTGCCTTGGCAAGGGAGATGACGATGGTCCGATGGAGCACGCAAAAACATGCAGCAAATTGCCGTCATGGCACATTCGCCAAGCGTTCGCTCCGTCTCATATAGACATAACAACCGGAGATTAAAAATGGCTAAATTTTAAGCTGCTGAACAAGAATAATGCAACCTTCAGTTCGAGAGCTGCGGAAAGTGACGACGCGTCAATTGTCTGATGACCGGGGTTGCTCAAGAATTGTTGAATGGCAGACGCTTTCCCATCCGGCGCTTCGAGTTCAATCTGCGGGCTCCAAGGCAAATGAAGGAGTGGAAGATGTTCGCGTCCTTTCCTCGCCGCGCTTTTGCCGGAAGCATGGTTGCAATGCTTCTGGTCACTGGCGCCTATGCCCATCACGGGTGGTCCTGGGCCGAGGCGGACCAGATCGAACTTGCCGGCACGATCCGCGAGATTTCGATGGCGCCGCCACATCCAACGCTTCAGGTCGAAACCGAAAAGGACGGGCTCTGGCGCGTCGAGCTGGGCAATCCCAGACAGACGGAGCGGTCCGGCTTTGTCGAAGGTGTCGCCAAGGTCGGCGATCGGATCGTGGCTCTGGGCAATCGCTCGCTCGATCCAAACGAGAAGCGCATGAAGGCGGTTCGCGTCACGGTGGCCGGCAAGACATTCGACATCTATCCGGACCGTATCCGGACCGGTGGATGAGCGCGGCGGAGCTGCTGGAGTGGCTCGCCGCCTGGCCCGTAGCTTCGGCCATGCGGCGATCTGCGACCTTCTACCTCGTCGTCAACGCGACCCATATTCTGGCGATTGGCCTTCTGGTTGGCGCGATCGTGCCTCTGGATCTGCGGCTGCTCGGTTTTTTCGGCAACATGTCACTTGAAGTGCTCGGACCGTTTCTTTCACGCGCTGCCGCGGTCGGTCTGGCCCTGGCGATCGTGACCGGCTTCTGCCTCTTCAGCGTGCGGCCGTCGGCCTATGTCACGAATGCTGCCTTCCTCGCAAAGATTGGTCTGCTTGGGATCGGCGCCGCCAACGCCGCCAGTGTGCATATGGGCGGCGCCTGGCGGGCCGTCGCGCGCGGCGGCCCGGTGGCAAACTCTGTCCGGCTGTCAGCCGGCGTCTCCCTCATCGTGTGGCCGAGCGCGGTTCTGGCCGGGCGCTGGATCGGCTTCCTCTGAAACTGCCGCTGGCCGTCGTCTGCACCTCGATGTTCTGCGATCACGCGTCCTTGCTCTGCCGGTCCCACCATGTACCAACGGCAGTCCGGCGTCTTCCGATCGTCGTCAAGCTGGCGGGGCTATCAGGCGACTCTATCTGTCGCTGACCTGCCAGCGCGGGTTGATCCACGGTTCCTGGTTCGATCGGGCGAGGGGTTGCTTGCCGAGAATGTGGTCGGCCGCCTTTTCGCCGGTCATGATCGAGGGGCTGTTCAAGTTGCCGTAGGTCACGTGCGGGAAGATCGAGCTATCGGCGACGCGAAGGCCGTCGACGCCGATGACACGGGTTTCCGGATCGACGACCGCCATCGGATCGTCCTTCGCGCCCATCTTGCAGGTGCCGCAGGGATGGTAGGCGCTTTCGAGATGCTCGCGCAGGAATTCGTCGATCTGGTCGTCGCTCTGGACATTTTCACCCGGCTGGATTTCCGGGCCGCGATAGTGATCGAAGGCCTTCTGGCCGAAGATCTCGCGGGTGAGGCGCACGCAGTGACGGAACTTCTCCCAGTCCTCCGGGTGGCTCATATAGTTGAAGCGGATGGCCGGATCGACCATCGGGTCGGAGGAGCGCAGCGTGACGTTGCCGCGCGACTTCGAGAGATTGTAGCCGACATGCACCTGGAAACCGTGCGTGTTGGCGGCCGCCTTGCCGTCATAGCTGATCGCCACCGGCAGGAAATGGTACTGGATATCCGGTTGCTTGACGCCGGGTGCGGAGCGCAGGAAGGCGCAGGCCTCGAACTGGTTGGAGATGCCGAGGCCCTTCTTGAAGATCAGCCACTGTGCACCGGCGACCCCCTGCCAGAACCAGGGCAGCCAGGAATAGAGCGAGACCGGCTTGGTCGAGATCTGCTGGAAGTAGAATTCCATATGGTCCTGGAGGTTCTGCCCGACGCCCGGTCGGTCGACCTTGACCTCTATACCCATGTCCTTCAAGTGCTGGGCCGGGCCGATGCCGGAGAGCATCAGGAGCTTGGGCGAGTTGAACGATGAAGCCGAGACGATCACCTCGCGGTTCGCCTTGACGATCTCGATCTTGCCGCCGCGCTCGATCTCGACGCCGGTCGCCCGGCCGTTCTCGATGATGATGCGGCGGGCGAAACAGCGCGTAAGCGAGACATTCCGGCGTTTGAGCGCCGGCTTCAGATAGGCGTTGGCCGCCGACCAGCGCCGGCCCTGCCAGACGGTCTGCTCCATCAGCCCGAAGCCTTCCTGCTTCGAACCGTTGTAGTCGTCGGTAAGTTCGAAGCCCGCCTGCTTGCCCGCTTCGATGAAGGCGTGGAACAGCGGGTTGTGAACCGGGCCGCGCTTGACGTGCAGCGGCCCGTCAGTGCCGCGCCAGCCGGTTTCGCCGCCATGCGAATGTTCCATGCGCTTGAAATAGGGAAGGACGTCCGCATAGGCCCAGCCGCGCGCGCCGAGTTCCTCCCAGCGGTTGAAGTCTTCCGCATGGCCGCGCACATAGACGAGGCCGTTGATCGACGACGAGCCGCCGATCACCTTGCCGCGCGGCGCGGTGATGCGCCGGTTGTTGAGGTTCGCCTCTGGTTCGGACAGATAGCCCCAGTTGTAACGCTTCATGCTCATCGGCCAGGCGAGCGCCGCCGGCATCTGGATGAAGGGGCCGATATCCGAACCACCGAATTCCAGCACCAGCACCGTGTGCTCGCCGTCTTCGGAGAGGCGGTAGGCGAGCGCCGAACCGGCGGAGCCGGAACCGATGATGATGTAATCTGCCTGCATAAGCGTGGTCTTTCTTCTAGCTGAATGCCCTCGGCATGCCTCTCATCCGGCTGCCGCTACCTTCGCCCCGCAGGCGGGGAGAAGGGACTTTGCAGTCACGCCCCGTTCCCTCTCTGACGTCCCGATGCGCTACCCCTCGTGCGGCCCGGCGATCGGGTCGCGTCCCCTCTCCCCGCAAGCGGGGAGAGGGTTAGGGTGAGGGGCAAGCCTCAATCTCAATACGGCGCCTGCACCGGCCCCATGCCGACATAGACGGTCTTCAATTCGCTATAATGGTTGAGCGCAGCCACGGAATTCTCGCGTCCGAAGCCGGATTGCTTCGAGCCGCCAAAGGGAATTTCGACAGGAGCGAGGTTATAGGTATTGATCCAGAGCGTGCCGGCTTCGAGTTGGTCGACGACGCGGTGGGCGCGGGTGATGTCCGCGGTGAAGACGCCGGCCGACAGGCCGAACTCGGTGGCATTGGCGCGCGCGACGACGTCCGCCTCGTCTTCGAAGTCGAGTACGCACATGACGGGGCCGAAGATTTCTTCGCGCGCGATGGTCATGTCGTCGGTGACGTCGGCAAAGACCGTCGGCTGGATATAGGTGCCGTCGGCGCTGACCGCATTCGGAATGCCGCCGCCGGTGACGAGACGCGCACCCTCTGACTTGCCCTTTTCGATATAGGAGAAGACCTTGTCGCGTTGCGCTCCTGACACCATCGGACCGAGCTGGGTTGCCTCGTCCATCGGATCGCCGATGACGATCGCTTCGGTGCGCGCCTTAAGGCGATCAAGGAATTGATCCTTGATGCCCTTCTGCACGAAAACGCGGGTGCCATTCGAGCAGACCTGGCCGGTGGAATAGAAGTTGCCGAGCATGGCGCCGCCGATGGCGCTTTCGAGGTCGGCGTCGTCGAAGACGATCAGCGGCGACTTGCCGCCAAGCTCCATCGTCACGTGGCGAAGGCCGGCAGCGGCGGCCTCGTAGACCTTGCGGCCGGTCGGCACCGAGCCGGTAAGCGAGACCTTGGCGACGTCAGGGTGATTGACGAGCAGCGGACCGGTCGTCCGATCGCCCTGGATGACGTTGTAGAGACCCTTGGGAAGACCGGCCTCGATCAGGATCTCGGCGATCTTCAGGGCGCCGAGCGGGGTGTTTTCCGATGGCTTGAAGACCATGGCATTGCCGGCAGCAAGCGCCGGTGCGCCCTTCCAGCAGGCGATCTGCTGCGGATAGTTCCAGGCGCCGATACCGACGCAGACGCCGAGGGCCACCCGCTTGGTATAGGCGAAGTCGCCGCCGAGCGGGATGTAGTCGCCGTTGAGCGCGGTGGCGATGACGCCGCCGAAGAACTCGAACGAGTCGGCGCCTGAGGTTGGGTCGGCGACGATGGTCTCCTGGATCGGCTTGCCGGTGTCGAGCGTCTCAAGCTCGGAAAGCTCGCGGTTGCGCTCGCGCATGATCTCGGCGGCACGCTTCAAGATGCGACCACGGGCGGTCGGGCTCATGGCGGCCCACTCCGGCTGTGCGCGCTTGGCAGCGGCGATCGCCCTTTCGACGATGGCGGGCGTTGCCGCGTGCAGCCGGGCGATCACCTCGCCGGTTGCCGGATAGATGCTCTCGATGACGGTGCCGGCGATGTCCTCGACATACTCGCCGTCGATGAAGTGCGAGGCTTGCGGTTGGGCTCTCATGTCATTCTCCCCGCGGATAGCGTTTCGATTCCTCGAGATTGTCGAGGTTCATGTGGTTGCGCATGTAGCGCTCGGATGCCTTTTGCAGCGGCTGGTGGTCCCACGGATAGTAGGCGCCGTTCCGCAGCGCCTCGTAGACCACCCAGCGCCGTGCCTGGTTTTCACGCACGGCGGCATCGAAGGCCTCCATGTCCCAGTGGGCGGCGCACATGTCGCGAAACGCATTGAGCGTCGCCGCCAGCACCGGCGTTTCTGGGCTGGCGGCCAGGTTCTTCAGCTCCAGCGGATCGGTTTCGAGATCATAGAGCTGATCCGGGTCGAGCGCGCAGTGGATAAATTTCCATTTCCCCTCGCGAATGGCGACCAGTGGCGCGTAGGAGGCTTCCGCCGCATACTCCATCAACACCGGTTCCGTGCGCTCCTCGCCGTTGATGACAGGCACGAGGCTGATGCCGTCCGTCCAGGGCTTCACCTCGTCCATCGAGATGCCGGCAAGGTCGCAAAGCGACGGCGTCACGTCGAGGTTCGATGTCGGTGCCAAGTGCAGGCCGGGCGCGACGCCGGGGCCGGCGACCATCAGGGGCACGCGCGCCGAGCCTTCGAAGAAGTTCATCTTGAACCACAGGCCGCGCTCGCCGAGCATGTCGCCATGGTCTGAGCAGAAGAGGATCAGCGTGTTGTCGAGCAACCGGGTGCGCGTCAGCGTGTCAATGAGTTCGCCGACCTTCTCGTCGAGGTAGGAAATATTGGCGAAATAGGCGCGACGCGAGCGGCGGATGTTGTCTTCCGTGAGGTCGAAATTGACGTAGTCGCAGGAATGCATGATGCGTTTGGAATGCGGGTCCTGCTCTTCGTCCGGCAACATGCCGACTTCGGGGAGCAGATGCTCGCAATTTTCGTACAGGTCCCAAAATTTCTTGCGTGCGACATAGGGGTCGTGCGGGTGAGTGAAGGACACGGTCAGGCACCAGGGGCGGCGGCTGTCATCGTCGTTCTCGCGCGACAGCTGGTAGAGCTTCTGGTTGGCGAGGAAGGCGACCTCGTCGTCATACTCCATCTGGTTGGTGATCTCGGCAACGCCGGCGCCTGTGACCGATCCGAGATTGTGGTACCACCAGTCGATGCGCTCGCCCGGCTTGCGATAATCCGGCGTCCAGCCGAAATCGGCGGGATAGATGTCGGTGGTCAGGCGCTCTTCGAAGCCGTGCAATTGGTCCGGGCCGACGAAATGCATCTTGCCCGACAGCGCCGTGTAATAGCCGGCGCGGCGCAGATGGTGCGCGTAAGTCGGGATCGAGGACTGGTATTCGGCGGCATTGTCGTAGACGCGGGTGCGGCTCGGCAACTGACCGGCCATGAACGAGGCGCGGGCCGGCGCGCAGAGCGGCGACGAGGTGTAGTTGTTGCGAAAGCGGGCGGAGCGGGCGGCAAGGTTCTTCAGGTTCGGCGCATGCAGGAATTCCGCCGGGCCGTCGGGAAAGAGCTTTCCGTTCAGCTGATCGACCATGATGATCAGGATATTCGGTCTGGCGGTCATATGGCCCGTCCTTGGCGGTGGAGCTGGTCAAGATGCGAGGTGACGTAGTCTTCCGTCAACGCGATCGAGGCCTCGATGCCGATCGGCGCGGAGCGCAGACTCTGGCGGATGTAGAGCCCGTCGATCATCGCAGCTGCGCCTTCCGCGATGCGTTCCGCGTCATCGACAGGGCAAAGCGCCTTGAGGCTCGCCATCAGGTTGGAGCGTAGCCGGCGGGCATAGACGACGAGGAAGCGGCGCACGTCTTCTGAGCGCTGCGCTTCGGAATAGAAGGCAAGCCACGCGGCGATGGTATCGGGCGCAAACTGGCTTGCCTGGAACGAGACGCGGATCAATGCGCTAAGCTTCTCGCGCGGCGTTGCCGCTACGCTCAACGCCGTCACCGTATCGTCGCGCAGCTGTCTTAGAAGGCTGCGGACTGTCTCGATCAGCAATTGCTCCTTGCTGCCGAAATAGTGATGGGCAAGCGCTGGGGAGACGCCGGCATTGCGGGCAATCTCGGACATGGTGACGGCGAGCGTGCCCTGATCGCCGATCACGCGCAGCGCCGCATCCACCAGCGCCTTGCGGCGCACAGGCTCCATTCCGACCTTGGGCATCCGCCATCTCCCTTGATGATGATCAGTTTATTTTTGATTGACTCATCAATCAATAAAAATCTGCGATGTTTTCTCTTTCTTTTTGCAGAGAAATCCGGCTCAATCCGCTGGTAGCGTTCTGGATACTCGAAGGACTGGAGGTTGAAATGACCGATGCATTCGATCCGGCTGGCAAGGCGGCGGTTGCCGGCAAATGGGGATGGTTCGTCGCGCTCGGCGTGCTCTTGATCATGTGCGGCGGTCTTGCCTTCGGCAACCTGCTGATGGCGACGGTGGCCTCGGTTTATTATGTCGGGCTGATCATGCTGATCGGCGGCCTGTTCAATCTTGCCCATGCCTTCCAGGTCAAAGGCTGGGATAGCGTGCTCTATTGGGTGCTGAGCGGCGCCTGCTACGCCGTTGCCGGGCTTTTCGCCTTCATCAATCCGGTGCTGGCCTCGTCCGTCCTCACCTTCCTGATGGCCATCGCGCTGATCGTTGCCGGTTGCTTCCGCATCTGGGTCAGCTTCAAGCTGCGGCCGATCCAGGGCTGGGGATGGGTCGCGCTCGGCGGTCTGGTCACGCTCGCCGCCGGCCTGATCATTGCTGCCGGTTGGCCGGTCAACAGCCTGTGGATCCTCGGCCTGTTCCTGGCGGTCGATCTGGTGATGCAGGGCCTGTCGCTGATCGCCTTCGGGGTTTTGGCGAAGGGCTGAGCCGCTAGGCTTGTGAGCTGTCGCCACCCTGGAGAAGTGCTGCCAGCAGCGCAAGCATGTCAGCGCGCAGATCGGCGAGCTCGCCTGAGGCGAGCGCCTCCAGCCCGATCAGGGCGCCATAGAGAATGTTTGCGCCGCTTCGGCTAAAGGCGGTGCAAAAGCCGCATCGCTCAAACAGTTCGGCGACATAGGCGAGCCGCCGCTGGTCGACCGCCTTGAGCGCCGCTGCAGCGGCGCTGTCGTAACGCGCCCATTCGCGGATTGCACCTTCCGTACGGACGCCACCATAGGCGAGGTTGCGATCGTCGGTGGCAGCCTCAACCAGCAGCCTCAGCTGTTCGCGCCCCGACCCGTCGTTCGCTTCGACATCCGCGATGATCGCATCCGTGGCTTGGCTGGACCAATGCGCGAGCATCTGCGCCTTGAGATCCGGCACATCCTTGAAATGCCAGTAGAACGACCCCTTGCTGACCTTCAGGTCGCGCGCGATCGCTTCGGCCCTGATTGCCTGCACGCCTCCGCTCGACAGCGCACGGAAGGCCGCCTTGATCCAGTCATCGCTCGAAAGTGAGGTTTTCGTCGCCATGTCGCATCCATACGCCACCGTATTGACTCGCGCAACAGGTGTGCGTACATACGCTACCGTATGGTGAGTTTTGGAGATGAGACCATGAACCTTTGGCTCCTTTCGGCAGCGGCACTTTCATTTTTGACCACAGGCATTCATGTGCTGGCGGGTGGGCCCGACGTGCACGATCCGTTGCTTGCGGCTGACATTTCGCCCGTCCTCAAGGTCTATGTGTCGCTGCTTTGGCATGCGACGACCGCCGTCCTTGCCGTCAACAGCGTCGCCTTGCTTTGGGCATCGGCCGCCCGCCGCCATCGGCAGGCGCTCGCCGGTGCCGTGGTGGCGCAGTATCTCGCCTATGCCGGCCTCTTTATCGGCTACGGGCTCGTCTATGTCGGCACCCTCTGGCAGACGCCGCAATGGATCGTGTTCCTGCTGATCTCCGCTCTGGCACTGGTGGGGTTGCGTTCAACGCCTTTGAAGCTGCGCAAGTTGGCCGCCTGAGCGCAGCAGCCCGAACCTTGCGACGGAGGATAAGTTGGTATCACTTGTGTCTGCTTCGGCAATTTGCCTTGTTCTTTCGGTGATTGCCGTTCTTCACGCCTATTGGGCTTGGGGTGGCCTCTGGCCGGGTCACGATGAAGCGTCCCTGGCGAAAACCGTCGTCGGCGCGTCCGGCTTGGAAACCATGCCGCCCGCCGGCTTGACGGTGTTGGTCGCAATCCTGATCTTCGTTGCAGGCCTGTTGCCACTGATATTCGTTTCTGGTGTGCCATCGATCTTGCCGGCGAGCTTGGTGTGGATGGGAATGGTGCTGCTCGCCGCTATTTTTCTTGTCCGCGGCGTCCTTGCGTTCACACCGATTTTCCGTGGCCGCCATCCGCAGCAGCCTTTCGCCACTCTCGACCGGCGTTTCTATGGGCCTTTGTGCCTGGTTATCGGTGTCGGCTATGTCCTCGTTCTTGCTCTCGCCTGAACCTGCAGAGACACGTTATCCGCAGTTTCGAAAAATTAGATGAAACTGCTGATTTTATTAGAAAGTTCGACAGTGATCAGCGCGGGCGGAGCTGTCACATAGCTTTCATCAAAGCTTCATACAGGGGAAAGACTTCGTTGACTCTTGGCCGCCATCCTGTGGCCGTCCGATCGTCCGTTCTCAAGTTTCTGGAGCCCGGCATGTCCGCCGCCCCCGCCGAAATTCTCTCGCTTCGCCGGTTCGGCGACGACCAGATCGTAACGCTTGCAAAGCTTGTGATCGAAAGCGCCTTCCAGCCGATCGTCGAAGCGGCAACCGGTGCCGTCTTCGGCTACGAGTCGCTGATGCGCGGCTTTCAAAAGCTGGGCTTTGCCTCACCGCTGGAATTGCTCGACAAGGCCGAGGAGGCCGGCCAGCTTCTGGCGCTCGAGCATATGGTCAACAGCCGCGCCGTCGCCGCATTCGCGACGTTGCCGGAGTTCTCCACCCGCACGCTGTTCCTGAATTTCGATTCCCGCCTCGTCGGCGGCGAAAACACGATCGTCGAGCGCCTCGTCAACCACCTGAAACGCGCCAACATCGCGCCGTCCTCGCTGTGTTTCGAGCTGTCCGAGCGCTTCGACAGCGGCAAGATGCCGGATTTCTCTGCGCTCGTCCGCGAACTCCGGCTGGCCGGCTTCAAGCTGGCCATCGATGATTTCGGCGCCGGCTTCAACGGCCTCAAGCTGCTCTGCGATCAGCCCGTCGATTATGTGAAGATCGACCGGCACTTCATTTCCGGCATCGACGCCGATGCGCGCAAGCGCCACCTCGTTCGCCATACCGTCAACACCGCCCATGTGCTCGGCACCCGGGTCATCGCCGAAGGCGTCGAGACCGAGGCGGAGTTCCAGACCTGTCGCGATCTCGGCTGTGACCTCGTGCAGGGCTATTTCATCGCCCGGCCGACGACGCATCTGAGCGAGTTGCAGCCGGCCTATCCGCACCTGGCCGTGAATAGCGGCGGTCACTGGTCTTCAGCGACGCTCGACAGCATTCTTATCCGCAAGCAGATCGAACAGTTGCCGGCGGTGCGCGAAAGCGACGAGCTCGAATCCGTGTTCGATCTCTTCCGGCTCAACCCACGCCAGGCCTTCTTTCCGGTGCTCAACGCCAATGGTGAGCCGCGCGGCATTCTGCACGAATACCACCTCAAGGAGATGATCTATCATCCCTTCGGCCGCGATCTGCTCAAGAACCGGCTCTACCAGCGCCGCATCTCGCATTTCGCAAGCCCGGCACCGATCGCCGATCTCGATACGCCGGCCGACGAGATGTTGAAGATCTTTGCCGGCATGGACGGCAGCGACTGCGTGATCCTGACCGAGAATATGCGTTACGCCGGCATCCTGTCGGCATCCTCCCTCCTAAAGATCATCAACGAGAAGCAGCTGAAGACGGCGCAGGAGCAGAACCCGTTGACCGGGCTGCCCGGCAATCGCGCCATCCGGGACTACGTTCAGGACGCCATCCTCGACGGCGACCAGCCGCGTTATTTCTGCTACTGCGACTTCGACAATTTCAAGCCGTTCAACGATACCTACGGTTTCCAGAAAGGCGATCTGGCGATCTCGCTTTTCGCGGCATTGCTGCGGCGGCATTTCATCGGCGAAGAGAAGTTCCTCGGTCATGTCGGCGGCGACGATTTTTTTGTCGGCATCAGCGGCTGCACCGTCGATGAGCTGCAGATCGTTCTTCACCGTCTGCTTGACGATTTCGCCTCCGATGTCCGCCAGCTCTATCTGCCGGAGCATCAGGCAGAGGGGCGCATCAGCGGTCATGGCCGCGATGGCACGGCCAAGGATTTTCCGCTGATGCGCTGCTCGATCGCCGTTCTCGGGTTGCCGGAAGGCTTCGTCTTCTCCGATACCCAGGCCGTCAGCGCCCGCATCGCCGAGATCAAGTCTCGTGCCAAGACCAGCGCCAGCGGCCTTGTTCTGGAGGCACTGGGCGTCTGACCGCCCGGCGCCCAGTCGCTGACGGGCGGCGCGACGCAGCCAGGCTCTAGAATGGTCTTTTCGAGGAACGGGTACGGCGCTAGGTATGGCGCTTGAGAGTCCTTGAGGTAAAGCCATGTCCCTTCCCGTTGAAATGACCTTCATCGATCTTCCGTCCCCGGGCGGTGCGGAAAATATGGTGCTGTCGAAGGGGCCGTTGCCGACGCTCAAGCCGGGCGACATTCTGGTGCGCGTCGAAGCGGCAGGCATCAATCGGCCCGATGTGCTCCAGCGCAAGGGGGACTACCCGCCGCCGCCCGGTGCCAGCCCCATTCTCGGGCTGGAGGTTGCCGGCGAAGTGGTGGCGCTCGGCGAAGGGGCGCAAGGTTTTTCGATCGGCGACAAGGTCTGCGCGCTCGCCAACGGCGGTGGTTACGCCGAATATGCGGCAGTGCCGGCGACGCAGGCGCTTGGCTGGCCGAAAGGTTATGACGCGGTGAAAGCGGCAGCGCTGCCGGAGACGTTTTTTACCGTCTGGGCCAATGTCTTCGACATGGCGGGGCTGAAGACCGGGGAGACGATCCTCATCCACGGCGGATCGAGCGGCATCGGCACGACGGCAATCCAGCTGGCAAAAGCGCTGGGCGCAGAGGTATTCGTTACCGCCGGCAGCACTGAGAAGTGCCGGGCCTGCGAGGCGCTCGGCGCGAAACGGGCGATCAACTATCGCGACGAGGACTTCAAGTCGGTCGTGCTTGAGGAAACCGGCGGCCGTGGCGTTGACGTCATCCTCGACATGGTTGGCGGCCGCTACTTCGACCGCAATATCGGTTCGCTTGCCAAGGATGGCCGGCTCTCGATCATCGCCTTTCTCGGCGGTACCAGGGTCGAGGCAGCCAACATCGCCCCGATCCTGTCGAAGCGCCTGCATGTCATGGGTTCGGCACTCCGCCCGCGCACCGCGGCGGAGAAGCAGGCCATCCGTGACGGGCTGCTGGCAACTGCCTGGCCCTTGCTCGAGGCGGGAAAAGTGGCTCCGGTCATCCACGCGGTGCTGCCGTTCGAGCGGGTGGCAGACGGACATCGGATGATGGAAGAGGGCGACCACATCGGCAAGATCGTCGTGACCACGCGAAATTCATCGTGAAGATGGCGTGAGCTACGACCTTCGTCGGCCTTGCAATATCAGGAAAAACACCTACCTTCGAACGATCGGTAACGAACAGGAAGGAAGGTGATCCAATGTCTAATGAGATTTCGGTCGTCGTGACAGGCATGGGAGAGGTGAACACGTCGAGGCAACCTTCGGCCTGATCCCCGCCTTCCTTCGGGTCCCAAGCCCGGGCCGGCCACTTGGCTAGAACTCATGGGAAGGGTCGCCTCGTGCGGCCCTTTTCGATTTTTACCCCGCCTGATTTTCTACAGCGCCGCGCGTCTTTTAAGACGCGCCAAGGTCGCTGTAACGCTTTAAATTATGCATTAGCGTTCGCTGTCGCTCCATGATGACTGGCTCACGTCAAATACCGAAACGCCCGATCGCCGGAATCTTGATGCCCGGATTGGCGATATCGAAACCGGCGACGAGGCCGAAGAAATGCAGCTCCAGGCCGCTGCGCACCCCTGCGGAAATGCCCGCCAGGCCATAGAGCGTCGCATGCAGGTCGCGCCCATCAGCGTCGACCTGAAACAGTTTTCCCTCCGGCAGATAGTCACGCCCGACCGCATCCGGCGGCAACACCGCATCGAGTTCCGGCACCGAGCGCAGCACGTGGGCAACGAAAGTATTGGAGTTCGGCCCCGGCCAGATCCGGTAGCCGCCGGCCGCGGAATAGGGATAGGCAGCGATCGCCGCTTCGATCTTCGGGATCAGTCTGCTTGCCTCAGCACCGCTGACGGTCGCGACCAGCCGCGGCTCGTTCGAATACCAGCGGGCGTCCGCCTGATAGGCGTTCCTGCGGATCGGCTTGCCCCAGCCGACCTTGTCGTAGCGATTATAGGCCTGGGCGCCCTTTTCCTTGGTGACGATCCAGGCGTGGCTCGCGACGGCACCTTTCATGCCGCCCGTCGTGGCGGAAAAGATGTAGACGGCCGCATCCGGGCTTTGCGCCGGCTTTGGCAGGATGCCCGCCGATGACCAATCGGCATCGCGCCAGCTCTCGGGGCGCTCCTTCACGTACCACCATCCGGCAGAGGCCAGAGCCGGCAAGAGGTAGATGACCAGAAAGGCGGCAACGAGCCTGCGGATGAATTTCATGAAAGTGCCGGTTTCCTGTTGTCCGATTCCTGCTAAATGCATGCACCAATCTAGGAAATTTGAGGGCAAGGCATGTCGAATCCCGTTCTCGTCGAAGTCACGCGCGGCAATCTGGTCGAAAGCCGTCACCGCGGCATGGTTGTTGCCGTCGACGGCGAAGGCCGGACGATCTTTTCGTTGGGCGATACCGACAGCGGTGTGTTCCCGCGATCGGCCTGCAAGGCGATGCAGGCGCTGCCGCTGATGGAAAGCGGCGCGGCCGATGCTTACGGCTTCGGCAACAAGGAACTGGCGCTCGCCTGCTCCTCCCATTCGGGCGAGCCGGAGCATGTCGCGCTTGCCACAAAGATGCTGGCTGCTGCCGGCCGCGACGTTTCGGCGCTCGAATGCGGCGCCCACTGGTCGTCCGACCAGAAGACGCTGATCGCTCAGGCCCGGTCGATGGAGGCGCCGAGCGCGCTTCACAACAATTGTTCCGGCAAGCATTCCGGCTTCATTTGCGCCTGCTGCCATTCCGGCACCGAGGTGAAGGGCTATGTCGGCTATGACCACCCGCTGCAGCAGGAAATCCGCGGTGCCATGGAGAGCCTCACCGGCGCGATCCTCGGCCGCGACAATTGCGGCGTCGATGGCTGCTCGATCCCGACCTATGCGGTGCCGCTCAAGGGCTTGGCACATGGCTTTGCCAAAATGGCGACCGGCGTCGGTCTCGCGCCGGAGCGCGCCCGGGCGTCGAAGCGGCTGGTCGAGGCCTGCATGGCCGAGCCCTTTTACGTCGCCGGCACGAAGCGCGGCTGCACCCGGCTGATGGAAACGGCACCTGGCCGGATCTTTGCCAAGACCGGCGCCGAAGGCGTGTTCTGCGCGGCGATCCCGGAAAAGGGCATCGCCATTGCCGTCAAGTGCGAAGATGGCGCCACCCGTGCCGCCGAGGCGATGGTCACCGCCACACTTGCCCGCTTCTTCCGGGACGAGCCTGATGTGCACGCGGCCCTGATGGCACAGGCGAACCACACGATGAAGAACTGGAACGGCATCCCGGTCGGCGACATCAGGGTGACGGAAGCCTTCACCGCCTGATATCATCGGAAGAACGCGCGGCCCGGAATCCGGCCCGCGCTTTTGAAGACGCTTGCATCGATCGGTTCCGCTTCCTCAGGCGGAGAGGAGCGTCATGCCCTTATCGCGATAGGGGCCGAGAGCATCATCGTTCATATCCTCGGGCACGATGAGGCCGGCAATGTCGTCTGCGTCGGCGATGTGATGCGGCGAGGTGGCACCGAACTTTTCGGCCGTGGCGACGACGAAAGTGTCCGCCGCCTGGCCGAGGATCGCCCGCTTGACGGCAGCCTCCTCATAGTCGCCGGTCGAAAATCCGTGAACCGGATGGATTGCGGTGACGCCGAGGAAGAAGATGTCGACGCGGATGCCTGCAATGGCCGCCACTGCAGCGGAGCCCGTTGCCACCATCGAGTGCTTGTAAAGTCGACCGCCGATCAGGATCACATCCGCCTCATGCCTTTCGAGTTCCGCCGCAATGGTCGGGCTGTGGGTCACGATCGTTAGCCGCATTTCGCGCGGAAGCGCTCTGGCGATTTCGGCGTTGCTTGTGCCGCCGTCGAGAAAGATCGTCTGCCCGGGAATGACAAGCCCGGCCGCCTTGCGTCCGAGCCTGCGCTTGACGTCACCGGCAATCTCCTGCCGTGCGGCAAAATCCGGTAGAGGAGGCACGAGCGGCAGCGCACCGCCATGCACCCGCTGCAGTAGACCCTCGGCCGCCATTTCCCTGAGATCTCGGCGGATCGTGTCTTCGGAAAGCTCCAATTCACCCGCCAGACGCTTGGCGATGATCTCGCCATCGCGGCTTAGCCGTGCCGAGATCAACGCCCGTCTCTGTGTGGTCAGCATAATTTTGCTCCTTGACTCTTCAAGATATTGCACGAAATATCGTGATTACTCCAGCATAATCTGGATATATCGTGCAATAATAAGGAGAGAATCATGCTGATCCTGATTGCGGGTCCCTATCGCTCGGGTACTGGCGACGATCCAGCCAAGATGGCAGCAAATCTGAAGCGGTTGGAAGAGCCGTCCTATGCCCTGTTCAGGGCAGGTCATGTGCCGATGATTGGGGAGTGGGTGGCGCTACCGGTCTGGCATGCGGCCGGCGGCGCCAAGATCGGCGACGAGCTCTACGAGGAGATCTTCCATCCCGTCGCCGGCCGCTTGCTGGCGCTTTGCGACGCCGTGCTGCGGCTGCCGGGCGACAGCAAGGGAGCGGACAACGATGTGCGCATCGCCCGGGAGCGCGGCATGCCGGTCTATTACAACCTCGAAGATGTGCCCGGCTGCGGCCAGGCGCGGGTCGCCTGAGCCAAAGCAGCCCCGGCGGGTATGGTCCGCCGGGGCTGCCTCGTACGCGTTAAGCCTGTCGCGCCGCCCGAGAAGGCGACGATCTATTCGTGCACGTGCGGCTCGGCGACGAAGGTCAGCGTTGCCGTCAGGCCCTTCCTGTCGGCGGCGGTATCGTTCTCGAGCGGAATTGCGTGGCTGACGGCAAGAATGTTGACGCCGGCATTGCGCAGAGTCACTTCGGCTTCGCCCTTCGCGTCCGTTTTTTCGGAAATGAGTTCCGGCAGTCCGGTGTAGTCGACGGTGATTTCCTTGCCTTCGAGCGGCTTTCCATCAAGCAACAAGCGGACGCGAAACTTCTCGCCGGGCTTCAGCCCGATCGGATTGTCGAGTGGCACGATCTGCAGCGGCTGGGCGGGAAAGGCCGGCATGTCGCCATGCACGTGGACAAGCGCGATGCTGTATTTCACCGAGTGGCTCGCCTGCTTGGCGCCGGGCACTTCGCTCTTAGGCTTGTTCACCCATTTGCCGTCGGCACCCTCGCTCCAATAGCCATTGTCGAATTCGAGCGCGAGCAGCGCAGGCTCACCATCAAGCTTCAGCAGCGCATGGGTGCCGGCCGGTTCGATCGTGACAGGCAGTGCCTTGCCGTCCTCGCCGAGCGCCGAGACGGACTTCACCTTTGCCGGATCATAGGCTTCATCGGCGGGGCCATGGCCGTAGATCACCGCAAGGTCGCCCCAGCGCTCGCCGATCCAGGCGCCATGCGCAAATGCGGGCGTGGCTGCGGTGGCGAGCAGACTGGCGGCAAGCAGGGAGGAAATGAAGGTTTTCATGAGTGACTCCGAAAATATGTTATAACGTAACGTTCACGTTGTATTGAATATGGATTTGGCTTGTCAATCGTAGAGACTTCATTTCTTCTGCGGCCCGAAAGGCGGCGCCAGCGCCGCCCTTGAATGGCAAGGAGAGTAACGTGCTGAAATTGTTCTACACCCCGGGAACCTGCTCGCTGGCCTCGCACATCGCGCTGGAGGAGGCAGGCGTCGATTACACGGCTGTACGGGTCGATTTTTCCAAGGCGGAACAGACCAAACCTGACTATCTCGCGGTCAACCCGAAGGGACGTGTCCCGGCACTCGTTACCGATCGCGGCACCATTACGGAGACGCCGGCGATCCTCACCTACATCGCCCAAAGCGTTCCGCAGGCCAAGTTGGCACCGCTCGACGATGCCTTCGAGTTTGCACGGATCCAGTCATTTCTGAGCTACCTCTGCTCGACCGTGCATGTCGCCCACGCCCACGGCCGGCGCGGTTCGCGTTGGGCTGACGACCCGGCCGCACACGAGGCAATGAGAGCCAAGGTTGCTTCGAACATGGCGGATTGCTTCGAGCTGATCGAAACCAGGATGCTCGCCGGTCCTTTCGTCACGGGCGATACCTATTCGATCGCCGACCCCTACCTCTTCACCATCGCTGGCTGGCTCGAGCCCGATGGCGTCGACCCGACACGCTTTCCCAGAATTCTGGACCACCGCAACCGCATGGCGCAGCGGCCGGCGGTCGCCCGGGTTCTGGCGGTTCTGGAGGCCTAGGTTCGGGGCGAGCGTCCAGCAAGCCTGTCCGGCAGGTCGATCGGCGGCTCGTCCGCCCAGGCGACGAACTCCTGATAGCTGATCTGATCGGAAACGATGGCATGGACGAACAGCGAGCAATAGGCGGCCGGAATCTCTCCCAGCCGCACGTCCAATCTGGACGCCAGCTTCGCCAGGTCGACGTTGGCGATCCGGCCTTCGGCAATACGCTTTTCCATGCCGAGCCTGCATCCAGTCGCGGCGCGTGATCTGGCACGCGACCCTTCCCGAAGTGCAAGTTTTCTTTCCTCCCACGCCTCGGCGGTAAGTCCGTCAGCGCTGGAGGCACGGCCGAACTCGGCCACGCTGAAATTCATCACCAGCATGAGAACAACGACGAGGCCAAGGCTAACGATGAGCCCGTTCAAAGCCTTGCTGAACCGCATTTGAAACCTTCATTCCCAAACACCCTGCATGGCAGATAGGAAATAAAGCTGAAAGCTGCAAGATTTGATCGCGGCTATCTTGGCGTGCGTCGTCCGCCGCGCGGTCTGGCCCGCCGGTTCGCCGAAGTCGCGCGGCTACATCAGTATGTAGTTCTGCGGTTGCGGCAACTGAGGCAGGTCCGTCTCCCCCAGCGCCTCGCGCAGGTTGATCTCGATCGTATCGGCAAGTGCCACGATCGGCAGGTCGTTCGGCAGGGTACCGAACGGCTCCTCCAGTTCGTCGCCAAGCGCGTCGAGGCCGAAGAAGGTGTAGGCGACGAGCGCGGTTACGAACGGCGTCGCCCACCCGAGTGCGTCGGCAAAGCCGAAGGGCAGGAGGAAGCAGAAGAGATAGGCGGTGCGGTGCAGAAGCAGCGTATAGCCGAAGGGAACCGGCGTGTTGCGGATACGCTCGCAGGCGGCCAGCACGGCCGACATGCGCCCGACCGTGCCGTCCAGCATCATGTACTGAATATCGCTGATCCTGTCGGCGGCACGCAGGCTGGCAAGCGTGGCGCCGATTTCGCGCAGCAGCAGGTCGGGGGCATTGCGGCTGGCCTTGTAGGCCGGCAGAAGATCTACCGGCAATCTCCGCAACGCCTTGTCTTGCTGACTGCCCGGCCGCAGGTGGCAGACCAGGGTCTGTGCAAAGGTGATCACCAGATTGAGCAGGCGTGCGCGCGCGCTGTCCATGCCCTCCGCACCGCTCGCGCCGAGGATCAACGTCTGGCGGGCAAAATCGCGGGAGACGAAAATCAGCTGTCCCCAATCCTTGCGGGCCTCCCACCAGCGGTCGTAGCAGGCGTTGTTGCGAAAGCCGAGAAACACGGAAAGGGCGATGCCCAGCAGGGCAAACGGCCCGCTGTTGACGCTCGGCACCATCGCGGGAAAGGCCTGGTGGGCCCAGACGACGCCTCCGGACAGGGCGAAGACGAACAGCACTTGTGGAAAGATCCGCTGGATGACCGAGCCGCGCAGGATGAAGAAGAGCTTGAGAAGGCTGGGGCGGTCACGAACGATCATCGACGGCTACCTGTGCGGTAAGGATTTAGCATCGGTATAGGCGCGGCGCGAAAATTGGAAGAGCGCGCGATGTCGATCAGCGTTCTGATCCGCCCCCACGGTACAACCGGCAATGGGAGTCGGTGGTCTGCCCGCCGCCCGTTGTTATCGCGATCGGCGCGGTTGCACCGGCCCCCGACAATATTTCAGACAGCCTGTCGGCACGCGGGCGGCCCGCTCGTCCTTGATGAGAGGATCGAAGAGGAGACGGAAATGCGCAAGGTTGTTGCTGGCATGCAAATGTCCATCGATGGCAAGATCGATGGTCCCGATGGATATGCCGACTGGGTGGATTCCTGGTCGGATACGTTCGACCTGTTGCCCGAAATAGATGCCTGCGTGCTCGGAAGCGGCATGTATTCGGGCTACGAGCAATATTGGAGCGCGATCAAGGCCGACCCGCATAGCCCGCTCGAATTGAGCGGCAAACTGCCGACTGCGGAGGAAATCGAATACGCCGACTTTGCCCTGAACACGCCGCATTATCTGCTGTCCAAGAAGCTCGACGGCGTACGCTGGGCAAATACGACGGTGCTGCGCGACGCCGCGGGAGTCGACGCTTTGCGGCAGCGACCGGGCAAGACGATCTATATCGTCGGTGGCGCGCAGACGGTTTCCGGCCTGCTCGACCGGGGTTTCATCGATGAACTGCGCCTGACAATCCACCCCCTGGTGGTGGGGGAGGGCAAGGCGCTGTTTGCAACGATCGCGCAGCGGCATCGTCTCCAACTCAACGAAGCGAGGTCGCGCCCGGACGGCACTGTCAGTCTCGTGTACAGCGTCGGCAATTGATTGAACTGCCCGCCGTGGTTCGAGCAGCACAGGTCGGTGTTGCCGATCGCGAGCGTCCTTACGCCGAAAAGCCGGCCGACAGCTTCCTCGGCGCCTTCTCGCGCCAGGCGGCGATCAGCCTTTGGGTCAGGCTGGCGTCGTCGATCGCGCCAAGACGCACCAGCATCGCCGGCCATCCCTTGTAGTGATCGGTTTCGAAGAAGAGTGGTGGGTCGAGTTCCAGCAGCATTTCCTTTTCTTCAAGCGCACACATCACCACCAGGGTTTCGGCATCCTTCATGCGCGCGAAGCTCTTGCCCTTCACCAGCAGCGCCGGCGTACCATAGGAAGTGCCGAGCGAAACCTCCGGCAGGCCGGCGGCCTCAGTCAGCTTCACGACGCGGGCAAAACGGCCGTCGAGGTCTTCGCTGGAGCGATCGTGATGTGCGGCCGGCGGGTGGTTCATCGCCCACCTGCCGGCAAGCAATCGCAGCCGCACTCGGCCGCCTTCGGCCACGGCCAGCCCGGGAAAGGCAGGTCGCCGAGTTCGCGCCCGTCCATCCGTTCGAGATCGGGATGCTGCAGCGGGTCGCGCGCCCAGGAGAGCGAGGCGTCCTGCCGGGCGTCTGTCAGAGATCGTGTCGGCTTCAGCAAAGAGAAAATCTTCAGCATGGCGGACCATCCTTTCGATGCTTGAGAGCATCTGCCTGTTTGGTCACAATTTCAATTGAGATTGCCGCACGGCAGGTTTAGAAAAACTATATGAGAGATTTGAACGCCATTCACCTGAACGGCTTGCGGGCGGTTGAGGCGGTCGGTCGCCTTGGCTCGCTGGCGGCGGCTTCCGGCGAGCTGGGGGTGACACCTGGCGCGGTCAGCCAGCAGATCGCGAAGGCCGAGGCGCAGCTCGGCCGCATCCTGTTCGAGCGCACATCGCGCGGATTGGTGGCCACGGATTTCGGCCGGCTGTTCCTGGCGCGGCTGAGCAATGCGTTTGGCGAGCTGGCCGAGGCGGTTGCCTCCGCGCGCCGGCGAGATGAATCGGTGCTGACGATCTCCGTCGCCCCGGTCTTTGCCGCCCGCTGGCTGGTCTATAGGCTCAACCGTTTCGCCGAGCGCCATCCGGACATCAGGCTGCGCATCGACGCGACCACCCGGCTCGTCAATCTCGATACTTCGGATGTCGACGTCGGCATTCGCGTTGGCGAGGGGCGTTGGCCGGGCGTTAAATCGGAACTGTTGCTGGAGCAGGAGGTTTTCCCCGTCTGCTCGCCGGCGATGGCTGAAAACCTGCGTGAGCCTGCAGATATTCTAAAGATGCCGGCGGTGATCGACGGCCATTCCATGTTCACCTGGGAGGTCTGGCTGCGCGAGGTCGGGCTTTCCGGCGCCGAATTGGGCGTGCGCCATACCTTCAACGAGGCCTCGCTCGTGCTCGATGCCGCGATTGCCGGCCAGGGCGTGATGCTCGCCTGGCAGACGCTTGCCGGTTTTGCCGTGACCGAGGGCAGTCTCGTCGTTCCCTTCGGCATACGCGCCAAGACGGGCTACGGCCACTACTTCGTCAGCTCGCCCGCAAGGCGGGAGAGCAAAGCCACGACAGCCTTCAAACGTTGGGTTCGCGACGAGGTCGAAGAGGGTATGCGGCTGCTCGACCTCAAAGCGCCACGCACCCGTTTCAAGCCATCGCTCGCGAGCGACTACAGCGCCGCGCGTCAAATATGACGCGCAAAGGACGCTGTAACGCATTAAACTTGCTGCATAATTTTGTCCTTAAATCGGATCCGATTTAAGGAATTATGCAGTAGTGTCGCCTCGACGGTCCTGCGTTCGATGGCAAAAACCTATTCGGCTTCCTTCGACCGCACCTCCATCATCGCCTTGAAAGCCGGACGCGACTGGCAGCGTGCAAGCCACGTCTTGACCTTCTGATGCCGGTCGAACAGTTCCGCCTGGCTCATGGCATAGCGGAAAACTTCCGCCAGGTTGAGATCGGCAACGGTGAAACGATCTCCGACGATGTGGTCACGGCTGGCGAGATGCTTTTCGAGATGGGCAAAGGCCTTGCCCAATGCCGCGACGGCGGCCGCGATCTTGGCTTTGCCCTCATCGGTGTTTTCGGTGCCGGCGTCACAGGTGAGAATGATGCGCACGGCGTGCGGCTCGACTTCCGTGGCGGCCCACATCGTCCAATTGCCCATCATGCCCTCTTCGCGGACGTCGGCTGGTGCAAGCGGGCCGCCATATTTGCGGGCGAGGTAGAGATTGTTGGCAAGCGATTCCGTCAGAACGAGACCATCGTCCTCGATCGCCGGGATCAAGCCCATCGGGTTGACGGCAAGGAAACTTGGCGTCCTGGTGTTAACAGGCGCGTCGTCTGCCAGCGGATCGGCCAGCCGGTATGCCTGCATGACCGGAACGGACTTGAAGGGAATGCCGAGTTCTCCCGCCATCCAGTAATTGCGCGATGCGCGCGAGCGATAGACGCCATAGATCGTCAGCATGTCCGGCTTCCTCCTGCGATTTGCGTGTCCTCGTCATAGGCAATCACGGGGCGTACAAGAAGTGGCGCGCGTTGATACCCCGCATGAAATCTTTTGATGAAACGATCGCTGCGACGGCAAGGCCGCTTGTCTTTCAAGCCTTCGCACTCTAGCAATCCCAGCATCGATTTGGGGGCTTGATTGGCGCGACGGCGGCGAGAACGGAGCAGGCTGGACCTGGCAGTGCGCATTTTTTGCGCGCTGGCATTTGCCGTTTTCGCCCTGGTGCAACTGCCTGCCGGCGCCGCGATGCGGGCCTCGCCGGAGATGGCAGCCTATGTCCTGCCCGACGGCTCGCTTCCCGACCTCTGCCTGACCGGTCATGACGATCCGGATGGCAAGGGCGGCACGAAAGCGCATGGATGCCAGTCCTGCTGCCTTGCAGGGCCGGTAGTGCTGCCTGCGCCACAGGCGGTTCACACCAAGACTTCGCCCGCTTTCCTGGCGCTCTCGTCGCCCGCAGCGGAGCTCCTGCTTGCCCGCCCGGTCCTTTTGACCGGCTCCGGACCCCGCGCGCCTCCGCGGCTTGCCGCCTGATCTGCCTCTAAGGGTTGAATGCCAGAGCGGGGGACACCGCCGACGAGAGCGTCTCGGCCGGCACGTTCACTCCGAGACCCGGCACAACCACGACATCCAGACTTCAAGCAAGGGTAAGCCGCCGGCTGATCATCGCCGGGCTTTTCCCGCGGGGGACACCCATGACGACTGCATCTCTTTCCGGCGCGGCGCGACTGCCTGATGTCGCCGCGCGCGGCATTTCGCTTTACCGCGCCATATGGCGCTGGCACTTCTTCGCCGGGCTTCTGGTCATTCCATTCATGATCAGCCTGGCCGTGACCGGTGGGCTTTATCTCTTCAACGACGAGATCGACGACACGCTCTTTGCCTACCGCAATATCGTTCCAGTCGGGGAAGCGCGGCTGCAGCCCTCTGCAATCGTTGCCAATGCCGTCGAGGCGGTGCCGGGCAGCGCGGCAGTCGCCTATCGCACGCCGGCCGGCGCCGATCGATCGGCACGCGTGACGGTGGGCGTAGGCGCAGGGCGCCTGATGGTCTACGTCGACCCCTATACCGCCGACATTCTCGACATGGTCGCTCCCAATGAGGAGTTCAACCAGGTGGTCGAGGACCTGCACAGCCTCGACTATTTCGGCAAGCGTGTCGAAACGATCATTGAGATCGTCGCGGGGCTTGCGATCCTGCTCGTCTTCACCGGCATTTATCTCTGGTGGCCGCGACAGCAGACCGGTGGCGTCATCACGGTTCGGGGTACGCCGGCGCGGCGGGTGTTCTGGCGCGACCTGCATGCGGTTACAGGCATCGCCTCGGCGCTGCTCATCGTCTTTCTCGCCTTTTCCGGCCTGCTTTGGTCCGGCTATTGGGGTTCGACCGTCAATGGCAAGCTGACGGCTGCCGGCATGGGCTACCCGGCCGAACTCTGGGACGATGTGCCGACCTCGACACAGGTGTCGACCGACGTGCTCACGAAGGCCGGCTGGCTGGTGGAGAACGCGCCGGTTCCGACATCGTCCAGGGGTGGCGGATCGGTTCCGTCCATAGGGGTCGACAGGGCCGTCGCGATTGCCGACAGGGCCGGCATGTTGCCGGGCTATGAGCTGGCACTGCCCGGTGATACGACCGGCGTCTACACCGCGGCGATCTTTCCGGCCGACCTTTCACGCGAACGCACGATGCACGTCGATCAATATTCCGGCGAGCCGCTGGTCGACATCGCCTTTGGCCAGTACCCGCCGCTCGGCAAGGCGATCGAATGGAGCATCAACGTTCATAAAGGACAGGAATGGGGGCTGCTCAACCAGCTCCTGATGCTCGCGACCTGCGCGGCGATCATACTCGTGTCGGTTTCGGCGGTCGTGATGTGGTGGAAGCGGCGTCCGGCCGGACGCGTCGGCGTGCCGCCGATGCCGCCGCGCCGCAGCATCTATGCGGGGTTGTGGCTGATGGCGTTGCTGTTCGGGCTGGCCTTTCCGCTGACCGGTATCGCGATCGTCGTGATGATCGTCGCGGACCAGGCACTGATGCTGGTTCCGCCATTGCGCAGGGTTCTGTCCTGATTTGGCATGGGGCGGCTCGCGCTGCCCCATCTTTCCGGCTATGCTGGACACCAAAATGCAACCTCTGCACGATTTTCCCTGTCTTATTTAGGGAAGGCTAACTTTTGGTCGCCTATCTTGGGTTGGGGAAAGTCAGACCGATCTCGACACTGTGCTTCCGGAGGCCTTGCTTGGCGAAGAACACGTCCTGCAATCCGCGTTATGCGGCCCTCAATGCGGGTGGCAACGAGGATACGCGCCGCCTGATCGACGCGAGCAATCGTCTGGCCGAAGAGATGAGCCGGATTTTTCCGGCCGACCCTGACATTGCCGACCGGCATTACTGGTTGGAAACGATCATCAACCACGTTCCCGACTATATCTACGCCAAGGATATCGAGGGCCGTTTCCTCATCGCCAACCAGGTCACTGTCGCCGACAACGGGCTGGAATCGCTTGGCGACATCATCGGCAAGACCGATTTCGACCTGCATCCACGGCATCTGGCCAAAGTCATCGCCGACGTGGAACGCCGCGTGATCGAGACGGGCGAACCGATCTTCGGCATCGAAGAGCGCGCGATGGTCACCAAGGGCCGCGATCGCTGGCTGATGACATCCAAGGTGCCATTGCGCAACAAGTGCGGCAAGATTGTCGGCATCGTCGGCGTGTCGCGCGACATCTCCGACCGAAAGGCGGCCGAACGATTGCTTGAAGGGCAGGCGCATCTTCTGGAGATGATCGCCAACGGCCGGCCGCTCGAAGAGTTTTTTCGCGAACTGATCCTGCTGATCGAGGCGCTGGTGCCGCGAATCCGCGGCTCGATCCTGCTGCTGTCGGCCGATGGCCGTCACCTGCTGCATGGAGCGGCCCCGAGCCTCGACGAAAGCTATTGCGGCATCATCCATGGCGTCGAGATCGGGCCGAAGGCCGGCTCCTGCGGCACGGCTGCCTGGCGGGGCGAACAGGTGATCGTTGCCGATATCTTCACCGATCCGCTCTGGGAGGATCATCGCGAGATCGTTCGGCCCTACGAGTTCAGGGCCTGTTGGTCGACGCCGATCCATTCGCGCGAACGAAAGGTACTCGGCACCTTTGCCCTCTATTCCGAGGCGGTGTGCGTTCCTGACGAGCCCCAGAAAGAACTGATCGCCATGGCCGCTCATCTGGCGGGCATTGCGATCGAGCGCAAGCAGGCTGAAGACCGCATCAGCTTCATGGCTCACCACGACCCGCTGACCGGCCTGCCGAACCGGGCCCTGTTCGAAGAGCAGGTCGCCGAAGCCCTGGAGGCCTTACGCGGGACGGGGCATTGGGCGGTGCTCGCTTTCCTCGATCTCGACAACTTCAAGCTCGTCAACGACACGCTCGGCCATGCGGCGGGCGACGAACTGCTCAAGATGACCGCCGCGCGCATGCGCGCATCGGTGCGCAAGTCCGACATGGTCGTCCGCGTCGGCGGCGACGAATTCATCCTTCTTCTGAACGGCCTGCCCTGCGAGCGCGATGTCGTGCTCGCCCGTCTCGAGGATATTCGCGCGGCTATCGCTGCTCCCATGCAGATCAACGGCCGCAGCCTGCAGATATCCTGCAGCATGGGCGTTGCCTGTTTCCCCAACCAGGGCAAGACCGTCGGCGAGTTGCTCGCCAATGCCGACATGGCGATGTATCGGGCCAAGGAACTCGGTCGCAACAATCTGCAGGTCTTTACCGAGGAGATGGCCGGCAGGGCACACGAAAAGCTGCTGAAACAGGCGGAGTTGCGGGAAGCGATCTCTCGCGAGGAATTCCTGCTGCATTTCCAGGCGCAGATGAATCTTGAAACCGGCCGGGTCTTTGCCGCCGAAGCGCTGCTTCGCTGGCGCCATCCCGAGCGCGGCATGGTTTCGCCGGCGGATTTCATTCCGTTGGCCGAGGAGACCGGGCTGATCGTGCCGATCGGCGACTGGGTGCTGCGTGCCGCCTGCCGACAGTGCAAGGCCTGGCATGAGGCCGGGCTGCCGTTGCTGATCGTCAGCGTCAATGTTTCCGCACGGCAGTTCCGTGAGCGAAACTGGGCAACGCATGTCGCTGCCGTTCTCGCGGAGATCGGACTCGATCCGCAGTACCTGGAGCTGGAGCTGACGGAGAGCCTGATCATGCAGGATGTGCCTGGCGCATTGGCGACCATGCACGAGCTGGAGGCGATCGGTGTGCACCTGGCGATCGACGATTTCGGCACGGGATATTCGAGCCTCAGTGCATTGAAGCGGTTTCCCGTGCGTCGCCTGAAGATCGACCGCTCCTTCGTCGAGGACATTCCGGCCAGTGTCGACGACAAGGCCATCACCGCGGCGATCATATCGCTGGCGCAGAATCTCGGCCTGAGGGTGATTGCCGAAGGGGTCGAAACCCAGGCGCAAGTGGAATTCCTGCGGCACAGTGGTTGCAACGAGATCCAGGGCTACTTCTTCAGCCGGCCGCTCGCGTCCGCGGATTTCGCTGCGCTGTTGCGCCAGCCCGGGCTGAACGCCGACAGCATCTGATTTGTGCCGTCGCATCCGCTACAGCGCCGCGCGTCTTATCAGACGCGCAAAGGTCGCTGTAGCACTTTAAATTGCTGCATGTTTCCTTAAATCGGATGCGATTTAAGGAAACATGCAGTATCAGGCTGTCGGAAATGTGATCCGACGTTTATTGGCACAAGCCTCGTTCCAGCCGTAGATGCCAGCATTCTCAAATTGAGCGGGTCTGCGCGAATCGTTTCATTAATCAATTTCGTGCAGCACTCCAGTTCGTCGCCGCACTCAAGCCTTTCAGAGTTCGATGTCCTCTTCAGTCATTTTCTCCCGCCGCCAGTTCCTGCGCACATCAGGCATTGCGCTTGCCTCGGCAGGCCTTGCAAGCTGCACGTCCTCGATGAACACCGACCGTTTCCGCATGGAAACGGCGCCGGTCTTCCGTAATCCTGCTCTTGAAGGGCGTTGGGTCGATCCGCGTGCCGAGGGCATTCTGGAGGCCCCCATTGATGAGGGGCCGCTGCCGACGGGCCTGCCGCCGCAGAGCGCCTATTACGGCGACATTTACGCTGCTATCGACGATGGCGGTTATCAGATTCCGGCGGTGCCCTACCGTCAGATCGACGCGCGTTTCTATCGCCAGGAAGTCAGCGATCCCTTTGGCGAGCGCCCAGGCACGATCGTCGTCGATACCGGCGATCGGTTCCTCTATCTGATCCAGCCCGGTGGCAGCGCACTGCGCTACGGCGTCGGTCTCGGTCGCGAGGGCTTTGCCTGGTCCGGCCGCGGCGTCATTCAGTGGAAGAAGAAGTGGCCGCGCTGGACGCCGCCCGATTCGATGATCGCACGTCAGCCGCAACTGGCGAAGTATTCCGCCGGCAATGGCGGTATGGCACCTGGTATCGATAACCCGCTGGGCGCCCGCGCGCTCTACATCTTCCAGAACGGGCAGGATACGCTTTACCGTGTCCATGGCTCGCCTGAGTGGAAGTCGATCGGCAAGGCTGTTTCGTCGGGTTGCGTGCGCATGCTCAACCAGGATGTCATGGATCTCTATGACCGCGTGCGCGGCAAGGCGCCGATCCTCGTCGTCTGATCTGCCTTACTGCATAATTCCTTAAATCGGAATCGATTTAAGGACAAAATTATGCAGCAACTCAAAGTGTTACAGCGACCTTTGCGCGTCTAAATAGTCCGCGTGCCCGCACCATGGCGCCCGGTTCTTGTTCCGCGCAAATCGGCGCGGTCACTGCGCGCTCGGCAAGCTTCTCACGTGTTGAAGTTTCGACGTTGCCGTCGGTGCGACGGCGACGATCAGCTTTCGCTCTCGCCCGAGGAGAGCCGTCGCGTCAACTGGTGCAGGGTTTCCCTGATTTCACCGGCTTCCTCCAGGCTGCATCCCGACGCCTTGCCGATATCTGAAAGAATGCCGAAGGCCTCTGTCTTGAGGTCGCGACCTTTCGCGGTCAGACTGACGATCACCTGCCGTTCGTCGCCGGGATCGCGTTGGCGACCGACATAGCCTCCCGCCTCCAACCGCTTCAAGAGAGGGGACAGCGTTCCCGAATCGAGCCCGATTTCCTCGCCGATACGCTTGACCGTCATGCCGTCCTGTTGCCAGAGCGCCAGCAGCACGAGATATTGCGGGTAGGTGAGGCCGAAACGATCGAGCAGCGGCTTGTACGCGCGGTTGAAGGCATGCGCAGCAGAGTAGACGGCGAAACAGAGTTGTTTGCCGAGCGTCAGCGCCTCGTCCGGGAGCATGTCGAATTGTGCCGCTTTGGTCGTCATTCCGGCATTGTTGCAAATTTAGGTCGAAAATGCAATTTGCAAAATTAATTTGCATGCAATTTAATTTTGCAATATGTAATCTGCATTGACATCGAAACCGCAAAGGAGACCCCGCCAATGCCCATTCTCTATCGTACCACTGCATCCGCAACCGGTGGCCGCGCAGGCCAGGCCAAGAGCACCGATGGCGTTCTCGACGTCACGCTGACCGTGCCGAAGGAACTGGGCGGTGACGGCGCCCGCGGCACCAATCCCGAGCAGCTTTTCGCAGCTGGCTATTCCGCCTGCTTCCTTGGTGCGCTCAAGTTCGTCGCCGGCAAGGAGAAGGTAAAGCTTCCCGAAGACACCAAGGTGACGGGCACGGTCGGCATCGGCCCGCGTGATGACGGCACGGGCTTCGGCATCGACGCCGCGCTCGAAATCTCGTCGCCAGGCGTCGACAAGGCGGTTCTCGAAGATCTTGTCCAGAAGGCGCATATCGTTTGCCCCTACAGCCATGCGACCAAGGGCAATATCGACGTCACGCTGACGGTCGCCTGAAAATCCTATCTTCCTCAGGAAACAAGAAAGCCCGGCGAGATGGTTCCCGCCGGGCTTTTGTTTGTCTTCATCGTGAGATGTAGTGCCATTGACGGCGAAGGCAGTTTCTGCGCCTGCCCGCGGCAGCATCAGGCTTTCTTCAAGAACTCGGTACGAAGCACCAGGCCCTTGATCTTTTCGACCCGGCACTCGACTTCATCGGGGTTGTCGGTGAGGCGGATGCCCTTGACCACCGTGCCGCGCTTCAGCGTCGTCGACGTGCCCTTGACCTTCAGGTCCTTGATCAGGGTGACGTTGTCGCCGTCGTTGAGGATGGCGCCGTTCGAATCTTTCACGTCCATGGACTGTTCCTTTCAAGATGTAGGGCACGCCCCGATCCGGTGGATCAGGGCGTGCAGAAATCGTCATTCGTATCGTCTTGGCGGATCAAGTCCGCCTCTTTGCGTTAGAGCGATTCCGCTTTAGACGGACTCACGGAAACGCTCCATCTCTTGGTTTTACGTAATTCCTGACGGAAAACCGCTGCGCACCTTTCCTGGAAATACTTTAGCGCCTGCTGAGGCTGCCGAGGATGCCGCGAACCAAAGCGCGACCGACCTGGGTCGCAACGGTGCGGGCAACCGATTTCATCGCCGCTTCCACCACGGTCTCCCGTTGATATCCGGAGGAACGCGGACGGGCCTGCTTTCCGGCAGGCGCCGCCGGCTCGTCGTCGCCGAAGCCCGGAAGCGTCCAGCGGCTCCCGCCGGTATTGGCCTCCACCGGTACCTGCTCGGCTTGCTGTTGCGCTTCCGCCGCTTTCCTGGCCCGTGCCGTCAGCATTTCATAGGCCGATTCACGGTCGAAATCTTCGTCGTACTGGCCGCGAACGGGGCTGACATCCATGACCTTCTGCCGCTCGTCCGCCGTCAGCGGGCCGACGCGGGACTGCGGCGGGCGCACCAAGGTGCGCTCCACCATCGTCGGCGCACCCTTGCCTTCAAGCGTCGAGACCAGGGCCTCGCCGGTGCCGAGATTGGTGATGACGGTGGCGCAGTCGAACTCCGGGTTCGGACGGAAGGTGTCGGCGGCGGTCTTCACCGCCTTCTGGTCGCGCGGCGTATAGGCGCGCAGCGCATGCTGGACGCGATTGCCAAGCTGGCCGAGGATCGTTTCCGGCACGTCGAGCGGGTTTTGTGTCACGAAATAGACGCCGACGCCCTTGGAGCGGATGAGGCGCACGACCTGTTCGACGCGCTCTGTCAGCACTTTTGGCGCATCGTTGAACAGCAGATGCGCCTCGTCGAAGAAGAACACCAGCTTCGGCTTCTCGGGGTCGCCGACTTCGGGCAGCTCCTCGAACAGCTCGGACAAAAGCCAGAGCAGGAAGGTCGCGTAGAGGCGCGGGTTCATCATCAGCTTGTCGGCGGCAAGCACCGAGATCGCGCCGCGGCCGTCATTGGTCGTGCGCATGATATCGGTGATCTTCAGCGCCGGTTCGCCGAAGAAATGTTCGGCGCCCTGCTGTTCCAGGATCAGCAGTTCGCGCTGGATCGAGCCGACCGAGGCCTTGGAAATGAAGCCGAACTGGTTGGAAAGCTGGGTGGCGTTCTCGCCCATGTAGTTGAGCAGCGCCTGCAGGTCCTTCAGATCGAGCAACGGCAGGCCGCCCTGGTCGGCGATCTTGAAGGCGATGTTGAGCACGCCTTCCTGGGCATCCGTCGCGTTCATCAGCCGCGACAAGAGGAGGGGACCCATTTCCGACATGGTGGTGCGGACGCGGTGGCCCTTTTCCCCGTAGAGATCCCAGAAGATCACGGGGAATTCCTGGAACTCGTAAGGGTTGGTCGGCAGGCCGATCTGTTCGGCGCGCTTGAGGATGAAGTCCTTGGTCTCGCCGATCGCGCCGATGCCCGAGAGGTCGCCCTTGACGTCGGCGCAGAACACTGGAACGCCGGCGTTCGAAAACCCTTCGGCGAGGATCTGCAGGGTGATGGTCTTGCCGGTGCCGGTGGCGCCGGTGATGAGCCCGTGGCGGTTGCCGAATTTCAGCTCGAGATATTCGCCTTTGTTGATCGAGTCGTCCGGCTTGCGGCTGGCGCCGATAAAGAGCTTGCCTTCTTCCACCATGTGGGCTTCATCTCCGTTTCATCAATGAAAGCGGGCGGTTCGCGGCTTGGCTGCCGGGGCCCGCCATCGAAATGTGGCTCGACCCTGTTATAGGCGGTGCCGCTCCACCCGGCAACAAGGCGATTGTGGCGCGCAACCGCGAAACCAGCGGTGCTGGCGGCGGCCGATCGGTCGCATTGCCAACCGGTCACGAGCGTGAAACGATTGTTCTGAGCCGTGGTTGCGATGAGACGGACGACGGGCTGCCCGAAAGCTGGTGGATTGCCCGGCATTCCATCCGTAGTCGCTTGTTATTTCGCAAGCGATCATTTACCTTGACGTCAACGTCAAAATTCAACGAGGGAGTTTTCCATGAATGAACTGGTCACGCGCGTAGCGGAGAATGTCGGCCTTGAGCCTGCGACGGCCGAAAAGGCTGTCGGCATGATCCTCGGCTTCCTGCAGCGCGAAGCGGCCGACGGCCCGGTCGCCCAGATGATCGAATCGATCCCGGGCGCAACCGACCTGATCGCGCAGTACAACGGCGAGGGCACGGGCGGCGGCGGTCTGCTCGGCGGCCTGATGGCGGCGATCGGCGGCGGCGGTGTCATGGCGCTCGGTCAGCAGCTCATGAGCCAGGGCCTGGGCATGGGCGAGATCACCTCGCTCGCCAAGGAAACCATCGCTTTCGCCAAGGAAAAGGCTGGCGCCGACGTGGTCGACGAAGTCGTCGCCTCGGTCCCCGGCCTCAGCCAGTTTGTCTGATCGCTTTCGGACGCGTTCAAAGAAAACCCACCGGCGCTTGTGCCCGGTGGGTTTTTTTGTCCGGGCGTCATGCTCTGGAGCGACGACAGGGCGCTATCGGGCCTGGGCGCGTGTTTTTGGCGATGCGCTCGCTCGGCTTTGCGGGCGCTGACGGCGGCGCCTATCGCCGACCGGCGACGGCGAAAATCAGCGTGAAGACGACCAGCACCATGCCGACGCCGAGCGGACCGGCGGTGGGGTTGATCAACGCCATGAGAAACCCGGTGGCGCCCGATCCGGCCGCGCTGCCGGCGGCATAGGCGAGCGAGAAGGCGGCACTTCCAGCCACCAGCATGCTGCCGCGATATTGTTCGCCGAGCATGGTCAGCGCCGCTGTATAGAGCGCGAAGCTGGCAGCGCCGATCAGCGCGAACAGCGCTAGCAGCAGCGGCGCCGATGTAACCAGCGGAATGGCGAGATAGCCGGTTGCCGCCACCGCCGCTGCCGAGATCGCCACCCGTCGACGGGGCAATTTGTCGAGCAATACGCCGATGAAGGGCTGCGCCAGTGCCGTCGGCACCGCGAGCACCGTGACGCTCAACGCTGCAAAGGCCTGGGAATGGCCCGACTTGACGAAATAGACCGGCATCGCCGAGATTGCTGCAATATCGGCAAAGCCAAACATCAGCACCATCAGGATCAGGATCGGCGCGTGCCGGAAAAAGGCGAAGAGATCGCGCGTCGATGATGGCTCCGGCCGGGTCCGCGCGCCCATCGTCAGAAGACCGGTCAGGAAGGCGACGAGCGCGATATAGATCGCCAGCAGTGCAAAGCCGAGGCCACCGCTGGTGCCAAGAAGCGGGATTGCCAACGGTCCGGCGGCAAAGCCGCCGCACATGCCGGCGCCGTATAGGCCGGAAACCCTACCGCGCAGCCGGTCCGGACAGGCGGTATTGAGCCAGGCCTCGCCCAGCATGAAGACCATGCTGACGAAGAAGCCGAGAGCGAAGCGGGCGACAAACCAGATCGGCAGCGAGGACGTGGCTGCAAGCGTTGCGAGGCAGAGCGAACAGCCGCAGAGGCTGGCGATGATCAGCTTGTCAGCAGTGGCACACCGCGTCAGGTGCCCGAGCAGCAGGGTCGCTGCGGCAAGGCCGGCAGCAAAGCCCATGGCGTTGAGACCGATCGTGGCGGTCGAGACGCCGCGGCCTTCCAGCGAGAGCGAAATCAAGGGATAGGTGAGGCCCTGTGCGACGGAAAAGGCGGTAACGCCAAGCACGACGGCAATGATGGCCGGCCAGTCCGGAGCGATGTCGCCCACCTCAACGGTTTTCGACGTCATCGACCCCTCCCTTCGACAGTGCGTCCCCTCGGGAGATCGGCATCGATCCCCCTGGGGATCTGCTTAGATCATCCGCCGCCGGTTTGGAACTCGACCGGCGGCGGATCGGCAAACTATTGTCAGGCGGCCTTGTCCCAAACCGGCGACAGGTCTTCGGGGCTGACGATGCGGCCGTCCGGACGGGCAAGCGCATGAATCGCTGCCATCTCGCCGTCGCCAAGCGCGAAGTCGAAGATGTCGAAGTTTTCCTTCAGTCGCTCGATCGTCGCTGTCTTCGACAGGGTGATCACATCCTTCTGCTGCACCAGCCAGCGCAACGCCACTTGCGCCGCCGTCTTGCCGTGGCGCGCGCCGATGTCCTTGAGCAGCGGATCGTTCGGGATCTTGCCGTTGGCCATGGCGTAGTAGGCGGTGATGGACATGCCGTGCTTGCGGGCGGTGCCGAGCACCCTCGTCTGGTCGAGATAGGGGTGATATTCCACCTGGTTCGTGGCGATCGGCGCGTCGCTGAGCTTCGCCGCCGCTTCCATCTGCGCGGTGTTGAAGTTGCTGACGCCGATATGGCGAACCTTGCCGGCCTTATGGACTTCGTTCAACGCGCCGATGCGCTCGGCCATTGGCACGTCGCTACCGCCTGGCCAATGCAGGAGGAGCAGGTCGACGTGATCGGTCTTGAGCTTCGTCAGGCTCTCGTCGACCGAGGCGAGAAAGTCGCGATGGGCATATTTGTCGACCCAGACCTTGGTGGTGAGGAAAATGTCGGCGCGCGCGATGCCTGATTTGTGGATGGCCTCGCCGACCTCGGCCTCGTTGCCGTAGATCTGGGCGGTGTCAACGTGGTGGAAGCCGAGCTTCAACGCTTCCGGCAGCACGCGCAGCACATCGGCACCGGGCATGCGGAAGGTGCCGAAGCCGAGCGCCGGGATGTTGGCGCCGTTGGAATTGACCGAATGCATGTGGGAACTCCTTGTTTTTGCAGAGCGCCCGGCCATCGGCCGGGCGGGAAAGAGACGAGGATATAGGTGGGCCTGACGGGCGCTTCTTCAAGCCGGTTGGGCGACGGTTTCTGCCTTGCGGTCAAGTGCGCCGCTCAGAAGTGTGAGCAGCAGCGCGCCCACCACCAGAACGGAACCGACGACCGGCGTCATGCCGAGGCCGAGCGACGAGGCGACGACGACGCCACCGAGCCAGGCGCCGATGGCAATGCCGAGGTTGAAGGCGGCAATGTTGAGCGCCGAGGCGACGTCGACGGCACCCGGCCGATGCTGCTTGGCAAGCTGCACGACATAGAGCTGCAGGCCGGGCACGGTGGCAAAGGACAGGAAGCCGAGGGTGGCCAACGTCACCAGCGTCAGGGCTTGGGAGGTGGCCGTGAAGGTGAAGAGCGCAAGGACGATGGCTTGAGCAAGGAACAGACCAACCAGAGCCTTCACCGGATCGCGGTTGGCGATCTTGCCGCCGGCGATGTTGCCGATCGCGATCGCGACGCCGTAGAGCACCAGGATCAGGCTGACGGCACCCTCGGAAAAGCCGGTGATTTCCTGCAGGATCGGCGCAAGGAAGGTGAAGGCGACGAAGGTGCCGCCGTAGCCGAGGGCGGTCATGGCGAAGACGACCAGCAGCCGGCCGGAGCCGAGAACGCGCACCTGGTCGATCAGCCGTGCCGGCGGCGCCTTGGTCAACGTGTTCGGCAGCAGAGCTGCAATCGCGGCAAGAGCGATGACGCCAAGCCCGGTGACGGCCCAGAAGGTGGCACGCCAGCCAAAAGTCTGGCCGATCCAGGTACCGAGCGGCACGCCGGTGACGATCGCCACCGTCAGGCCCATGAACATCATGGCGATCGCCGAGGCGCGACGGTCCTCGGGCACGAGGTCGGCGGCGATGGTCGAGCCGACGGAGAAGAAGACGCCGTGGGCGAAGGCGGAGATGACGCGGGCAATCAGCAGCGGCTCGTAGCTCGGCGACAGCGCTGCTGCGGCGTTGCCGACGATGAACAGCGCCATCAGGCCGACCAGCAGCGGCTTGCGTTCGATCCGGCCGGTAAGAGCAGTCAGGATCGGCGCGCCGAAAGTGACGCCGAGCGCGTAGACGCTGACGATGAGGCCGGCAAGCGGCAGGGTGATGTGGAGGTCGCTCGCGACCGTCGGCAGAAGGCCGACGATGACGAATTCGGTGGTTCCGATCGCGTAGGCCGCGACCGTCAATGCAAAGAGCGCAATGGGCATGACAAGACCTTTTCCCGCCCGGTTGGGAGCGACCGGGCGTTTTGGTGTTGATGTGTTCGAGGGGAATATGAGGGTGGAGAGCTTGCGCGATAATCCGTATAATCGGACAAACGACTGTGAACCAAATTCAAAGGTGAATGATGGACAACCGCGCCGGTGAGATGGAGGTCTTTGTTGCTGTCTGCGAAACGCGCAGCTTCTCTGCCGCCGGCCGGCGGCTGAGACTATCGCCGTCCGCCGTCAGCAAGCTGGTCACCCGGATCGAGGATCGGCTGGGCACGCGCCTGCTGGTGCGCTCGACCCGGACCCTGCAATTGACGCCGGAGGGCGAAGTCTATCTGCAACGCGCCCAGCGCATCCTGACCGAGATCGCC
This sequence comes from Ensifer sp. LC384, assembly GCF_001695865.1. Taxonomy (NCBI): domain Bacteria; kingdom Pseudomonadati; phylum Pseudomonadota; class Alphaproteobacteria; order Hyphomicrobiales; family Rhizobiaceae; genus Ensifer; species Ensifer sp. LC384. Next base: position 67,497 of record NZ_MBST01000007.1, read on the forward strand.
GAGACCGAGCAACTGGTTGCCGCCGGTGGCCGGCTCTCTCCCCGCGGGCTTCTGCGCGTCAACGCATCGGTCGGCTTCGGCGAGCGCTACATCCTGCCGCTGGCGCCTGAGTTTCTCGAGCGCTATCCGGACGTGCGCCTCGATCTGACCCTGACGGACAGCTTGATCGACGTGGTCGGCGAACGGGCCGACGTGGCGATCCGGACCGGTCCCTTGCGCGATTCGTCGTTGAAGGCCCGCAAGCTGATGGAAAGTCGGCCGGTGGTGATCGCGTCCCCGGCCTATCTCGCCAGACATGGCGTGCCGCAGACGCCGGCCGACCTGGAAAATCACAATTGCATTCGCTTCAACTTCCGCCGCAGCGTCGACGAGTGGGCCTTTCGTGCGCCAGGGCAAGCCTCGGTCGAGCTTCTGTCCGTCTTTGGAAACCTGCAGGTCTCGAGCGGCGCGATCGTCCAGCAGCTCTGTCTCGCCGGTGTCGGCATCGGCCGGATCGGTCGCTTCCACGCCGAGCCGGATCTGGCCGCGGGTCGGCTGGTCGCATTGCTGGAGGACTATCGGCCCGACGAGATCGAAACGGTCTATGCCGTCTATGCCGGCCACGAACATCTTGCTGCCCGCATCCGTGCTTTCATCGACTTCCTGGTCGAACGGATCTGATGCCTGTCTCCCGAATTTTGCTGGCGCTGTCCTGTCTGACCTGTCTTAGTCGGCCTTGACGGCGACGACGAAGAATCTGGGGAAGCGCAAAAGCACCCGGCCATCGCTCAGGGCCGGATAGGCGTCACGAATCCGGTCGGTATAGGCCGCGGAAAAGGCGTCGCGTCGCTCCGGCGGCAGCGCATCGAGATAGGGGCGCAGTCCCGTACCCTTCACCCATTCGACGATCGCTTCGGCGTTCGCCAGCCGGTGATAGTAGATGGTATGCCAGACCTCGATATGGGCCGCATGCTGTGACAGGCGCTCGACATAGACAGAGGGCGCCGGCAACGGATTGCGGCGGATCGTCCGGCCTTCGAAGGTGTCGGCGAAGTCCGCGCCGCGGGCCGTTTCTTCCATCAGCAGATGGGTCGGCTGGTCGAGGTTGTCGGGCATCTGCACCGCAAGCGTGCCGCCGGCGGCAAGGGATGCGGTCAGCTTTTCCAGGACGTCGAGGTGACCGGGCAGCCACTGGAAGACGGCATTGGCGAAGAACAGCGAGGCGCCCTTGGGCGGTGCCCAGGTCGCCAGATCGGTCTTCTCGAAAGTCAGGCCCGGCAGCCGCTTGGCGGCGGTGAGCAGCATGTTCTCGTCGCTGTCGAGGCCGGAAAGCGGCGTGTCCGGAAATCGCTGATGGATCAGTTCGGTCGAATTTCCCGGACCGCAGCCAAGGTCGAAGGCAGGACCCGACGGCAGGTCCGGAACCTGCGCCAGCAGGTCGCGGGCCGGCCGCGTGCGCTCATCTTCGAATTTCAGGTATTGCGACGCCGACCAAGCCATCGAGACAAACCCTCAGATACCGAATTGCAGACTTTCGAGCGAAGGTAGGATCAACGCCGGGCCCTGGTCGCGATATTCGTCGGGCATGTCCGCCCGATTGATCCAGACCGTGCGGAAGCCGAACTTCGTCGCGCCTGCAATGTCCCAGCGGTTTGACGACTGGAAGGAAACCGCATGCGGGTAAAGCCGGTAGCGGGTGGTGACGATATCATAGACCGCAGGTGCCGCCTTGTAGGTCTTGACCGTGTCGACGGAGAAGACGTCGTCAATGACGATTTCGAGCGCTGCATTGTGCACGGCCGCGGCCAGCATATCAGGAGAACCGTTGGAAAGGATGGCGAGCCGCGCTCCGCGCTCCTTCAGCCCTTTCAGAACGGCGGGGACTTCGGGGTAGCAATCGAGCGTCCAATAGGCATCGAGCAGTGGTTTCCTCAGCTTGCGGTCAGCGGACGGGAACCGGGAAAAGGCATAGTCTAGCGACTGCTCGGTCAGCTGCCAGAAATCCTGATAGGCGCCCATCAGGGAACGCACCCAGGAATATTCGAGCTGCTTGGCCCGCCAGAGCTCGGAGAAGGCCTGTCCGTCCGGGCCGATCTCGGCAGCATGGCGCCGAACCGCCGCATGCACGTCGAAAAGCGTGCCGTAGGCATCGAACACATAAGCCGCGTGGGACATTCTTTCCTCCCGTCCATCATCTCCGGCCGCACGGCGGGACAAGATATCTTATCTCGTCAAAGCGTAGCCGAAAACAAAGACTTACCGCATTGTGCCGGCGGAGGCACGCCGCGAACACCGTTCTTTTGCGTGATCATGGCAAAGATTTGTGCATTGCACAACGACATTGCGCTGTCAGCCGTCAGCCTTTGCCGGGTTTCCAGACCTTCGCCGGGAAACGCAGGGCCTGCCTGGCAAGCTTTCCCTTGAGCCCAAGGGCTGTGTCGCAGAGCCCGACCACATGCCGGTTTGGCTTCGCCTCCGGTCGTAGCGCATGCAACGCGGCGGCCGCCTCTTCGGGCGACATGTATCGGGCAAGAATGCCGAGGCTCAGCGCCGTCGCACGACCGATGCCGCGCAGACAGTGGACCAGGAGATGCGCGTCCTCAGCCAGGCTGTCGACAAAATTGAAGGCTGCCTCGATCGCGTCCGGCCGCGCGGCGTCGGGTGCATCGGGGTCGGTGGCGTCGCCGAAATAGAGTTCGAGGTGCCTTTCCGGTGGCAGTTCGATCATCGACAGCAACCGGCTCGCCGGCGCCCGCATCGAGATCAGGTGCGTCGGTGCCCAGAGCGCCCGATTGTGCCGGGCTTCCGTTTGAGAGCTGATGATCATCCGGATGGGCCAGCCGTTCGGATGGGTCGGATTGGCATTGAGAGCAGGGCTGTAGAGTTCTTCCCCGGTGGCAGCTGCCGCTAGCGCCATGACAGGACCTCGTCGTGATTCTTCCTGTGATGATTTTGCCCTGAAAACGGTTCCGACTTAAGGGCAAAATCGCATCCGCCACCAAAAGCAAACAGCCTTTGAGACGTGCCCGTTCAGAACCGGGTAATCACACTGATGCCAAGGTCGGTCGCGCGGTCCATTGAAACGAGGGCAGGGATCGCCTCTTCGAGCGAGACTTCGCGGCCGATCAACTGCTGCGGTTGCAGCTTGCCGCTGGCGATCATCGACAGCATGGCGTCGTATCGCCATGCCTGCATGCCGTGGCTGCCGTAGATTTCGAGCTCATGGCCGATCACCTGTGCCATCGGGATTTCAGGCGTGGCATGGTCGCCGAGCATCAGGCCGACCTGCACGTGGCGGCCGCGCCGGCGCAGGTTCTTGATCGAGTTGAAGCAGGTGACGGGATGGCCGAGCGCATCGATCGAGACATGGGCGCCGCCGCCGGTAATTTCTTTGACTGCGCCGGCGACATCGTCCGTGTCGCGGCCGTTGACCGTGGCGACCGCGCCGAGTTTTTTGGCGAATGCGAGCTTGTCTTCGGCAATGTCGATTGCGATCGGATGCGCGCCGAGCGCGGCGGCAATCATGATTGCCGATAGGCCGACACCGCCGCAGCCGTGGACGGCGACCCACTCGCCGCCCTTGACCCGTGCCTGGTCGGCGACGGCGCGAAACGAAGTGGCAAACCGGCAACCGAGGCTGGCGGCCGTCTTGAAGTCCATGTTTTCCGGCAGGTGCACCAGGTTCTGGTCGGCGAAATCGAGCGCAACATATTCGGCAAAGGAGCCCCAATGCGTGAAGCCCGGCTGGAACTGCACCTCGCAGACCTGCTGGTTGCCCGAGCGGCATTCGCCGCAGCGGCCGCATCCGGAAACGAAGGGTACCGTCACCCGGTCGCCGACCTTGTAGCGCACCACGCCGCGGCCGGTGGCGGTCACGATGCCGGCGAGCTCATGGCCCGGCACGTGCGGCAGGCGAATATCGGCGTCGTGCCCCATCCAGCCATGCCAGTCGGAGCGGCACAGGCCCGTCGCCTCGACCTTGACGACCACGCCGTTTTCGGTCGGCGTCGGATCGGGAAGCGTGCGGATCTCGGGCGTCTTCTCGAAGGCGTCGTAGTACATGGCTTTCATCGGGGCACTCCTTGCGATGTCTGAGCCGGTGCGGCGCGGCCATCTATGTGCCGCGCCATCAGAATTTCGTCGACCTCTTCCTCGCCGTCGAGGAGGCCGCCCGGAACGCGCCCGATTTCGCGGAACTCTTCGCGCTCGTAGAAACGGATGGCCGTCTCATTGTCGGCGCGGGCGACGAGCTCCAGCATCCGGATGCCGGCCGAGCGGGCATGGTCGGTCAGATGTGCGAGAAGCTCGCGCGCCACGCCGGAACCGCGCGCCTCGCGGCGCACATAGACCATGATGATGGTGGCACGGTGCGCCATCCGGCTGGAGCGCTGCCGCATGAGCCCCATGATGCCGACAGGCTCATGCCCGTCGAGCGCGACGAAGACGGTGTTTGCGGCGAGCCTTGCCTGCCATTCCGCTGTCGAAAGCAGCGCCCAATCCGCCGCGGTGGAAGCGAAGGCCTGCGGCTCGCGGTGCAACGCCTCCAGCCGTATGCGGCGGAAGATTTCCACGTCGTCCTGATCAAGATGCCTGATGGTGCGCACGTCTGCCCCTTTTCCTTTGTGCGAGAGACTACGCGAGAGGCCGTTGCGGTGCCAGAATGGACGCCATGACATTTTTTGATGTACCCATTCACCCCCATGCTGCTTTTTCGAGCTATGGCGGAAGATACGGAAGACAAAACGTGAAGGAGACGCCGATGGCCGTCGATACATCCCCCCGCTCAGTGACCTGGACCTTTGTCGACGGCGAATGGCTGTCCGGCAATCCGCCGCTGATCGGTCCGACCTCCCATGCCATGTGGCTGGGTTCGACCGTATTCGACGGTGCCCGCTTCTTCGACGGCGTCGCGCCGGACCTCGACCTGCATTGCCAGCGCGTCAACCGCTCGGCAACGGCGCTCGGGCTGAAGCCGACCATGAAGCCGGAAGAGATCGAGGCCCTGAGCTGGGAAGGCGCCAAGAAATTCGACGGCCAGACGGCGCTCTACGTCAAGCCGATGTACTGGGCCGAGCATGGCGCGGCCGGCGTCGTTGCGATCGATCCGGAATCGACCCGCTTCGCGCTGTGCCTGTTCGAGGCGCCGATGGGCAACGGCCATGGCGGCTCATCGCTGACGCTGTCGCCGTTCCGGAGGCCGACGCTCGAATCCATGCCGACCGATGCCAAGGCCGGCTGCCTTTATCCCAACAACGCCCGCATCCTGACCGAGGCGCGGTCACGCGGCTTCGACAATGCGCTGGTGCGCGACATGCTCGGCAACATCGCCGAAACCGGCTCCTCCAACGTCTTCCTGGTCAAGGATGGGGTCGTGTTCACGCCGGCTGCCAACCGCACCTTCCTGGCCGGCATCACCCGCTTCCGCGTCATGACGCTGTTGCGCGAGGCTGGTTTCGAAGTTGTCGAAGCGACATTGTCGATGGCCGATTTTGAAGCTGCCGACGAGATCTTCACCTCCGGCAACTACTCCAAGGTCTTGCCGGTCACTCGCCTTGACGAGCGCGACCTGCAGGCCGGGCCGATCGCCGCCAAGGCGCGCGATCTCTACATGGATTGGGCACATTCCAGCCAGGACGGCTGAGGAGGTCAACGCTCGGTGCGGGTCATGGTGCCCGCGCCACGGTCGCGGCCCAGGTCGGCTGTGATTCGCAACCCATTGTGGCGCTGGGTGGAATGGTTTCCGGCCGATTGCTCGATGACAGGAGCCGGAAACCGTTTGTACGCGAAGGCTCGCGCGTGTCGACGATCTGCGATCGTCGACACGCGGCTGGGCTACTGGTCCGTTGCCGGTGCCACAACCGTGACCGTGTCGGGCGCCAGCTCGCCGCCGATTTCCACCGTCTTCTTCTGCTTGTCGTAGACGCAGATCTGGGTCACTGCATTTTCCGCGCCCTTCGGCTTGCCGGAGACCAGCGCCAGCCCGAAGCTCTCGGAGCCGAACGGGTCGACGACAACGATCGGCTTATCGAGCGAAGGGGCGGCCGAGATGCATTTCTCCGAAACGTCGGCCCGGAATTCTTCCCAGGCATCGCCGGAGGATGCATGGGCGCCGGTCGCGACAAATCCGGTTGCAGCGACAAGGGCAAGGGTCAGGATCGGGCGATGCGGCATGGACAGTCCTTATTCTCAAACGGTTGCATTGACCTTCACGCTGCCCGCGAAACGTGGCGCGAATGTGCTCGGGGGGCGCGCGCTTTCAAAATGATGTTGAAAGTATATTCCGTGGGTTGAGGAAAAATTGGCATTGCATCGGTTGCCTCCTTCAAGGCCGGTGCCTATGTTCCCGCTCACAGATTTCCCTGACGAAATCCCATGCCAAGAGGAGATGCCCACATGGCTTTCGAATTGCCGAACCTTCCCTATGACTACGATGCGCTGGCGCCCTACATGTCGCGCGAGACGCTCGAATACCACCACGACAAGCACCACCTCGCTTACGTGACCAACGGCAACAAGCTTGCCGAGGAAGCCGGCCTCTCCGACCTCTCGCTCGAGGACGTCGTCAAGAAGTCCTACGGCACCAACCAGCCGCTGTTCAACAATGCCGGCCAGCATTACAACCACATCCACTTCTGGAAGTGGATGAAGAAGGGCGGCGGCGGCACCAGCCTGCCGGGCAAGCTCGACGCAGCCATCAAGTCGGACCTCGGCGGCTACGACAAGTTCCGTGCCGATTTCATCGCGGCCGGCACCGGCCAGTTCGGTTCGGGCTGGGCATGGCTTTCGGTCAAGAACGGCAAGCTCGAAATCTCCAAGACCCCGAACGGCGAGAACCCGCTCGTTCACGGCGCTTCGCCGATCCTCGGCGTCGACGTCTGGGAACACTCCTACTACATCGACTATCGCAACGCGCGTCCGAAGTACCTCGAAGCGTTCGTCGATAGCCTGATCAACTGGGATTACGTGCTCGAAATGTACGAAGCGGCTTCCAAGTAAGCCTTCGCAACAATCGACTTCGAGACCCGGCGCTTGCGCCGGGTCTTTTCGTTTGCGGTGGCATTGGACATGGCTGGTCCGCCGTCACCAAAGTGTCATCGCCCGGCGCTAGGCAGAGGCGCCATGCACGCAGACACACAGCCTCTCCTCCGCTTCGGCGTCATCGCCGACCCGCAATATGCCGCCGTGGAACCGAATCAAGGGCATGGTCGAAACACCGGATACGACAGCCTATGCGATCGTCGAGGTCCATGCGGGCAGAATGGAAATCCGCGGCTATGGGCGAGAGACAGACCGCACACTCCAACTGACAGCGGTCACGCCCCGCCTGGCTGCGTCCGCCATCCGCTGATCCAGAGGTCCCTCAGACCTTCCCCTTCGCCCGGGAAAAAGTCGTCGGTCGCTTCGCAGTGTTCGACCCGATCGGCGCGAAAGTTGCGGATCGCCTGGCGCAGTTCACACCAGGCGACGATGTTGGCGGTTTCGGAGTAATAGATCAGCGCGATCGGCCGGATCATCCGCTCGGTGGCGCGGCCGAGTTCGTCGCGATAGTCGATGCCGAGCTTGCGTTCGTCCCGGATCGCCCGGCGTACCAGCGCCAGATCGACGCCGGCGGGCGAGGGCGCCACGGTTCCCCAGGCGTGCAGCGCTTGGCTGCGAAAGGCGAGCCGCAGCGGTTCGGGCACGGCGCCGGTGATCTTCTGGTTGACGCGGCCGGCCGCCGCCTTCAGCTCCTCGTCTCCGGTGCGCGCAAGCAGCGCCAGCGCCAGCACGATCGCCTCGGTTTCCTCGATCGAGAACATCAGCGGCGGCAGGTCGAAGCCCGGGCGGAGAATGTATCCGATGCCGCGGCCGCCTTCGATCGGCACGCGCATGGCCTGAAGGGCAGCGATATCGCGGTAGATCGAGCGCGGTGTCACCTCCAGCGTTTCGGCCATATCGGCCGCCGTCACCGGTTTCCGAGCGAGCCGGAGGATCTGGATGATCTCGAACAGCCGCGAGGCCTTGCGCATCGAAAAAACTCCGCCGCTTCAAACGCTCCTGACAAGACCCTGTCAGTTGCAGGCGCTTATAACATCCAGCAACGGATTGAAAAATAAGCAATCCGCTCACGCAACGATCGAACGGACCTCGGACAACTGACATGAGCTACTCGGAAAATCTCTGGCTATTCTTCACCCTTCTCTTCGGCATCATCATCGTGCCGGGGATGGATATGATCTTCGTGCTGGCGAATTCGCTGACCGGAGGTCGAGCCTCCGGCCTGTCGGCGACGGCCGGCATCATGGCTGGCGGCGTGCTGCATACTCTCTATGCGGCGCTCGGGGTCAGCGTCATCCTTCATCTGGTGCCGCAGCTCTTCAACGTCCTGCTCGTCGGCGGTGCCGCCTATATCGCCTGGATTGGCTATTCCCTTATCCGCAGTTCGATCACCATCGGCGGTATCGACGGCACCGGGCGGCTCTCGCGTTGGGCGAGCTTTCGCCAGGGCGCTCTCACCAGCCTGATGAACCCCAAGGCCTATCTCTTCATGCTGGCGGTCTATCCGCAGTTTCTTAAGCCGCAATTCGGGCCGGTATGGTCGCAGGCGGTGATCATGGCGTTGATGATCGCCACTACCCAGCTCGCCGTCTATGGCGGTTTGGCGCTGGCCGCCGGTCGCGGTCGCGATTTTCTCGTCGGCAGCCCGGGTGCGACCGTTCTGATCGGCCGCATTGCCGGCATCGTCCTGGTGCTGGTAGCAGCCCTCACCGTCTGGCAGGGCTGGGCCGGCGCGAGATAGGTCTCAGAGTATAAACATGATTACTGCAATCATGTTATAGGAACGTGCGGGCCGAGGTGGTCGAGAATCGCTCAGCCGCGCCAAATTGTGCTGTTGTGGCAAGGACATCAAAAAAATGTTACTTCCGTCGACTAGCTAAAATGACATCATGCCGGCGCATTCAACACGAAGGCCGCAGAGGCGGATTCGAATGACCGGGAGATCACGATGAAGATACGCGCTCTTATGCTTGCCGCCGCCCTCGCTGGGCTTGGCGTTACAGCCGTGACTGCGGCTGATGAACCGCAGGCGGTTCGTCAGGCTCTGATGAAGAAGGTTGGTCAGGCTGCTGGTGCGCTCGGTGGTATTGCCAAGGGCGAAAAGCCCTATGACGCCGAGATCGTCAAGGTGTCGCTGACAACCATCTCCGAGACGGTCAAGGTATTCCCGGACCATTTCCCCACCGGCTCCGAAACCGGTTCGGAGACGGAAGCAAGCCCGAAGATCTGGGAGAACATGGACGATTTCAAAGCCAAGGCTGCGAAGCTTGGTTCTGATACCGACGCCGTGCTCGCCCAGCTTCCGGCCGATCAGGCCGGTGTCGGCGCTGCCATGGGCATACTCGGCAAGGACTGCGGCAGCTGTCATGAGACGTATCGCCTGAAGAAGAACTGACAATAGGTCTACTTCCCAGAGAATTGCCTCAATGCGCCGGCTTTCGCCGGCGCATTGAGGCTGTTGTTGTGACGGAGGGACGTCACGCTCGTCGCGGTTTGCCGCGTTATTTTGAGTGTGAGCGAAGCTCTCGGGTTAAGGTTGCGCAGTTGAAGGGCAGCTTGATGGGCCGACGGATTAGAAAGCTTGTCTCGGGTCTGGTGTTTATGGGCCTTGTCGGCGGTGCGGCCTTTTGGTGGCTGACCAAGCCGGCGCCCTGGCCGGCCGATCATTGGGAAGGCTTGGGCGAACCGGATCTCGTCAATGGCGAGAAGATCTTCTGGGCCGGCGGCTGCGTCAGCTGTCATGCGAAGCGCGGCAGCGAGGGCGACGCCCGGCTCGTTCTTGCCGGCGGGCCGCCACTGAAAAGCCCGTTTGGTACCTTTCACGCCCCCAATATCTCGCCTGACGAAACGGCCGGCATCGGCGGATGGACACTTGCCGAGTTCGGCAATGCCATGACGCGGGGCGTCGGCCGAAACGGCGAGCATCTCTACCCGTCCTTCCCCTACGCCTCCTACATCAGGATGGCGCCAAAGGACGTCAACGACCTCTGGGGCTACATGAAGACGCTGCCGAAGGCGAGCGATGTCGCGCCGGGCCACGAGTTGCCGTTCCCCTACAATATGCGATTGGCGCTCGGTGGCTGGAAGCTGCTGTTCCTCACCGACACGCCGCGCGTTGCCATCGATGCCGCTGATCCGAAACTGACGCGCGGACAATATCTGGTCGAAGGGCCCGGCCATTGCGGCGAGTGCCATACGCCGCGAAACGCCCTTGGCGGCTTCGAGCCAGGCCAATGGCTGGCAGGCGCACCAAACCCGGAAGGCGAGGGGCGCATCCCCAACATCACATCCGGCTCGAAGAGCATCGGCGGCTGGAGCGCTTCCGACATTGCCTCCTATCTCGAAACCGGGTTCACCCCGGAATTCGATTCCGTCGGTGGCTCCATGGTCGAGGTTCAGAAGAACATGGCGAAGCTGACCGCTGCCGATCGCGAGGCGATTGCCGCCTATCTCAAGGCCATTCCCACGCTCTGACGATGCGCTTTACAGCGCCGCGCGTCTATTTGGACGCGCAAAGGTCGCTGTAACACTTTGAGTCGCTGCATAATTTTGTCCTTAAATCGATTCCGATTTAAGGAATTATGCAGTGGTTTGCTCATGCGGCCGTCGTGACGGCCGCATGCTCGCGGCCATAGAGCGCGGCATAGCCGTCGAGTTCCGGCGAGCCGAGGCCAAGGGCGCGAAAGATCTCGACCGCAAAGGTGACCGGTGCCGTGCCGGCGGCCGTGACAATGTGGTCGCGGCTAAGAGCCTGCGGCTGATCGCGATAATGGCCGTGGCCGCGATAGCCAGCGAGCGACGCAAGGCTGTCCGCACTGTTTCCGGTGTGATCGGTGGCGTCGAGAATTCCGCTCGATGCCAGTGCATCGACGCCGCCGCAGATTGCGGCGACCAGCCGTTCCTGCCGATGAAAGGAACGGATCGTGGCGGAGAGGTTGGGGGCGTCGGCGGTTCCCCAGATCGCACCGCCACAGATCACCAAGCCGTCGAAGCCCGCAGGGTCGAGCGCGTCGATCGACAGATGCGCGGAGACGTCGAGGCCGCCCATCGACGTCACCGGCGCGCCGTCCAAGGTGGCGACGTCGATATCGACGCCGAAGTGAGTGCGCGCCGCCGCCATCAACAGCGCGCATTCCCAATCCGCAAACCCTTCGTGAAGCACGATTGCAAGCCGCATCGCCTCATCCTCAGCCAAGTTTCTGCATATAGCGCATGCCCGTCACGGGGCGAGGCACGAAACGCTCGGATTCGTAGAAGTCGTGCGCCTTGAAATTGCCGGTCGCGGCGCTGACCGAGAGGTAATCGCAACCGGCCATTTTTGCCTGTTCGCGGGCCTTGGCGACGAGGTGTCGGCCGATGCCGGTGCCGCGGTTGTCGGGGCGCACGAAGAGGTGGTGCAATTCCATGCCGCGGGCGCCTTCCGCTGCCCGGTAGACCGGGACGAGGATCGCGTATCCGATCAGCCGGTTGCCCGCCTCGGCGACAAGTGCCGTGATCCAGGGGCTCCGGCCGAAGAGGTCGCGCTCGAGCTGCTCGGGGGTGATCGGGGCAGCGTCGCCGTGATGGGCGGCAAGTTCGGCGATCATTTCGCGCAGCTCGGGAAGGTCACGCTGCTTGGCGCAGCGGATCGTCACCATCGGCGGGCGCGTCGATGGCAGCGGATGGAGAGGGGGGATGGCGGTCTGTAGCATTGTCGGCTCCTCATGGTTCTTTCGCCATCAGGTGCCGTGAAAAACAAAAGCCGCCTGATGGCGGCCTTGTTGAATATGATCAGCAGGCCGCTCCTATGGGAACAGCCAAAAATACGCGCGGCAGATGGGTGCGTTCTTGATCATGTGCGTAGATTGTCCGTTTCCGCACTTTTGTCAACGGGGATTTTGCGCAGGGCTGGGGACAGGGGTGGCGACCTCTGTTCGAAGTCGGCCCGAGTCTGCCGCCGCAGCGCTCAATGGTCGCCGCCGCACATCGAATGGTCTGCAAGCGCACGGATGACGTAGCAGTCGCCGATCGTGTGGTCGCCGTTGCAGGCGACGATGCGCTCAAGTTCGCGCTCCAGCTTTTGCAGCTGGGCGATTTTTTCGCGTACGGTGATCAGATGTTCCTTGGCGATGCGGTCCGCTTCGCCGCAGGGGCGCTCCGGATGCCGGCTCAGTGCCAGCAGATCGCGGATCGATTCGATCGAAAGTCCCAGATCGCGCGCATGGCGGATGAAGGCGAGACGTTCGAGTTCGGGCTTCTCGTAGCGCCGCTGGTTGCCTTCCGAGCGTTCAGGAGCGGCAATCAGCCCCATCTGCTCGTAATAGCGGATCGTCGGAATTTTTACGCCCGTGCGGCGGGAGAGATCGCCGATGGAATACATGCCCATGCTCCAAACCTATAGCTTCTGGAGCATTAGATAATCGCTTTCCGGAAACCGTCAATGTGAGGCTGCGAGGAAGGGCCCGATCGGGCCTTCCCTTGGCTCCACCGGTTACCGTGCGAGGAAGGAAAGCAGCGTCTCGTCGAAGAGATCGCTTTCCTCCAGTTGCGGTGTGTGGCCGCTTTTCTCGAACATGCGAACGGTCAGATCCGGAAAACCCTTGCGATAGGCGTCCCAAGTTTCGGCCGGCGCAACGAGGTAATCGGATTGTCCGAGTGCCAGCAGCACCGGCATGGCGAGCCGGTCGAGCCCGATTTCAGGGGAAATCGAGGATTGCAGGCGATGCTGCTTTAGGCTGCGGCGCTTCCGTCGGCGATATCGGATGCGGTATCATTGCGCTGCTGGTCGATGCCCGTCGCGCGTTCGACCGCCTTGCGGATTTCTTCCTCGATCGCCTCGCGCTGCTTCGGATCCATCGCCTTGAGTTCGTCTTCGGTGATGCCGTGCGCTTCCAGAATTTGTGCGCGGATCTGGTCCGCCAGGCTCATCTTGGCGCGTTTCAGGAACTCGTCGCTGACCGAGTCTCCGGAGGCCGTCTCTTGCCCGGTTCCGATCGACGGCTTGGCTTCCTCTTCTCTGGTCGCACTGATCCAGAAGGCGCTCGACAGCGAGGCCGACGTGGATGCCGGCGCGATGGTCGGCGAAAGCCGCGGACGCGCGTCACCGCCGCCATTCTCTTCGAGCGGGGCGACGGTTCCCGACTGGGCGCGGCGCTGCGAGAAGTAGTAGTTCGAGACGCTGTTGTCGATCTTCATGGGAATCCCCCGGAATCTTCTGTCCGGGGGAGGCTGCTTCCGGTGGCTTGTGTGGGGCTTGCCGATGCAACCCACTACAGCGGCCTTTGCGCGTCTATTTAGACGCGCAAAGGCCGCTGTAACACTTTGAGTTGCTGCATAATTTTGCCCTTAAATCGATTCCGATTTAAGGAATTATGCCGTAGCGAGAATTAGGGATGCGCTCTCGCGTATTAGGGCAGGGTATAGGCGATGACGTAGTCTCCGGGCTTGGTGCCGACCGAGCCATGGCCGCCCGCGACAATCAGCACATATTGCTTCTCGCCCACCGTGTAGCTCATCGGCGTCGACTGGCCGCCGGCCGGAAGGCGCGCCTCCCATAGCTGTTCGCCCGTCGTTACGTCGTAGGCGCGCAGATAGTCGTCGACCGCCGCCCCGAGGAAGGCGACGCCGCCCTTGGTGATCATCGGTCCGCCGATGCCGGGAACGCCAACCTTGAAGGGTAGCGGCAAAGGGGTCATGTCCTCGACGGTGCCGTTTTTGTGCTTGTAGGCGATCTTGCCGGTTCTGAGATCGGCCCCGGCGACATAACCCCATGGCGGCGCCTGGCAGGGGACCTTCAGCGGGCCGAGGAACGGGCCCATGAAGACGCCGTAGGGGGCGCCGTCGTTGCGGTTGAGGCCTTGCTCGGATCCCTTTTCTCCCTGGCCCTTCGGCGGGATCTGGTCGCGCGGAACGAGGCGCGAGGTGAAGGCGAGGTAGGTCGGCATGCCGAACATCACCTGCCGTTCCGGGTCGACCGCGACCGAGCCCCAGTTGAACGTGCCGAAATTGCCGGGGTAGACGAGCGTTCCTTCAAGCGACGGCGGTGTATAGCGGCCTTCGTATTTCAGCGAACGAAGCTCGATACGGCAGGCGAGCTGATCGAACATGGTCACGCCCCACATGTTCCGCTCCTGAAGGGGCGCTGGCATGAACGTCAGGCCGGAGACCGGCTGGGTCGGTGCGGTAAAGTCCTCCGGGATCGCGCCCTTCGGGGCCGCGACTTCCTCGATCGGGATGATCGGCTCGCCGCTCCTGCGATCGAGCACGTAGATATCGCCCTGTTTCGTCGGACCGACGAGCGCCGGCACGACGGTGCCGTCTTCCTTCGTGATGTCGAGCAGCGCCGGCTGTGCCGGCACGTCCATGTCCCAGAGATCATGATGCACGGTCTGGCGTACCCAGCGCACCGCACCGGAATTGATGTCGAGCGCGACGATCGAGGAGGAGTACTTCTCCACATGTTCGCTGCGCCCCATGCCGAGTTGGTCCGGCACCTGGTTGCCCATGGGGATATAGACGAGGCCAAGTCCCTCGTCATAGCTGAACACCGACCAGCTGTTGGGCGAGTTGGTGATGTAGGTCTGACCCTCGGCAATCGGCGTCGTCACGTCGGGATTGCCGCTGTCCCAGTTCCAGAGCAGGGCACCGGTGTTGATGTCGAAGGCGCGGATGACGCCGGATTGTTCCTGGGTGGAATAGTTGTCGTTGACCGCGCCGCCGATGATCACCTTTCCGGCAACGGCAACCGGCGGCGAGGTCGAATAGTAATAGCCGGCCGGATTGTACTTCATGCCTTTTTCGAGCTGCAGCACGCCGTTGTCGGCAAAGCTGGTGCAGACCGAACCTGTTGCCGCGTCGAGTGCGATCAGCCGCGCGTCCGATGTCGGCAGGTAGACCCGTTCGGCGCAGACGCTGCCGGCGGCTGCCGCCGGATCGGCCCAATAGGTGACGCCCCGGCAGGTCTGGTGCTGCCGGTCCGGGTTCATGCCGGAGTTGCTGTCATATTTCCATTTCTCCTCGCCGGTCGCAGCGTCGAGCGCGATCGCCCAGTTGTGCGGCGTGCAGGCAAAGAGCGTGTCCTTCACCTTGATCGGCGTTACCTGATAAGTGGTCTCGCCCACGTCGTCGGGGCGTTTGATGTCGCCTGTCTGATATTGCCAGGCGACCTTGAGGCTGGCGACATTTTCCGGGGTGATCTGATCGAGCGGCGCATAGCGCTGGCCAAAGGGGGTGCGCCCGTATTGATGCCATTCGCCGGGAGGCATATTGCCGCCGAGCGGTGGATTGGTGGCGACCACGTCGCTCGGCAGGTCACCGCGGATGTCGTGGGGGTCCTGGGTCATCGCGTATCCGGCAATGCCGATTGAAACGAGTACGGCCAGCGCCAGCGGCCAGGCGCCGGCGGCATAGCGTTCGCCCGTCGGGCTCTCAAACCCGAGCGGACGCCGGACCGCCGGCAACATCAGCCACAGGCCGAGCAACACGATGATGCCGCCACGGGGCCCGAGTTGCCACCAGTCGAAGCCGACCTCCCAGACTGCCCAGGCGAGCGAGCCGAGGATCACCAGGGCATAAAGCCAGATGGCCGCCGCCTTGCGCATGAAGAGGAGGATCGCCGTCAGCAGGAAGCCGATACCGGCAATGAGATAATAGGGACTGCCGCCAAGCACTAGGAGCTTGGCTCCGCCGCCGCCGAGCACAAGACCGATGAGCGCGAAGACGATGGCCGTCAGAATGAGCATGGTGGGAACTCCCGAATTGATGAACGGCGCCGCGGCACGGCTTTTTCATTGGGGCGGCCAGGACGAAAAGCCGCGCGGGAAAAAATCGGTTTCGGGGTCGGCGGTCGCGAGGAATGCCGCGGCCGTCAGATCGGGCTTGGGCAAGTCGTACGACCGCCTGCCCCTTAGCACCTAACGCGCCGGTTCTGCCTTTCAATAGCCATGATTCCGCAGCGCAAGAAATTAAGGTGGCCGCAATGAAGTTGCACGCCGAGACATCGCACGACGCTTTGCTGCTCTTGTTGCATGACGGCCGCGCAGCAGCCCGCCGCTGTCGCGGGCTCCCGACGTGGTCCGAAAGAACCGGCGTGCGGTTGACTAAAGCATGTCGCGCAAAAGTGTGCCGCGGTTTTGCGATAACGACATGCGTAAAAACAAGTGCTTAAAGCGCTGCAAACGAATCCTAGAGATCGCGACGCGCTTTAAGCGAGCCGAAGGCGCAAGGGTTTGGTGTTTTCGCGGCGCAGCACGCCCTTGGCCTCGAGATCGAGCTGGACGGCCTTCAGCCACCACCCGGCCTTTGCACCGTCTGGAAAGAGGTCGTCCGGCAGCAATGGCAGCAGCTTCTGTTTTGCTTCCGCGACCGTGAGGGCGGTCGGCTCACGGGATAGGGCGGTGAGTAGCGCGTCCTTCATTGCATCATACTTGATCTTGTCGACACGCGTGACGTGCCCGGGAGAAACGATGTTTTCGATCTCGATCTTTTCACGTTCCGTGGCCATCAAGCTCACCTTTCACATAGTCGATTTTCGGGGTCCGGAAAGCCATTGCCGCCCAGGCGCCGATGAGCTTCAGCATGAACTTTCCGGAATGTCCGGAGTAGCTCGGCAGGTCGTCCTTGACGCTGACACCCGCCCGTCGGTCCCGCGTCATCACCCGCATCTCCAGAGGTGGCCGGGCTTCCTGGTCGAGACGCTGCCGGTAGAGCGTCAGCCAATGGCCACCGGTGAACTCGAGAAACATCGGCGCATTGCAGCAGATCGCGACAACGCGGCGGGTTTTCGACGTGGGCGTCAGCCGATGTTCGCGAAGCTGATCGGCACCACGCACACAGTCTATCCGATCTTTGCGGAAGAGAACGAAATCCGTGGACCCGTCGCTGTTGAGCACCGGCGCAGCGCCGGGCAACGCCTCGAACAGTCCGCCTGCTTTCCGGCAACTCGCGCAATAGCAGGCGGCCGCCACGATCGGCCTGCCGGTGGCTCGCAGCTGCACCTGCCCGCAGGTGCAGCGCGCGTTCAACGTCCTGCTTTCGCTCCCGGTCACTGCCATCTCCGCCATTCACGTTTAATCAGACTGTACCGTCCAGTTTGATTTGTCAATGCGGTCGTGCTAGTCCGGAACTTGTGCTATCGCGTGCTCATGTGAGAGGTCGTGGCTGAGAATGACGAACGCCGCCGAGACGCGAATGACGAGAAAGCGCCAGTCCATCCTGGCTGCCGCCACCGAACTGTTCCTGCAGCGCGGTTTCCTCGCGACGAGCATGGACGAGGTGGCGGCGATGGCCGGCGTGTCGAAGCAGACCGTCTATGCCCATTTCGGAACCAAGGAGGCGCTGTTCCTCGATATCGTCACCGGCATGACAGGCGTGGCCGGCGACGAACTGGAGGAGCAGGTCGCCGATCCCGTCGACGGACGCCCGATCGATGATTTTCTGCTGGATTTCGCCGAGCAGCAGCTCGCGATTGTCATGACGCCGCGGCTGATGCAACTGCGGCGCCTGGTGATCGGCGAGGCTGAACGTTTTCCGGAACTGGGCAAGAGACTGCATGCGAAGGGGCCGCGTCGTTCGATCGACAGGCTCAGGAAAGCCCTTGCCCACTACCGCGAGAGCGGCGATGTCGAGGCGGAGGATCTGCGCGCAGCCGCATCCTTCTTCAACTGGTTGGTGATGGGCGAGCCCGTCAACGACGCCATGTTGCTCGGCGATCAGGCAATTCCCAATGCCGACGCTCTTCGCGCGCACGCCCGGGAAAGCGTGCGGATATTCCTCTCGGCCTATGGCCGAAAACGATAGGCAACGCCTATCGACCTGCAGGCGCGAAGCGCTTGTCGGTTTGCCCTCACGTACCGCAAAAGGTTTGTTGCACTTCTTCGTCCGGCTGCGGCGGATCGGCATAGGCGGCAAAACGCGGCTGGTCCTCGTAGGGCTTTGACGTCACATCGACGAGCGCTTCGAACAACGAGAAGTCTGCCTCTTCCGTCGCCGCTACAATCGCCTGTTCGATACGGTGGTTGCGCGGGATATAGGCCGGGTTCACCGCCCTCATCGCCACGGCGCGTTCGCCTGCCGTTCCCGGTTCCTGCTCCAGACGCTTTCGCCAGTCCGCGAGCCAGGACGTGACGCCGGCCGGATCGCCGAACAGGGAAATCAAGGCGGCATCCGCGGCCGGATCGGCAGCACACTCGCAAAGCCTGCGGAAGGTGAGGGTGAAATCGGCATCACCCCGATGCATCGCCGTCAGCAGCGCCTGCACGAGATCAAGGTCGCCTTCCTCCTCGCCGACGAGCCCGATTTTGCGGCGCATGCCATCAAGCCAGTGCCGCTGGAAGATCGCGCCATACTCGCCGAGCACTTCGTTGGCGAGATCGACCGCCGTTCCTGCCACCGGATCAAAGAGCGGCACCAGCGTCTCGGCAAGGCGGGTGAGGTTCCACTGGCCGATTGCCGGCTGGCTGGCATAGGCGTAGCGCCCGAACTGATCGATCGAGGAAAACACTTTCCTCGGATCATAGGCGTCCACGAAGGCGCAAGGGCCGAAGTCGATCGTCTCACCGGAGATGGCCATGTTGTCGGTGTTCATGACGCCGTGGATGAAGCCGACATGCAGCCAACGGGCGATCAACACCGCCTGTCGCGCCACCACTGCCTTGAAGAAGGCGAGATAGGGGCGCTCGTCATTCCTGACCTCCGGATAGTGGCGACCGATCGCGTAGTCGGCCAGCGCCTGGACCGAAGCCATATCGCCGCGCGCCGCAAAGAACTGGAAGGTGCCGACGCGGATATGGCTTGCCGCCACCCGAGTAAAGATGGCACCGGGCAGGATCTGATCGCGATAGACCGGCTGGCCGGTTACGACAGCCGCAAGCGCCCGCGTCGTCGGGATGCCGAGCGCAAACATCGCTTCGCTGACGATGTATTCGCGCAGCACCGGCCCGAGGGCCGCCCGTCCGTCGCCGCGGCGCGAGAAGGGCGTCTGTCCTGGTCCCTTCAGTTGAATGTCGCGCCGCTGCCCATTCCGGTCGATGACTTCGCCCAGAAGGATCGCACGGCCGTCACCGAGCTGCGGCACGAAGGTGCCGAACTGGTGGCCGGCATAGGCCATGGCGAGCGGCGCGGCCCCGGCAGGCACGCTGTTGCCGGAAAAGATCTGGGCACCGTCGCGTTCGAGACTGTCGAGGTCGAGGCCGAGTTGTTCGGCAAGCGGCCGGTTGAGCTTGATCAGCCAGGGCTCGGCGACCGGTGTCGGGTCGACACGGGCGAAGAACTGCTGCGGCAACCGCGCAAAACTGTTGTCGAAGCGAAAGGCGTCGGTTTCGGCGGTCGGCGAAGGAGGCACGTAGTTCATGGTTCTGTGGTCAGCGGCTCCCGCCGGGACATTCCGGCCACCGCCCTTTCGAGCCAAGTCTACATGAGCTGTGCTCGTTTCGCGAGGGTTAGCCGGCGAGGCGGCGCCTTCCCGCGAGAGGTCTTTCGCGGGAGGGCCGGGAGGGCGAGTGCCGGCTTCGTCTCAGGCGCTGAGCGCCGTCGGCGACAGGCAGGCCTCGCAAATTGCCGCGATATGGCGATGGTCGGTGCCGCAGCAGCCACCGAGGACGCGCAGTCGCGGCAAACGATGCGTCAGCATCCGATACCGCTGCCCGAGGTCCGCCGGATCGCCGGCATCGAGTGTCTCGCTTTCGTCGAGTTCGCTGTGGCTTTTGATCGAGGCATTGGCGCGGATGCCGCCGATCCTGTGGACCCAGGCGCTGCCGGTATCGAGGCTGGCCTCGAAATGGTCCGGATGGGCGCAGTTGATCATGTAGTATTGCGGAAACCGGCCGGTTGCCGCATCGACGATCTCGATCGCGTCCTTGAGCGTGCGGCCGTTCGGCAATCGCCCATCGGTCTCCACCGTAAACGAGATGGCGCAGGGCATGCCGTGGCTTTGCGCCGAGCGGGCGATGCCGATCGCCTCATCGATATTAGTGATCGTATAGGCGCAGATCATATCGGCGTCGCTGACGGCAAAGGCAGCGACCTGCGCGGCATGATAGTCCTCGGCTTCGTCGGGGCTCATGCGGCTCGCCCTATAGCCGTCGCCACGCGGCCCGATCGCGCCGCTAAGCACGATCGGTGCCTGCGGCCGCTCGTATTCGGCGCGCAGTTCCGTCAGCAGATAGACGGCGTCCTGGTTCAGTTCGGCCAGGGCCCGGGCATCATAGCCAAGCTTGACGCCCCAGTCGGCGCTTGCACGCCACGTCGCCGAGTCGAGAACGAAGCCGGTGCCGTGGTGCTGCGCGATATCGAGGTAGCGCGTGTAGTAGTTCAAAAGCCGCCGCCGCCCTTCGGACGTCGACAAGAGGACGAAGGAGGCAAAGTGCGGAAGCTCGACGCCTTCGTGAAAAATCAGCGTCGTTTCCAGGCCGCCGTCGCTGAGAAAGGTTCCACCCTTCATGAGCGGCAGGCTGCGTCGGTATTTGGCCATGTCGGTCTCCAGCCGTTTTGGTCTCGTTGGATCCCGGCGGAGCGCTCCCATTCCCGCAAGGATGGCTGAATTTCTGCCTTTTTATCATCTTCTAAACTAGACGACTTGCGGTATACTATTGCTAATACACATAAATATCTCAGTAAAATCATAAGGTTGCTGGTTGCGTTTTGCCGCGGCATCGCTCGCTGGTCGTCAGGTCATAGGCGGAAACTGTACCAACGGTAGGGAAACGGCTAATGCGAAAGGGTGAGGAAACGCGCGCCAAAATCCTAGACGCGGCCGAAATCTCGGTGCTGGCGAAAGGATTCGGCGGAACCTCGATCGATGAACTGATCGCCGAGACCGGCATCACCAAAAGCGGTTTCTTCTACCATTTTCGCGACAAGAACGAGCTGGCAAAGGCGCTGCTCGAACGCTACGTCGAGAACGACGAGCGGATCTATGACGAGATCTTCAGCCGGGCGCGCGAGCTTGCGGATGATCCGCTCCAGGCGTTTCTGCTCGGCCTCAAACTCCTGTCGGAACTGCTCTCCGATCTTCCCAACGGCCATCCCGGCTGCCTGGTCGCGGTGGTCTGTAGCCACGAGCGTGCCTTTGATCGCGATATCCAGGAGATCAACCGACAGGCGGCGCTGATGTGGCGACGGCGTTTCGGCGCGATGTTTCGCGACATCATGCGGGTCTACCGGCCACGCGAGCCGCTGGACGTCGACCAACTTGCCGACATGGTCTCGACGGTGATCGAGGGTGGCATCATCCTGTCAAAGGCGCTGAAGGAGCCGAAGAACCTGCCTGAACAGTTGCTGGTCTTCCGAACCTTTGTCCGGCTGCTGTTCCAGCCCTCAGCCGCGTGAGCGTCAGTCTTACTGCATAATTCCCTAAATCGGTTTCGATTGAAGGAGAAAATTATGCACCACTTCTAAAGTGCTACAGCGTCCTTTGCGCGTCATGTTCGACGCGCAAAGGACGCTGTAACCTTCTTCCATCGCCTGCGCCAGTTCGGCGAGCTTGCGCACGGTGTTGAGGTTGCGCGCGGTCCCCGGTTTCAGCGCCGGCAGCTTCAGCTTCGATCGCCCGGAGCCATCAGGATAGTGCACATAGATCTCGTGCCCGGCGACCTGCACTTCTTCGCCGTCGGGCGCGACGAGCCTGTCGAGCGCATCCGCCGGCGCCGCATCCGGCAAGAAGACCACATGCAGCAGATTGCTCTTGGCATCGGGGAAGGGGGCATTCTCGGCAATTGCCTGCAATTGCCTGGCGTCCCGGATCATAACCCCGGGCGCCTTGCCGAGTTTCTCGCCAAGGGCCGCGTCGAGTTTTGCCGCCGCTTCCGGCGCCGGCAGGTCGGAGCGGAACAGCACGTTGCCGCTCTGGATATAGGTCTTCACGTCGCTAAAGCCGAGCCCCTCGCAGATCGCCCTGAGGTCGGCCATCGCCAGCATGCCGGCCCCGCCGACATTGATGGCGCGAAGCAGAGCAACGTGAATGGGCATGGTGCTTCTCCCGATCTTACATCTTGCCGGCGACCTTGATGGCGAAGGCATATTCGAAGGCGATCTCCTCCAGGCGCTGGAAGCGGCCGGAAGCGCCGCCGTGGCCGGCGTCCATATTGGTCTTCATCAGGATCGGCTCGTTGCCGGTGGTCTTTTCGCGCAGGCGGGCGACCCATTTCGCCGGTTCCCAATAGGTGACGCGCGGGTCGGTCAGGCCACCGAGCGCCAGGATCGCGGGGTAGGATTTTGCCTCGATATTGTCGTAGGGCGAGTAGCCGGCGATGATGTCGTAGAACTCGCGGCTGTCGATCGGGTTGCCCCATTCCGGCCATTCCGGCGGCGTCAGCGGCAGCGTGTCGTCGAGCATGGTGTTGAGCACGTCGACGAAGGGGACCGCGGCGATGATGCCGGTGAATTTTTCCGGCGCCATGTTGGCGATTGCGCCCATCAGCATGCCGCCGGCCGATCCGCCTTCGGCGACGATGTTTGCGTAGGACGTGAACTTTTCCTGATTCAGATAGTCAGCGGCGGCGATGAAGTCCTTGAAGGTGTTGGTCTTCTTGGCCATCTTGCCGTCTTCGTACCAGGAGAAACCCCGGTCCTTGCCGCCGCGGATATGGGCGATGGCATAGACGAAGCCGCGGTCGGCGAGCGACAGGCAGTTGGTGTTGAAGCCGGCAGGAATGGTGATGCCATAGGCGCCGTAGCCATAGAGCAGGCACGGTGCCGAGCCGTCGAGTGGCGTATCCTTGCGGTAAAGCAGGGTCACCGGCACCTTGGTGCCGTCCCAGGACGGCGCGAAGACGCGGCGGGTGACATAGTCGTCGGGATTGTGCCCGGACGGCACTTCCTGCGTCTTCAGCAGCGTGCGCTCGCGCGTCGCCATGTCGTAGTCGAAAAGCTGCGACGGCGTCGTCATCGAGGAATAGGAGAAGCGAATGACGTCGGTGTCATACTCGGCAGCGCCGGAGAGCCCAAGTGCATAGGCCTCTTCGGCAAAGGCGATCGCATGTTCCTCGCCGGTCTTGCGGTCGCGGATGACGATTTCCGGCAGGCCGTCGCGGCGCTGCAGCCAGACGAGATGGCGGGCATAGGCCATGTGGCTGAGGATCAGCGTGCCCGGCTTATGCGGCACGACCTCACGCCAATTCTCCTTGCCCGGTGCTTCCACCGGCGCTTCCATGATCTTGAAATCCTTGGCGCCGTCGGCATTGGTGAGGATGTAGAAGACATCGCCGCCTTCGGTCATCTCATATTCGAGGCCGATGACGCGCCCGGCGACGAGCTTCGGTTCGGCCGTCAGCTCCTTGGTCGAGAGCAGTCGGTACTCGCTGGTCTCGTGGTCGTGGATGTCGATGTAGATGAAGTCGTCGATGAGCGAGCCGCCGACCGACATGAAGAAGCCCGGGTCCTTCTCCTCGTAGACCAGCCGGTCGTCGGCCTGGGGCGTGCCAAGCACGTGGTGAAAGATCTTCGACGGACGGTGATTGTCGTCGAGTACGGTGTAGAAGAAGCTCTTGCCATCCGGCGCCCAGGCGCCGCCGCCGCCGGTGTTCTCGATCACGTCGGTCAGATCTTCGCCGGTCGAGAGATCGCGAACCTTCAGTGTGAAATATTCCGATCCCTTGTCGTCATAGCCCCACAGGCCGCGGCTGTGATCGCTCGAGTGGTCGAGGCCCGCAAGGCGGAAATAGGACTTGCCTTCGCCTTCCTTGTCGCCGTCGAGCAGGACGTGCCGGATCGTCTCGTCCTTGCTGTCGGCGTCGCGTGGGATCCGGAAATAACGGGGCTGCTCGCCTCCGGTGACGTAGAGGCTGCCATAGGCAAAGGGTCCGTCCTTGACCGGCACCGAGCTGTCGTCTTCCTTGATGCGACCGCGCATCTCGGCAAACAGCGTCTTCTGCAGCGCCTTGGTGTCGTCCATCGCCGCATTCATGTAGGCGTTCTCGGCCTCGAGATGCTTGCGGATTTCGGGGTCGAGGATCGAAGGATCCTTGAACATCGCCTGCCAGTTGTCGGCCCGCAGCCAGGCGTAGTTGTCGGTGCGGGTGATGCCGTGGCGCGTGTCGGTCACCGGCTTTTTTGCGGCAACGGGAGCTTCGGGCAGGTTCTTGAAAACGGACAAGGCATGTCTCCGGAATTTATGCGGCGGGAGACAATGAGATAGAGAGCCCGGCTGCGACGATCAAGCGGAAAGGTCTTCGCCATCAGGTGGTTCCTTCTCCCCAACGGCGGGGAGAAGGCAGAGCAGGGCGACCGGGCAAAATGTTCGATCGTTCGCTCGACCAACGAAGGTCGTCGGGCTGTGACTACCCCTTCGCCTTCAGCTGCTTGCGGTATTCCTCGACCGGCAGGCCGCCGACGCCCCAGTCTTCGAAGGCCACCTCGTCGATAACGACGAAGGTGGTGGCCGGGTTCTTGTCGAGAACGGTGACGAGCAGGTCGGTGACGCCCTTGATGAGGGCGGCCTTCTGTTCGCGGGTTGCGCCTTCGCGGGTGATCTTGATGTTCACATAGGGCATTGCTGGCTCCTTAGCCTGGTTGTCGGATATCGTAGTGAAAGACCTTGGCGATGATCTGCCAGCGTGCGTCGACGAAGATCAGCGACAGGAAATCGGTAAACGCCTTCTCGCCGATGGCGCATTGTACCTTGGCGAGGGCTGTCACCGGCCCGGCAAATTCGATCGAGACGATCCTGTCGGTGCGCTGTTCGCCACGGCTTGCCGGCGAGGGGCGCTTGTCGACGATCGGAAAATACCTGTTCATGTCGAGTTCGAGCAGCTCTCCCTCGGTCGCCGTGGCGTAATGGGCTTTCGGATGAAAGACTTCGCGCAGGATCGTCGTGTCGCTGTGGTAGAGCCCGTCGAAGTAGCGGCCGAGCACATCGGTGACGGCGGCAAAGCGCGGATCGTTGTGGGTGCCGCTCATGCCGCGATCAGCCCTTCTGCCTTCATGGCTGCCTGCACGGACGGGCGCAGCCCGACCCGCTGCATATAGGCCGTCAGATGGGGCCAGGGAGCAAGCGAAATTCCCGTGACGCTGGTCCAGTTGACGACGGTGAAGAGATAGGCGTCGGCAACGGAGAAGGTGTCTCCGAGCACATGGGTGCGTCCGTCGGATAGCAGCGTCTCGACGTTGCCGAGGCGTTTGCCAACCTGTGCTGCGGCGGCATCCTTGGCGTCCACGCTTGCGGTCTTGCTGAACAGCGGTGAGAACGCCTTGTGCAGCTCGGAGGAGATGAAGTTCAACTGCTCCTGCAGGCGGGTGCGCTCCAGCGTGCCGTTCGCGGGCGCTAGTCCGGCATTCGGAAAGCGGTCGGCAATATATTGGACGACGGCAGCACCTTCGGTGACGACATCGCCGGTTTCCAGCACCAGCGCCGGCACATAACCCTTGGGGTTGATCGCCTTGAAATCGGCGCCGCTTGCGGTGAGGTGCGTTGCGGTGTCAACCTTGACGATCTCGAACTCGACGCCGGCTTCGCGCAGGCTGATATGGGGCGAGAGCGAGCAGGCGCCGGGGGCATAATAAAGCTTCATGGCCAAATTCCTCTTGTAATGGAAGTCTCCTGTCGAAGACGGCGGAACCTAAACTGAAGCGATAACTTTTGTATATGAGATAACTTTATGTTACCGACGTTTCCGGTTTCCCTGGGGTAACTGGAGAATTTTGCCCATGAGCTTGAAAATTCGAAAGAATAAGGCTGCCGCATTGCCGCCGACCTGCCCGGTCGGGGAGTGCATGGTGATGCTCGGTGGCGCCTGGGCACCCAACATCATCTGGTATCTGAGCGGCGGTCCGCGCCGCTTCAGCGAGCTCAAGATCGACATCCCCGGCATTTCGGCGAAGGTGTTGAGCACGCGCCTGAAGGAGATGGAGGAGAAGGGCGCGATCGAACGCCGGATCGTGCCGACGTCACCGCCATCGGTCGAATACAGGTTGAGCGACCTCGGCCAGGAGTTCGTCCCGGCAATCCATGCGATCGTCGAGGTTGGTCACAAGCTCAAGCTTCGCCGCGAAGCGAAGCTCGCAGAGGAAGCTGCCGTAGGGAATGCGGCGCAGCCATCGCTCGCCTGACGGCGGGCCGAGGGCCGATTGTGACGGCTACCATCGGCCCTTGAGCGACTGCACCGCATGCTCGATGAAGGCGCGGACCTTCGGCGTTTCCGCCTGTCGGTCGACGAAGCAGGCATAGAAGTCGAAGGGCTCGTGGTCGGTGTTGGCGATGCCTTCGCATGGTGCGCCGCCGAACAGCGGCACAAGCAAGCCACGCTCGATCAAATCAGTCGCGATAAATGCACCGAGCCGCGTAATGCCGGCGCCAGCGATCGCCATCTCGGCAAGCGTGTCGATATCGTTGCTGACGATCGTCGCCTTCAGTTCCGGCTCGAAGCGCAGGCCGTCGCGCACGAAAGCCCAGCGAAAGATCCGTCCGTGCCCGGCGTAGCGGTAGACGAGGCAATGATGTTGGATCAGGTCTTCCGGCTGCTCGGGCCGGCCGCGCCGTTCGATATAGGATGGCGCGGCGCAGATGATCATAGGCACCGAGGCAAGCTTGCGGGCAATCAGCCCCGGCTCCAGCTGCAGGCCGAAGCGCACGCTGATATCGATGCCTTCGCCGATGTGATCGATCTCCCGATCGGTTACGACGAGTTCGATCGAGACCTCCGGATGTCGCTCGGCAAAGGATGGCACCAGCGGCGCCACGACATGGCGGCCGAAGGCGACGGAGGATGCGATCTTCAGTGATCCCCGTGGCTCCGGGCTCAGCGATGCGACCGCAACGGCCGCGAGTTCGAGATCGTGGACCACGCTGCGCACGCGGTCGAAATAGACCCGGCCGCTTTCCGTCAGGCCCAATTGCCGCGTCGTTCGGCTAAGCAATCGTGTCCCGAGGGCCCGCTCCAGCCGGGCGATATTCTGGCTCGCAGAGGCCGGCGTGATGCCGAGTTTGCGCGCCGCCGCCGCGATACTGCCTTCCTCGACGCTCCTGACGAAACTCTCGATGCCGCGCAATGTATCCATAATGATATCCATCGAACTATCACATTGATTCGATAGTTTTGCCTAACTCTGAGCAAGGCTGCAATGGCCTACCGGCGCGCGACGTCATCCGTATAGTGCCGGTCATGCCGCTGGGACGGTCCCTGCGGGCAAGTTATGGAGATCTTCATCATGGAGGATACGATACCCCCGCCACGGATCGCGCGCAGCCGCAAGCTGCCGCCGCGTGCGGTGCCGATTGCCTTTGCCTTCTTCATGTCGGCAATCATGGCGTTCCTGATGTGCTGTGTCATTGTCGGCGTCAACACCGGCGTCGACGCCGGCTACCCCGCCCGTGTGCTCAGGACCTATGCGCTGGCGATGCCGGTCGCTTTTCTTTGCGTGCTGTCGATCCGCCCCTTCGTGCTGAAGCTCGTCGGCGCCGTCTGCCGCATGCCCGGCTGAGCCAGCCGGTCCGTCCCGGGTTGCCGGGGCGGCCGTTGTATCGGAATTCAGGTCTCTTCGCTGGTTTGCGAGGGATTGGGGTTGGAAGGGCATGAGAGGCATCCTTTCCTGCTTGCCCCAGGTGAAGTACCCGTTCAGCCACAATTCAGCCTTGTGCTAATATGCTGAGATCGTGGTTCCTGGGAGGGGTTCGTGATGATCGGTTTTCGAAGCGTACTGATTTCGCTGGCGATGGTAGCTGTCGGGCTTTCCTCGAAGGTGGAAGGCGCATCCGCCAGCACCTTCGTCGCCTGGGAGGTTGCCGGTGTAGCCTGGAACGATGTGCTCAATGCGCGTGCCTGTCCATCGTCTTCGTCGGCCATTCGAGCCGGCTATCCCAACGGCACCAGGCTGCAGATGACCGGCCGTTGCATGAACGGCGTCGACCTCCAGCGGATAGCCCGCTGGTCGGCGCAACGGCAGAGCAATGCCGTGCGCGCCACATGGTGCCAGATCTGGCACGATCCGCAGCAGAACGGCCGGTGGCAGGAAGGCTGGGTCTACGGCAAGTTCATTCGGCCTGCACGCTTCTGAGCGCTCTCCTACACGTGTCTGGCGGACGGTGCGATGCGCGAACCCCGTCGCATGACAAAAGCGATCGGCGTGGCAATTGAACGACACCTCGTCGGAGCATACTTCTGTATAAGATAGGCGTTTCGCTTTATTCCGAGTATGGACGAATGCGTGATGAACAATACCTACGGCAAGATTGCCTCTCTTGTTTATAATTTAGACAAATATATTTGGAAGTCCTTTGGCGATGTCGAATATTATCGCGAGCGCTTGAGCGGATGTCTCGGACCGATACTGGAACCGGCCGTTGGCAACGGTCGAGCGCTGATCCCGCTGCTTGAAGCCGGCCTTGACGTCAACGGCTTCGACGCCTCGCAGGACAGAAAAAAGAGCCACGCCCCGGCGAAAGGGGGGCGTGGCAGCGCTGTTAGCGGCAGCGCGCGGCGAAATTCGACTGGTCGAGCTGCTTGCCGTTGAGGGTCAGCACCGAACCTGGCGATTGTGTCAGTGAACCAGCAGTCCAACCGGCGTCGGCGATGCAATCCTTCGGCGTGTTGGTTGTCGTAATATCGCCTTTCACATTGATCGACGGCCCCATGAAATAGAGCCCGGCCTTGGCTGCCTCGTCGATCTTCACGCCGTTGAACTTGATATCGCTGACGGGCCCGCCCAGGAACTCGTAATCGCTACCGTAGATGAACGCGCCGTAGCTGCCGGCATTCGTGATGTTCACGCCATTGAAGGTAATATCGGAGACGGGATTGAGGAAGATGCCCGCATTCCGCGTGCCATCGATATTCAGGCCATTGACGACAATGTCCGTGGTCTTGGTTGGCAAGGTGGACGCCGAGACCATCATCAGGCCGTTGATGCCGCCCTTCAGCGTCATGTTGTTGATCTCGACATCTGATGTGCCCTGGAACACGACAAGATCCATGTCGCGGTCTTGTCTCGAGTTGTCGATCGTGAAGTTTTCGATCAGCACATTGTTCGCGGCAACCATCAGCAGTCCCTCGCGCCTCGAATTGCTGACTGTGACGTTGTCGAGATAGATTCTGCTCGCCTCGTTGGCGATGACCGGTGGCCAATCGCTTTCGTCGATCTCGCTGCCCGTGAAGATGCCGTAGGTTACCTTGTCAATATCCGTGTTGCGGATCGTCAGGCTGCTGGTTCCAAGCGCGCTGATGGCGGCGTAAGGCGCCTCGTTGGGCTTGTACACCGTGAACTCGCATTGCGTGTTGTTCTCGCAAATGGAGAGGTCGTGGATGCGGGTGTCTTCAATCTCAGCGCCAACCACGCGCGTCAGGCGGATGCCGTCGTGGCTGGTCCTTGCGATATCGACATTGTCGATCCACAGGCCCTCGGTTTCGGTGCTGCCGATCCCCGCGCGGCCGCCGCGAATGGCAAGGGAAGAGACAGTGCTGAGGGATGCCATGGTGACAACGTCCTGAGCGGGGTCGAAACCGGTCAACGTCGTCGCGGTGCCGCTGTTGACGAAGTTGGCAGTCGCGCCACTGTTTGCGCCACGCACTGCAAGCATGCCGCCACCGCCAAGCAGCGTCTGTCTGAAGCCAAGGCTCAGCGACTGCTCAAGGCCGAGATTGCCGTCCACAAGAATGAGCGCGCCCGCACCCGCATCAGCAAGCATTTGGTTGATGGTCGCGGCGTTGCCGTTTGCGGCCGATACGTTGATCACTTTGCCAGGCGTGAAGCCGTCGTAAACGAACTGCGCCGCCTCGACATCGCCGGTCGCGCCGGCGTGCGTGCGGATCTTGGCTGAGCGCTCGACACGTTGAACCATCGGGTCGAAGGCATCGCTTGCCTTAGCCGTCGCGCCGAACGGAATACGCAGGCGCGCCATGACGGCGCCTTTGAGCTTGTCCTCATTGTCGTAGGTGCCGGTAACGCCGAGCGAGACGGTCGAACCCGCGGAAAGCCCTGGCAGATCCGCGAAGGTCAGTTCCGCCCGCAGCTTGGCGCCGAACATGTCGCCGAGGTTCTTGCCGCCATACCAGTAGCTGCCGCCGAAGACTTTCAGCTGGACGTCGGATCCTTCGTCGAAGACCGGAAGACGTCCGCCGATTTCAGCGTCGAGGCCGCGTCGACCGCGCTCCTTGCCTTCCTGGAAAACGAGCACATGGTCGCGAACATAGGCGGCATTGAACGCGCTCAGCGTCTTGGCGCCGGAGAGCGGCAGATAGAGATTGCTGCGCATTTCGAGATCGCCGCTGAGCGCTTCGAGGCCGAAGGACACCTGGCCGAACGGGTTGGCGTACTCGCTCTTCAGGTAGTCGTAATAGCCATAGGCGCCGATGACCCATTGGTCGTTGGCGCGGAAGCGGTAGCCGGCGCCGATCGAGCCCTGTCGGACCTTATCGTTTTCTATCGTTCCGCGTGTATCGATGAAAATGGCATTGCCGGAGTCGAGCACGAAAGGCAGGAAAAAGCCGCCACTGGCAGCCGAGCCGCCGCTGAAGAAACCGCCTTCGATTTCGGCTTGCGGCCTGAAGTCCACCGCCAGGGCCGGGGACGAAAGAGTGGTGCCGCTTGCGAGCGCAAGCGCTAAAATAGTCTTATATTTCATGTTATTAACTCCGCATTCACCGGGCGTTGGGCGCCCTTGGCGATGCGGTTAAATTATACGACTGTTTTACTCAAGTTTATTGATCGATTATCCCATATCTTTCCAGCGGCGTGATGCCGCAGGGTGCATCAGTGCTACTGAGTTCACAATCCTGGCGGTAATCGGAGAACGCATCTGCGCTGACACAGCCATTCATCTGGCAGGGGTTCGGCCGCGAATTCGAAAAGCCCCGCCCGTCGGTCGAACAGGCGAGGGTTTGAGTTCAGGCCTGATACGTGCGGTCAGGAGGCAAGCGTTGCGGCATTGTCCCGGGCGTAGGTTTCGAGGCTGCGGGGTTCGTGGCCGGTCAGCGTCTTGACGTCGCCGGTCGGTGCCGCCGTCCAGCCCTCACGCACCGGATGGAAGATTGAGGCAAGGAAGCGCGCATAGTTTTCGGGCACGCCGGCACCGGTCAGGATTCCAACAAAGGTCTCGTCATCGATTGGCGTGTAGGTGATCGGCTTGCCGATGACGCGCGACAGGATCGCCGCCGCTTCGCCGTAGCTGAGCGCCTCGGGGCCAGTCAGGTTGAAGGCACGGTTGTTGAATGCATTGCTGGTCAGTGCGGCAGCCGCGCTTTCGGCGATGTCACGCGTGTCGATAAAGCTCGTCTTGCCGTCTGCCGCCGGGACCGCGATCGCGCCATGGCGAATGCCTTCGATCCAGTAGTTCTGAAAATTGTCGGAGAACCAGTTCGGCCTGAGGATGACGAACGGTACGCCGGTCTTTTCGACCAGCAGTTCGACCTGGCGATAGGGAATGCTGTCGTCGGCATCGACGCCGATGACGGTCATCAGCACGATCTTGACGCCGCGCGCCGCCGCGGCCGTGATGATCGGCGTCAGCAGCCCGACCGGATCGAGGTGTCCGCCCGGGGTCAGCACGAACATCCGATCGACGCCGTCGAGCGCGTAGCCATAGGTCGAGCTGTCGCGATAGTCGAAGGCGACGGCCTCGGCGCCTGCGATCGGCGTTGCCTTGCGCGTCGCGGCCTTGACGCGTTCTCCCTTCGCGACCAATGCGCCGATGACCTTGCGACCGACGGTACCGTTTGCTGCGAGTACCAGAATCTTGCCTGCCATATCCGTCTCCTTGGTATCGATATGAAACCATGTTAATAACGGAAACTAGATATAAGTGCCGGGAAATGCTGTAAAGGAGGCACTTTCCGGTGACATGGTTTCCTCCTGGAAACCGCCAGTTGGAGCATGCGCCCGATGGAATACGACGTCTATATCCAGACTTGTCCGACGCGAATGGTTCTGGATCGCCTGGCTGATAAATGGGCGGTTCTGGTGCTCGGCCGGCTCGATGACAAACCCGTGCGGTTCAACCGGTTGAAACGCGAGATCGATGGCATCTCGCAAAAAGTGCTGTCGCAGGTGTTGAAGAAGCTGGAACGTGATGGGCTGGTCAGCCGCAAGGTTTTTGCCACGGTTCCGGTGACGGTCGAATATGCGATCACACCGCTCGGGCGAACGCTGAGCGCCACCGTCGACGCTTTGCGCCGCTGGGCCGAAGACAATATCGAGACGGTGCTGGCCGCCCAGCAGAAATACGACCGCGCCGCGCAATGAGCGCGACGCGGCGTTTGGCCTGCGGTGATACGGGAGGGGCGTGAGCAGCAGGGCGTCAGGCTGCAAGCCTGAGGCCGATCCCCCAGGGGTCGACGAGGCTGTATGTCGTGCCGTTTCGGTTCACCAGGATGCCCATCCCGTCGAGCTTGCCAACCGCTTTCGCAAGCTCTGCCGAATCCTTGAACTGGATCGTGTAATCGGAGAGGCCGGTCATATTGGCCTGACGTTTGGGCGCGCCGCGCGAGTTCCAGATGTTGGCGGCGACATGGTGGTGATACTTGCCCGAGCCGAAGAAGCTCGCGCCCGGATACCGCGCCATCAACCCGAGCCCCAGTATGTCCCGGAAGAAGGCGTCTGCCTCGGGGATATCGGACACCTGCAGATGGATGTGGCCGATGCCCGTACCGTCGGCAAGGCCATTCCAGTCGTCCTTCGGCGCCTCGTCATAAAGCGCCTGCAGGTTGAGCGGCAGCGTATCCATGCCGACCGTGCCGTCCGGCTTGAAGTTCCATTCGTTCCGCGGCCGGTCACGATAGACCTCGATGCCGTTTCCTTCCGGGTCAGCGAGATAGATCGCTTCGCTGACGAGATGGTCGGATGCGCCTTGCAGGCGGACATCGTTGTGGGCGGCATGGGCGAGCCAACGTCCGAGTTCCTGGCGGTTCGGAACGAGGAAGGCCGTATGGAAGAGACCGGGTGCGTTTCGGGGCGCCCTGGCCGCGTTGCCGGCCGTGGTCAGCGTCAGCAGCGGGCGGCCGCCGACACCCAGCGTCACGCCGCTGGTGCTCGTTTCAAGCGGCTTCAGTCCCATGATGCGCTGATACCACTGCGACACCGTCGGTAGATCCTCCACCGCCAGATGCGAATGATCGACATGCGCCGGCATGGCCAATGCGTGATCGGCAGCAATGTCGATAAGCGGCGTGCTCTGGGTGGACGTCATCTGTTGCCTCCTTCGGCGCCGAAACCATTGGCCTTGTCGGGCCTCAGTTTCGTTGAAACTGTCCCCTGAATATGGGCCGAAGTCGGCGTTCACGAAAGACCGCCAGTCGCTTGATGTTGTGTTCGATGAGCGTTGACAGTGGCCGTTGTCGCCCTAGCTCAATTGTACAGGGCAATGCGGTCGCGGCGCTTTCGATTTGATTTCAATCAATGCCGGAAGAGTCGTCTGGGCTCAGTCTCGAAGGCGAGGGATTTCCCCGCGTTTCGGCGCCGGCGATCCGGGTAGGCAACGCAAAGGAGTGCAGTATGTACAAGAAGATCATCGTCCCTATTGCCATGGATCAACTGGAGCATGGTGAGTCCGTGCTCGGCATCGCCGAAAAGCTGATCGATGAAGGGGGCGAGATAGTCCTGCTCAATGTCGTCGAGGATCTGAACGCCTATGCCCAAGGCTACATGATCGTCGATTTCCCGCTGGAAATGGTCGAGGAATCGCGCAGGCATGCATTGAAGACGCTGGAAGCGATGAAGGCCAAGCACGGGATCAAGGGACGCATCGAGATCCGTACCGGCGGCGCCGCCGGCACGATCAATGCGCTCGCTAGGGAAGAAAACGCCGACCTGGTCATCATTGCCTCGCATCGGCCGGGCTTGATCGACTATTTCATCGGGTCGACCGCCAGCCGGGTCGTCAGCCATTGCCCCTGTGCCGTTCTCGTCGACCGGTGAGCCGCCAACAATCAAGAACAGGAGCGTGGCGCGCCTGAAGTGCCACGACTTCAAGGAGTCTTCCTATGGACAAGCTTGCGCTTGACGACTTTCATGAACGGCTGAGCAGCCGCAAACACGAACTCTACGGCCGACTGGTGAAGATCGAGCATGACCTCGATCAGCCAATGAATGCCGATGTGCCGGATCGGGTAACCGAACGGGAGAACGACGAAGTGCTGGAGGGCCTTGGCCTTGCCGGCCAGGAGGAAATCCGCGCAATCGACGCGGCGCTCGATCGCATCGCGGCCGGCACCTTCGGAACCTGCGTCCGCTGCGGCCTGCCGATTTCCCCAGAACGGCTCGATGCCGTTCCCCATGCGCCGCTCTGTCAGGAGTGTGCAGCCGAGGTCGCAGCCGGCGCGAAGTGAAGATGTTGTCCGCCGTGAGGGGGGCATCAGACGTCCCCGAGGCACGGATTGCTTGCGATGCATGTCCTCGTTGCGGCTTTCAGCCAGCTACAGCGCCGCGCGTCTATTTAGACGCGCAAAGCTCGCCATAACCCCAGACGGCCTTTGACCGTAGGCAAAGCTCCGTCAGGATTTCGGCCTGTTCCGGCTCCGGCGTGCGCAGCATTGTCATCGATGTCCTCCCCGTGCGCGCCGTTTGCCCGTCTCCGTCGCCAATGTGGTTGCTCTGCAGGCCGCAGACCAGGGATGTCGGTCTTCGCAAACACGTCATGGCTCTGTTGTAATGCGTTGCAAAAGTTGATGCTTTCGCCATCGCCGAGCACTTTGCCGTGGCAGCTCGCTGTGGCAGGATAGGACTTCATAAGAAAACGGCCGGTGCCTGGGGGCGATGAAGGTCGGAAGTGGGGAAGTGTGGAGTTCGCCGGCGTCAAATGGAACTACGATCGATCGGAACTGATCGCCGATGGCATCGTGCATGGTGTCGGCCTTGCGGCTGCACTCGTCGGCGTGACTGCTCTGATCTTCTACGCGATGCTTTTTGGCACGACCGGCCAGCTTGCTGCCGCCGCGATCTACGGCGCCGGACTGCTGGCGACCTTGTCGATTTCGTTTCTCTACAATCTCTATCCGGTTTCGCGGACAAAATGGTTTCTGCGCCGCTTCGACCACTCTTCCATTTTCGTGCTGATCGCCGCCACCTATACGCCCTTCCTCCAGCGCGGCTGGGAGGATCCGTTCCTGTTTGCGATGCTGATCGGCATCTGGGCGATTGCCGCCCTCGGTGTGGTGATCAAGTGTCTTTTCCCCGGTCGCTTCGACCGGCTGGCGATCCTGCTCTACCTCGCCATGGGCTGGAGCGGCGTGCTTGCGGTGGGGCCGCTATTGTCGGCGTTGTCGACGACAACGCTGGTGCTGATCCTCATCGGCGGCATCATCTATTCCGCCGGCGTGATCTTCCATGTCTGGGAGAGGCTTCGCTTCCAGAATGCCATTTGGCATGCCTTCGTCGTCACCGGCGCCGCCGTGCATTATTCGGCCGTGCTCAACTGCCTGAGCGGCCAGGCGATTTCCTGATCTGCAAGCGAAAACGCCGATTGTTCAGTTCGGCGCCGCGACGGGCGCTGCCGCCACCGGCGTCTGCTGGCAGCCTTCCGAAGGCCTGAGAGCCTCGGCCATCCGTGAGATGACACCATCGAAGCTGGTCAACCGGCTCTTGCGATACTGCAGCCGGAAATAGGCGGCACTGCCGTCGCAAAGTGCGATCGCCCGCGTGTAAAACACCTCTTCGCCGCGCACGCCGGAGAAACTTGCCCAGGCTGCCGTCACGCGCGAATAGGAAATCCGCCATTGGTCTTCCCGTTCGCTCGCCATGCGGTCGTTGACATCGATCTCGAAATCGCCGTCGACCAGCTCGCTGCCGAAAACGGCGAGCGTGGCGCCGTTGTCATTGGCGTGGAAGCTGACGCCATCGCCATTGTCGGCTTCACCCTGCAGTTCGAAACCGGGCGGAATGTCGAGGATATAGCCGAAGCGGGGATCGGCGTAGGCGTGCCAGTCATTGTCCGCCGCGGCGGGAAAGGCAGCCGAAAGCAGAAGAACGAATGCAGTCAGAATGCGACGCACGCGGACCTCCTCCAGGCTTGCTTCGACGGCTTCATTATGAATAGCACATCCGTGTACGGATCGCTGTTTCTATTGGAACAGCGCCAGGACTGCCAATGCTTCCGTCTGTTTGTGTCAATCCTCGGTAAACGTCATCGCGTGGCCGTTGAGGCAGTAGCGCAGGCCAGTCGGCGGCGGGCCGTCGGGAAAGACGTGTCCGAGATGGGCATCGCAGTCGGCGCAGCGGATTTCGGTGCGCACCATGAAATGCGAACGGTCCTCGATCTCGCGGATCGCCTCGGCGTCGATCGCCGCAAAATAGCTCGGCCAGCCGCAGCCGGAATCGAACTTGGTATCGGAGCGAAACAGCGCCCGGCTGCAGCAGACACATTCGTAGGTGCCCGCTTTCTTGTTGGCGAGGAACGGGCCGGTGAAGGGGCGCTCGGTGCCGTGTTCGCGGGTGATGCGGAATTGTTCGGGCGACAACTGCGCGCGCCACTCCGCATCGGTCTTGATCACTTTCGGCGCCCTTGCGTCTCTCATCGAAGATCTCCCTGTGATTTTCGACGACTATATAGGATCGCCGGCGACGTGCCGCAAATCATGCTCGCGCGCCGGGAGGCTGCTGTGTGCCGGGGCTGTGGCCGGCAGTGAAACTGCAGCTCGATCGACGTGATGCGGGGTGTGGTTTTCAATCGCCGCCGACGGCCGGCGATACCTCGGGAATGTCTCGCCGGATCACGGTCGGGCCGGCACCGCGAACGCGTTTGCTGTCGTTGTAGAATGCGATGAACTCAGGCGCGGGCAGGGCCTTGGAATAGAGCCAGCCCTGGCCGTAATGCACGCCGCGCTCCAGCAGATAGTCTGCCTGCTCCTGTCGTTCGATGCCTTCGGCGACGATGTAGAGGTTCAGCGATTTGGCGATGTCGATGATATGCGGAGTAACGGCGCTCGTCGCCGAGACGAGACCCACCGTATCGACAAAGGATTTGTCGATCTTCAACGCGTCGAGCGGCAGGTCCTGGAGATACTGCAGGCTGGAATAGCCAGTGCCGAAATCGTCGATCGCCACGGAATGGCCGAGCCGGCGGGCTTCCTCGATCGTCGCCCGGGCGGATTTCACGTCCATGAAGCCGCGTTCGGTGGCCTCGAGCCAGATCTGCTCGGTCAGGACGCCAGAGTTCGCGAGCGCGGCCTGGATGACAGGCAGGATGCGGCCCGACTTGATGTCGTCGGCCGAGAGGTTGATGGCGATGTGCAGCGAACGGTCGGCGACAAGGACGGGCCCAAGATCT
Organism: Ensifer sp. LC384; assembly: GCF_001695865.1. Taxonomy (NCBI): domain Bacteria; kingdom Pseudomonadati; phylum Pseudomonadota; class Alphaproteobacteria; order Hyphomicrobiales; family Rhizobiaceae; genus Ensifer; species Ensifer sp. LC384. The sequence continues at coordinate 104,674 of NZ_MBST01000007.1, forward strand.
TTGATGACCCCGTCGATAACCTGATCGGTAATGGCCTGGATCAGGCCGCTTTCTTCTGCAAGCGGGATGAAGGTATCAGGCCTGACCAGCGAGCCGTCAGGCCTGCGCCAGCGCACCAGCGCTTCCGCGCCGACGCAGATGCCGGTCTTCATCTCGATCAGCGGCTGGTAGTGCACGATGAATTCGCGGCGTTGCACGGCGATCGAGAGTTCGCCGAGCGGCGAGAGGCGTCGCCGCGACAGCCAGAAGACGAGGCCGACCATCAATGCGGCGACAATCGCGCCGAGCGGCAGGAGCAGCAGTCGTTCGCGGCCGAGATCGTCCAGCAGCGACGCCCGTGACGATGTCGCAATGGCAATCCAGCCGGATCCGGTCGAGGCGGCAAACAGATTGTCCGCATCGCTGCCGGTCTGCGGATGCTCGATCAGCCGCTTGATCAGCGACGCATCCGGGTCGTTCAACGCGCCAACGAGGGTGCCGGTGTCGCTGGCGATCGCAAGGCGCGTATCCGGGGAGGCGAGCACGTCGACGAGCCGAGCCGGATCGGTCAGCGCGCTGTAGGATCGGTACCGGAATCCCAGCATCGCCCGACCGTTGCTGATCGTCGGGTGAACGCGCGCCGCCACGCCGATGCCGTTGGCTGTGGTGAAGTCGACTTGTTGGCGGGCGATCGTCGTTTCCGGCTTGCCCCAGGAGGTGCACTTCAGCTGATCGTTCTCAAAGTAGCCGATATCCTCGATGGAGCGCGTGGTGACGACAAGTGTGCGCATCGCCGCGATATGCTCCTGCGAGCAGGGCGTGAACCTGAACCCGTCCGCAGCCTTGAGCGCCGACGTTGCTTCGCCGAACGCCATATCGGCGCGCATGATCGCATATTCGGCAAGGCGAGTGAGGCGGCTCTCTTCCCTGCTGGTGGCGACCGACCACGAGAGATAGAACGCGGCGGCGATCGGAAGGATGGCGCCGAGCGCCGCCAGTACACTGGTCACCGCCACAATGTGAGACCGTTCCAAGCCAGACCTCGCGGGTTCAAGAGAAATGCAGTTGCAGTTCCGCGCCTCAGCCAAACGGCGGTAGCGAACGATCTCATGTCGCGCCCGTCAGAAGGCATGAAATACAGTCGCAATTCCTGAAAATTCAAATACTTGACGATTTTTCAAATTCTCGGGCGAAGGGAGCCGACCCTACCGCATCTCGCACGCCCGAAATACCATCCATTCGCAACGAAATACCAGACACAGAGGGTGCTGCGCGACAGATAGCACTGCACGTTGCTAACAACACTTTAATCGCGTACGCCGGCTGATCGGCGGCGATGACCCGCACCGAGCGGGCGTGAATGTTAAGGCGATGCCACATCGGATGATTTGCCCTGGCCGCCAAGCATAACCGCCAATCTCACAAGAAAACCGGAGATCTTCCGGGCATTTGCCGGAGTTAACAGGGCATAACGTCGATTTTACCCGATTCGCACTTGAGGCGCCTCCACCCATCTTTTATGTCGGGTATTCGTTTGATCCGACAATCAAATCGCAAAGGAGCGCGCCCGGACGATGGATGTTGCGGCCCTGACATTGCTGGCCTTGGCCCTCCCTTTCGTCGCGGCACTTGTCGCGCCGCTCCTGACCCGACTCCTGGGGCACAATGCGGCCTGGATCCTTGCGCTTTTTCCTGCGGCGATCGTCCTGCACTTCATGCGCTTTTGGCCAGAGGTCTCTCGCGGCGAAACCGTCACTGGCGGCTATGAATGGATCCCATCTTTCAATGTCAGCTTCTCCTGGCTGATCGATGGCCTGTCGCTGACCTTCGCGCTTCTGATCGCCGGTATCGGCACGCTGATCGTGCTCTATTCCGGCGGCTACTTGAAGGGGCACCCGCAACAGGGGCGGTTCTTCTCGTTCATCCTGATGTTCATGGGATCGATGCTCGGGCTCGTGGTGTCCGACAGCTTCCTGATGCTGTTCGTTTTCTGGGAGCTGACCTCGATCACCTCGTTTCTGCTGATCGGCTTCGACCATTCGCGCGAGGCGGCCCGGCGCGCGGCCCTTCAGGCGCTGGTGGTCACCGGGGGAGGTGGGCTTTTCCTGCTTGCGGGCCTGCTGATCATCTGGAACGTCACCGGCGTCACGCAGCTTTCGCTGCTCACGTCCTTTGGTCCGGAAATGCGCGAGAGCCCGTTCTATCTTGCGGCACTGCTGCTGGTGCTCGGCGGCGCCTTCACCAAGTCCGCCCAGTTTCCCTTCCATTTCTGGCTGCCCAACGCGATGGAGGCGCCGACACCCGTCTCGGCCTACCTGCATTCCGCGACGATGGTGAAGGCTGGCGTCTATCTGCTGATGCGCCTGAACCCGGTGCTCGGCGGAACGCCGGAATGGCAGATTTTGCTGCCGCTGTTCGGCGGCGCCACGCTGGTGATCGGCGCCGTTCTCGCCTGCCGCCAGACCGACCTCAAGCTGATGCTCGCCTACACCACCATGGCATCCCTCGGTCTCCTTGTGATGTTGACCGGCCTCGGTTTCCCGCATGCCATCGAGGCGGCGGCGCTTTATCTCGTTGCGCATTCGCTGTTCAAGGGCGCGCTGTTCATGGTCGCCGGCATCATCGACCACGAGACCGGCGCGCGCGATGTGACGAAGCTCGGCGGACTGCGTTCCGCCATGCCGCTGACATTCGTGATCGCGCTCGCCTCGGCGCTTTCCATGGGCGGCCTGCCTCCGTTCTTTGGCTTCCTCGCCAAGGAAGAGATCTATTACGCGCTCTCCGGCTTCGACCGGCGCGCGATGGTGTTCGCTGCCCTTGCCATCGTCGGCAATGCGCTGATGTTTGCCGTCGCGTTCGCCGTCGGGCTCAGGCCCTTTATCGGCCCAACGGTAAAAACGCCGAAGTGCGCACACGAGGCGCCGCTGCTTCTCTGGCTCGGCCCGGCGCTTTTGGCGGTCAAAGGGCTTTCGGCAGCGCTACTGTCCAATCTCACCCACGAGCTTGTGTCGGCGCCGATGGCGACCGCGATTGCCGGCGAGCGCAGGCAGGTCACAATCTCGGTGGTTCCGCATATCGGCATGCCGCTGGTGTTGTCTCTTGCGACCGTCGTTCTGGGCGTCGTCTTCTATCTCAACCTCGCCCGTCTGCGCGCCTTCATCGCAACGATTCTTGCCGACATCGGCTGGGGGCCGGATCGCGGTTTCGATCAGTTCATGCGCGGCCTCGTCCGCTTTTCCGTCGCGCTGACGCGCCGGCTGCAATCCGGTCGTCTTGACGTCTACATGACGGCGACATTCGTGCTGGTCGCCGCCGTATTGCTGGGCGCGCCGCTTTACTACGGCGAACTGCCGCGTGCGCCGTTCTTTGCTGGCAACGTGCCGCTGCACGAGCTTGCGATCATGGCGATCGCCGTCATCGGGCTCTTCGCCGTCGTGCGCGCGGCCGACCGGCTGACTGCGATCGTCTCGCTCGGCATTCAGGGCTTTGCCGTCGCCGTCATCTTCCTGCTCTATGGTGCGCCGGATCTCGCCTTCACCCAGTTCATGATCGAGACCCTGTCGGTTGTGGTGCTGGCGCTGGTGATGACGCGGTTGAGGCTCTCGCCCTCCGACCACCGGCCGCTCATCCAGAAAGTGCCTGATGTGGCCATTGCGCTCGCCTGCGGCCTCGGTTTCGGGCTGATGCTGCTGAAGGTTACCGGCGTGCCCTTTGACGCCTCGTTGACGGACTTCTTCAATCTCTATTCGAAGACGGTTGCGCATGGCGCCAATGTCGTCAACGTCATCATCGTCGATTTCCGCGGCACGGACACGCTCGGAGAGATTGCCGTCGTCATGGTGACGGGTCTCGCCATCCTGTCTCTCGTTCGCCTCAGGGCCGGCTCGCTGCGGCGCATTGCCGACAATGACCCGGATGCGGAGGATCGCGCATGAGATCGGTGATTTTCCGTGCCGTCGCGCCGTTTCTGACCAGCCTGATGGTGCTGTTTTCGATCTTCGTGCTGTTGCGCGGCCACAACGAGCCGGGTGGCGGCTTCATCGGCGGGCTGATCGCCGTGTCGGCGCTGGCGATCTACGGTATCGCCTGCGGTGTAGAGACTGTGCGTCGCGCCATCTACTTCCATCCGATGGCGATCGCGGGCGCCGGCCTCTTCGCTGCCACCATCGCCGGCTTGATCTCGATGGCGGCCCGCGTGCCCTTCATGACAGGGCTTTGGATCTATCCCTCCTTGTTTGGCGCGGAGGTGCCGCTATCGACGGTGATGCTGTTCGATTGTGGCGTCTATCTCGTCGTCGTCGGCGCCATCAGCTCGATCGCCCTGTCGCTCGAAGAGCGGGGAGGTGAATGATGGAGGCGTGGTTCGCGCTGCTCGTCGGCATCTTCTTTACCGTTGCGATCTATCTGCTGCTGTCGAAGTACATCATTCGCGTTCTGCTAGGCGTCGCGATCCTGGGTAATGCCGTCAACCTTTTGATCTTCACCGGCGGTCGGCTGACGCGCGGCGTCCCGCCCGTTGTTCCGGAGGGCGCCGATACGCTCGCCGGGCGGGCGGCGAATGCGCTGCCGCAGGCCCTTATCCTGACGGCGATCGTCATCTCCTTCTCCTTCTTCGCTTTCCTGCTGGTCCTGGCCTGGCGCGCCTACGAGGATCTTTCGACCGACAATACCGACGAGATGCGCGTCGCCGAGCCGGAAGAAGAGCCGGCTCAGCCGCTTGGATACTGACCGACCCATGGCCGTTTCGACTTCACCCCCAGCCGATCTTTCCGCAGCCCTCGTTATCGAGCCGGTTGCGGCTGCCGATTGGCTGGTGATCCTACCGGTCGCCTGGTGCCTGGCGTTCGGGGCGCTGCTCGTCATGCTGCGCCGCCCGATCGGCCTGCATCCGTTCATCGCGGTCGCGGGGCTCGCCGGCCTGGTGGTGATCGACGGGCTGCTGCTGCAGCAAGTGATCGCTAGCGGTCCGATGACGATGGTGATGGGGCGCTGGCTGCCGCCTTTCGGCATCGCTTTCACCGTCGACCTGACCGGCGCGCTCTTTGCGCTCGCGGCCTCCATCGTTACGCTTGCCGGCGGTATCTACTCGCTTGCCGACATCAATGACAGTGGCCGGCGATACGGTTTCTATCCCTTCCTGATGCTGCTGATGGCGGGCGTCTCGGGTGCGTTTCTGACCGGCGACATCTTCAACCTCTACGTCTGGTTCGAGGTGCTGCTGATCTCGTCCTTCGGCCTGATCGTGCTCGGCTCCGAGCGCGAGCAGATCGACGGCGCGGTGAAATACGGTTTCCTCAATCTCGTCGCGACGACTCTGTTCCTGATTGCGACCGGCTATCTCTATGCGAGCTTCGGCACGCTCAACATGGCCGACATTGCTCGCAAGGCGGAAGGCCTGCGCGGCACCGCGCCGTTGATGACACTGACGGCGTTGTTCGTGCTGGCCTTCGGGATGAAGGCGGCGGCATTCCCCGTCAATTTCTGGCTGCCGGCGTCCTATCATACGCCGCGCGTTGTCGTGTCGGCGCTCTTTGCAGGGCTGCTGACCAAGGTCGGGATCTACGCGCTGATCCGCGTCACTGTGATGCTGTTGCCGCTGGAGCGGGAGGAGCTCAGCTTCGTCATGGCGGCTGTCGGCGCTCTGACGATGCTGGTTGGCGTCTTCGGCGCATTGGCACAGTCGGATTTCCGCCGCATGCTCGGCTATCTCGTGATCTCCGGTATCGGCTCGATCCTCGCTGGCGTCGCCGTCGGCGGGCCGGGCGGCATCGGCGGCGCGATCTTCTATGCCCTGCATTCGATGCTTGTGATGACGGCACTTTACTTTGCTTCCGGCGTCGCAGCGAAGCTTGGCGGCAGCTTCTCGCTGTTGTCGCTTGCCGGCCTTTATCGCCGCCATGTCGGCTTCGCCGCCATTAGTCTGATGCTCGCCTTTGCGGTGTCCGGCCTGCCGCCGTTCTCGGGATTCTGGCCCAAGGTCATGCTGGTCAAGGCCGCGCTCGACATCGGCGCCTGGTGGCTTGCCGCGGCGCTGCTCGTCACCGGTTTCCTGACCACGATCGCCACCGGCCGTTTCTTCCTGCTTGCCTATTGGCGGGACGCGGCCGAAGGGCGGGGGGCAACGGCCGAGGCGCAGATCCCCGCTGCCATTCTTCTGCCGCTGGCGGCGCTGACTGTGCTGACGCTCACGATCGGCCTCTATCCCGAGCCGCTGCTTTCAGCGATCCAGAATGCCGCAGCCGGGCTTTCCGAGCCGTCGAGCTATCTGAACTCGGTCTTCCCGGGAGCCGCCCGATGATCAAGCTGCTCTGGATCAATCTGATCTTCACCGCGATCTGGGCCGCAATCAGCGGCAGCCTCAGCGTGCCGAACCTCTTGCTTGGCTTTGCCATGGGCGCGCTATCCCTATGGCTGATCCGGCGCGAACTGCAGCCTGTCGCCTATCCGGTTCGGCCGCTGAAGATCCTCCTGCTGACGGCATTGTTCTTCAAAGAGCTGGCAGTCTCTGCGACCAAGGTCGCTCTCATGGTCGTCCAACCGAAAATGCGACTGAAGCCGGGGATCTTCTCCTACCCGCTGACGGTCAAGAGCGACTTCGAGATTGCGCTGCTTGCCAACCTGATCACGCTGACGCCGGGCACGCTTTCGGTCGACGTCTCGGAGGACCGCAAGACCCTCTACGTTCACGCGCTTGATTGTGCGGACCCAGGGGGCCTCAGGCGCGATATCGCCAATGGCTTCGAACGCCGCATCCGGGAGGCTTTCGAATGACGATTCCGGATCAGATTCTTTCGGCCGCCACCGGCTTTGCACTCGTGCTGCTGTCTACGGCGCTGCTGGTGACCGTGTGGCGCATCATCCGCGGCCCGACGCTGCCCGACCGGGTCCTGGGCCTCGATATGCTCGTGGCCATTGCCATCGGGCTTATCGCGGTCGTTGCCATCCGCACCGGCTTCAATCTTTATATCGATATCGCCATTGCCCTTGGCTTGGTCGGCTTCCTCGCAACCGTCGCCTTTGCCCGCTTCGTTCTGGCACGCGGTCTCTCACCGGAGAGGGCGAGCCCGCAGCAGGCAGCGCCCGCTGCCGGGAAGCGGGGTCGTCCGCAGCAAGCCAAGACTGCCCGGCACAAACGCAAGGGAGGACGCTGATGGGACCGATGTTCGAGGCCATCATTGCGCTTTGTGTTGCTGTCCTGCTTGTCGGTGGCGCCATGTTTTCCTTGCTGGCGGCGATCGGTATCGTACGTTTTCCCGACCTCTACACCCGTATGCACGCCGCCTCCAAGGCTGGCACCGTTGGTTCGGGCCTGCTGCTTTTGGCCGCGGGACTGCACTCGCTCGATATCGCAATACTGTTTCGGGCATTGGCAGGTTTCTTTTTCTTCGTACTGACGGCCCCCATTTCCGCTCATCTCTTGGCAAAGGCCGCTCATCAGGCGGGTTACAGGCTGACGAAACAATCGGTCATAGATCAGCTTCCGCAAAAGGAAGAGCCGCGCCGGCATTGAACGGCAACGTTTCTGATTCTGTATTTCAGCACATCGCGATAGATCGCGGCCGCGTTAGCAATTGCGAAATAAAGTTGCTGCCGTCGCCCAAATTTATGTTTGGAATTTTCGCAGATCGATGTTAATCGAGTAAATGTAAAGTGTCGTCGTGGAAAATACTTAGAGCTGAAATTCCAGCTTGAGTTGTGAATATTGGCTGTTGCTTTGAGAGGCTGGTTGATCCAGCGACTCGGCAATAGGTTTCGTGATCAAAATTCCAACTCTTGATATTGCGGCAAGAATTTGTCCTTGCTGCGCGATTGATGGTCTGTCCCAAGGCAGCGAAGGCTTCCCGGCGGCATTTGCATGTATTCCTCTTCCTGAAACATGTTTCGGGTTTGTGCTGAATTCCGATAGGAGAATGAAATGACTGAAACAACGCTTGGCGCGAGCCATGAACTTCTGGTTGAACTGACGGCTGAGATCGTTTCCGCTTATGTCAGCAACCATGTCGTTCCGGCCGCCGAGCTCTCGACGCTGATCGCCGACGTCCATTCGGCTCTCAACAACACGGCTGCACCTGCGCCGGTCGTGGTTCCCGTTGAAAAGCCGAAGCCGGCCGTGTCGGTGCGCAAGTCCGTTCAGGACGACCAGATCACCTGCCTCGAATGTGGCGGTACCTTCAAGTCGCTGAAGCGCCACCTGATGACGCATCACAGCCTGTCGCCGGAAGAGTATCGCGAGAAGTGGGATCTGCCGACCGACTACCCGATGGTTGCGCCCGCCTATGCCGAAGCACGGTCACGCCTCGCCAAGGAAATGGGCCTCGGCCAGCGCCGCAAGCGTCGCGGCAAGTAAGTCGACCTGACGACCATTGCCTTGACTGCGCTCGGCACCGGTCTGGCTTGATGGTTGGAGAGTCAATGAACACAAAGGCCGGGCGTCTGCCCGGCCTTTGTGTTTTCAGTTTGGGAAAATGTCCAATATCAGCGCAGGTTGGTATCAGGCGGCGAGGCGGGTCTCGGCTTCGTTCTTGATGCGCCGGATCATCGAGCGCAGGCCGTTCGCGCGCTGTGTCGACAGATGCTCGATCAGCCCGATCTTGCTGAATGTATCGATGGCGTCGAGCCTGGAGATCTCGGAAGCATGCTTGCCGGAATAGATCGCAAGCGCGATGGCGACCAGTCCGCGCACGATGTGTGCGTCGGATTCGCCTTCGAAGACCAAAATCGGATCCTCGGGGTCGCCCGTCACCTGGGTGGCGAGCCAGACCTGGCTGGCACAGCCCTGCACCTTGTTCTCACTGGTGCGCTTGGCATCGGGCATCTCGGGCAGGGCCTTGCCGAGTTCGATCACATAGCGGTAGCGATCTTCCCATTCGTCGAGGAAGATGAAGTCGTCGATGATCTGGTCAAGCGTGGTCATGGTCCGGTCCGATTATCGACACCGTCCGGCGGCGCCCGTCGCCGCCCGAGATCGATGCCTGTGCCGCGATCCACAGCAGTGTTTACGGTGCCGGGATCGTCGTGACTTTCATATAGGTGATGGTAGCACGGATGAGAACTGCGAATCACCACTCAAACCAACCTGCGCTGATATTGACCTATTGCGCGGGGCCCTTCGGGTGGGTCGTCTGTCGGCCACCGGCAGCGTCGTAATCCTCGACCGATGCCAAGGCATCGCTCTGAGGTCCGCTCCTTACCGGATGACCGCACACGGTCCCACGCAAGAGGTCAATATCAGCGCAGGTTGGGATCAGTCGCATCAGCGCTCAATTCGGCCGCGGATGCGGCATCAGATCGAAACGCTTGTGGGGATTGCGATGGCAGCGGCAATCGCGCCGGCTGTTCTGGGTGCGTCGAGAGATGCAATCGAGGTGGTGAGCGCTGCGCCCGCCTTTCTCGCGTCGTCCGCGTCGCTGGCGGCGCCCTTGGCACGCAGATCCTGCTCCGCCTTCCTCAGCAGTTGTTTGAGCTGCTCGGCAAGCACCTTGAACTCCGCACTTGTGCTTGCATGGGAGTTATCCTCCGAACTATTGGAGCTGAATTCGCGGTAGGCGCGCTCGGCAAAGGACGATGGCCCGGTCGTGTCGCTGTCCTTGCCGTTTTTGCCACCGGCATTTGCCGTCTCGTCGGCACTTGCCTGCATCATCGCCGAGGCCGCCGTTGCTGTTGCAGACGCTGCACCGGCCGCGGCGTCGCCGCCTCCTTCCATGCCAGCCGAGCCACCGCCGGAGAATTGCTGTGCGGCTGCGCCAAGCTGCTGGGCCAACTGTTTTGCAAGCCGTGCAAGCGTCTCCGGGTCCGAGGCCCAGAACCGCAGCATCTGCAGTTGTTCCTTCAGTTCGTCCAGCTTCTTCTTGGCCACGGCCTTGCGATTGGCGGTGGTTTCATCGTCTGCGCGCAGGAGATTGAGAAGGGAAGATCCGTTTCTTTGCGCCAGCGGTGCCGCATCGATGCCGGCCGGCGATCCGACTGTGGTCGCACGCACCGCGCTGGCGTTGGAAAAGAACCCGTATATCTGCATCGGGGCAGCCTCCGCGGAATGTGCGGGGACCTAAACAGCCATGTCTTGTGCGAGCCTGTTGATGGACCGCCCTTCGGTTGCAGGTCGAAAAAGAAAAACGCCGCGAGGGGATGGGATCCTCGCGGCGGCCGCAAGAAGGCGGCAAGTCAGGCAGTGTCAAATGTTGGCCGTCGATGGCAGCGGACGTGTTGCAACGGCAAGAAAATGTTTACTGGGTGAGAGATGCCTTGGGGTCGAGGCGCTTTTCCGGAACCGGGGTGCGCTTGAACACCGGCGCGGTCTCTGCAGCGGTCTGTTCGATCGGCGCGACCAGCTGGGTGGCGGCATCGGCCGCCTGGCCGACAGTGCCGGTCGTCACCTTGGCGTCGGGCTTGATCGCATCGGTTTCGGCAAACTGGGTGTCAAGGAATTCATAGGCGATGCGAGCGCCTTCACGGGCCCGGTGGCCGAGAGCGACGAAGGTTTCAGCACCCTTTTCGCAGACCTCGGGCTTCTGGATGCAGATCGCGCTGATATACTGGAAAGCCTCATTGGCGGCCGAGAAGGTATCGCCGAGCTCGACCTTCGGTCCGTGCTCCAGCTTCTCTGCGCTCGATGGATCGAGGAACGGCAGCAGCACCAGCACCATCGAAAACCAGAATGTCGCCTTGATGAGAAACCACATGTTCTGCCCATCCTGTATTCGGCTGCCGCGCCCGCCGGTCTTCTAGCCGGTTTTTCCGCTTTCGGCATCCTGGAGCGCCGCAGTATCCCCTGATACCCGTTCACGCCCACCGTCGTTTCCATGAGGACCGCCGTCTTTCGTCGCCCGGCCCTTTGTTGAGACCGACATTAGGCGGGGAATCACAAGACGGCTTTTCAAAAACCCGCAGCATTTGTTTCGAATTTTAATGAAATTCCCGATTTTCAGGAATTGCCGGGCATTTGTGTCGCATTTTAGCTTTTGCCGTTAAGGTTCGTGGCGGCGGGCCGCCGGCAAAGCCCGAAAGCGTGGGCAACGGCACCGGGGCGCCTTGCCCAAATCCTTAACGAGAGGCGGAAAATGCACGGAAATCCGTTGCTTACGCCCCGTTAACCACAAGAAATGAAGGTCGTCCGAATTGCCTCAAAACGGGATTTTTCAGGCGTTTAGCGCCATTCCGGGACACTCCCGTTTATTCTTTCATTAAGCCGGGGATGCGAGATTCCGACATGTCACGAGGCAGTTCGAATGGCGGTCCGCATGAAGCGGAAACCGGTCACTCACAGCCTCGCAAGAACAACAAATGTGGCAGGGTAAGGCGTGAGCGTATTGCGTGACATGGCTGGCAGATGGACGTCCCGCGTGGACGAGGCCGCTGCCCTGTGGTTGCCTCGCCGCGAGGCCGGCTCCGCCATCGGCCGTCGCGACCTCAAGCGTCTGCGTACCGTTGCAGCAGTCTCCTTGACCGCGCTTCCGGCAGTACCGCTGGCACTCGCGCTCGCCATGCCCGTTTCCTCCGCATTGCCGCTCGGCACCGCTCTGTGGGCGTCCGCCTCGCTGCTGGCCGCTGCTGCTGCCATTGCTCGCGGACGCGGCAACCAGGTTGCAGAAACGCCTGAACCGGCAGCACCTGACCTTCCGGATCTTTCGGCCGCCTACGACCTTTTCGCCGGTCTCGTGACCGTGCACGATCTGCGCGGCAATGTTCTCTCCATTCACGGCCGCGACGCGGCGGAGCACCTGACCCTGATGCGCGACCCGGGTGGCCGCGGCTTCATCGAGCAGATCCACGTCTCCGACCGCATCACGTTCCTGAGCGCGATCGATGTGCTGCGCCAGGGCGGTGAGCGGGCAACCGTCGATATTCGCATCGAACGCCAGTCGCTGCCGGCGGAAGGCGAACAGTTCGTCCATATGTGCTGCGAACTGGCGCCGCTTCTCGACCGCAACGGCCGTCTGACGGCGATCCTGGCGCAGTCGCGCGATGTCTCGCGGGAGGCACGGCTGCGCGCCGAAGCTGCGGCGAGAACGGCGGAGGCGGAATCGGCCAACGATGCCAAGACCCGTTTCCTTGCGGCCGTCAGCCATGAACTGCGCACGCCGCTCAACGCGATCCTCGGCTTCTCCGACGTCTTGTCCGGCGAGTATTTCGGCCGGCTCGAAAACGACCGCCAGCGCGAATATGTCAGCCTGATCCACAAGTCGGGCGAGCACCTGCTGTCCGTCGTCAACACGATGCTCGACATGAGCAAGATCGAAGCGGGCCGCTACGAACTGGTTCCCGAACCCTTCCGGGTGGCGGAAGCCGTCGCCGCCTGCGAAGCGATGCTGTCGCATCAGGCGCAGGAGAAGGGCGTCAAGCTTGCCAGCCGCGTGACCCGCAGTGTCGGCGAAATCAATGCCGACCAGCGTGCCTTCCAGCAGGTTCTGATCAACCTTGTCGGAAACGCCATCAAGTTCACCGACCAAGGCGGCATGGTCACGATCGACGCCGAACTCGACGGCCCGTCCTTGAAGCTCACCGTCAGCGACACCGGCATCGGCATCGCCGCCGACAAATTGCAGATGCTGGGGCAACCCTTCGTCCAGATCCAGAACGATTATACCCGCCGCTACGAGGGCACCGGTCTGGGTCTCTCGCTGGTCAAGGGCCTTGTGGCACTTCACGGCGGCGAGATCGCGATCCGCAGCCGCGAGCGCGAGGGCACGGTGATCACCGTTACGCTGCCTGCCGACGGGTCTGGCATCGTCGAGGCCAATCGTGAGGAGCCACGCTCGGCCGTCACCGTCGAATTTCCGCCGCGGCTGAGAGATAACGACACGCAGGCGGTTGCCGATGGTGACCGATTCGAAAGGACGGGTTTGAACGAGGAACGGGGATATGGCGCCGCGCAAGCGAAAACAGCCTGAACGCAAGAAGGCGGCGCGTTCCGCGCCAGGCCTTGCCATGCGTGGGTTGGCTCTCGCCGGCCGCGGTGTTGCGCTTGCTGGCCGGCTGGTGGCCCGCCATCCCTTGAGCGCCGGCGGTTCGGCTGCCTTTGCCGTGGTCTTCTCGTTCGTCGCCGCCAACGCCATGTGGTATCAGCACGGCGCGCATCCATCACCTCTGCTCCGCACCCGCGTGCCGCTTGTCAGCCCGGAGACGGCCGAGCGCATTGCCGCCGCCAAGGGCGCCGAGATCGAACCGCGCAACGTCACCACCTTCGTCATCGAGCGCGAGGACGACAAAGAGACGGAACGCGTCGAGGACGTGATTGCAGCGGCTTCGTCTGATGCTCCTGCCGAAAAACCGTCACCCGAACGTGTCGCCTCGGTGCCGGACACGTCCACTCTAGCGTTGGTCGCCGACATCCAGAAGGAACTAAACCGCATCGGCCTTTACGATGGCGTGCCGGATGGGCGCTCGGGCCCACGCACATCAGCCGCGATCCTGCGGTTTGAGAAGCAGGCCGGGCGCACTGAGACGGGGACCGCGAGCGCCGAGTTGCTGCGCACGCTGCGGGCTACGTCCGGCCAGAAGATGGCCGCGGCAATGCCGGCAAGCCGACCCTACACCGACCCGAAACGGGCCGTTGCCGATGCCGATCCGGTTGCCGCCGCTATCCGCTCGGCCGAGACCGACAAGATGTTCATTCCGCGTGCGGAAATCCCGGTATCGAGTGAGCTGGTTTTGAACATCCAGAAGGGCTTGAGCAATCTCGCCTATGCCGACATCGTGGTCGACGGCGTCGCGGGAGACCAGACGCGCGCGGCCATCCGCCATTTCGAGAAGCACTATCGCCTGCCGCAGACCGGCGAGCCCAATGCGAAAGTGTTGAAAAAACTCAAGGAGATCGGCGCCCTTTGAGGCACGTTCTCACGGTTTCGTCTCCGATGTCGTAAAGGCGATTTGCCTGCCGGATAACTCCTCAAGGCCGCATCGACTTAAGCAGCCGTCCAGCCAGGTCAAGGCATTGCAGCATCGCTGACACGCCATGTTGACCCGCGGCTGCGCAATGCCGGCAGCGACCACCGCGAAAACCAGAACGTGTTCTTTACCACGGCAGCAGATTTGCAAGCCCGGCTCTGCCCGTATACAGGCTCTCCATGCGCCTCAAGTCTCACATCTTCGTTTCCGCATTGTTGCGCCGGGCCTTCGCGCTCGGCGGTTACGCAGCTGTCTTGCGCAAGGGAGCGGAGGACGCCGGCGCGATCTTCATCCGCCACCGCACGCGAATGGGTACCGAGACGCTTTTTGCGCCGGCACCGCAGAACTTCTTCGATGACGGCGCCGACACCGGTCGCAAATTCGAGATCCGCCTGAAGGATCGCGATGGCGACGAGGTGGATGGCGCACTCGCCAGTGAGATCCGTTTCGATCCGGATTGCTGGATCGTCGAGATCGAGTTGGATGATCACTCCGACCTGTTCGACGTCGTAGCGGAAGATGGTGCAAACCTCTCTTGAACCATGTGTGAGAGCTGCTTGACTCTCCACCTGGTGGAGGCCGTTGGACGCTCGCGTGGACGATCAGATCTACTCAATCGGCGAACCTTCCAGACTCTCCGGCATCGCCGTCAGACGTCTTCGCTTCTATTCGGTCAAGGCTCAGTCGTTGCCGGGACCTATCCGCGACCGAAGACGCGCTGCGACTTGGCACCGCCGGCAGTCTTGGCGACCTTGCGGATGGCCGGTTGCCGCGCATCATTGGCATGGTCGTCCGCAAGATAGGTCTGGTGCCGCGCGGCGGGCGCGCCGTCCCGCGCCTCCGATTGCAGCCATGCGTCGAGCCGTTCGCGGCTCGACGTCGGGTCCATGGTGCCGGTCAAGGCTTTTGCGCGGCTGGCTCCGCCGATGCATTCCGCGAGATGCGGATAAAGCGATTGCAGCACGAAGATGAGATCGTCGGTCGGCATCGACAGGGCGATCAGGCTCGTTGCCAGCTGCTGACCGGAGACGTCGAGGAGGATGCGCTCGACCAGGGGCCCGCCGGCATCGAGTGCGGTCGCCAGTGCACGCGAGAACAGGATGATCTCGCCGCTCCGGGCAAAGCGCACCAGGAGGGCGCTCAGCGTGGCGGTGATCGGTATGATGGTGGATGCAGCCGCAGCTGCCTCGTGCGCGCCGGCGCGGGCAAGTGCCTTGATCTCGGCACGCAAGGTTTCTTCGCGCGCGTTTCGAGCTGCCTCGGCGTCAGCATCCGGCTTGGCCGGAGCTGGAGGTTCCGTGACCGGTCGTTGCCGCACGTCCGGTCGGGCGGAAAGGCCGGCGGGGTTGTGGTGTTCGACCAGGGCATCGATCACGGACGGCGACAGGGCCGCACGGCGGGCGATTGCACTGGCATGAGCCGCGGTCTGCTGGCGAATGATGCCGATAAGCGTCCGGTCCGACAGGGCTTGCGAGCGGGTCAGGAAAATGGCGGCGATCGAGATCGGCATGCTGCCGATCAAGGCTGCGACCGGCTCTGGAACATGCGGGCACTGCGACAGGGCGGCGGCGGCCTGACGGCGCGCTTCGCTGCTGGAGCCGAGGAACAATGGCTCGAACAATTCGGCGAATTGCTTCATGTCGGATTTGCGAGGGATCCGCAGGCTTTCGAAACCGCTGACGGTTGCCATCAGGACGACGTCCTTCAAGCGGCCCGTCTGAGGCCTTTCCAACTCACGAAAGCGATCCGTCACGATAAATCCTTGCACGCAAAACATGATCGCCATTGCCGGCGATCCGGAACGGCACACGTCACTAAAAATAAAAGAAAAGCGTTAGCGTACTGTTAACTATGGACGTTGGGGCTTTATTCAGGCTTGCGGCGCGCAAGCGGCCGATAATTTTGTGCGCTTTCGGCCGCAAAGCCCGGCTTGCTGTGCGCTCTGCCGATCCAGCCTTAAAAAATCCACAAGCGGCTTTAAGTGATCGCGGTGACGGTGAAGGGTTCCGGACGCCCGCCGATGTAAGAAGGCCTGGTGAAGAGGGGCCTTCCGATGGGAGAATGCTTACTGTGAAGAAAATGGTGTTGCGCGCGGCGGCCATATGCGCGCTTTTCCTGGCACCGGCAATTGCCGAGGCTGCAGAGGGATTTGCCACCGCCAATGTCAATATGCGGTCCGGTCCAAGCACACGCTATCCGGCAGTCTCGATGATCCCGGTCGGCGAATCCGTTGAAATCCACGGCTGCCTTGCCGATCTGCCCTGGTGCGACGTTTCCTTCTATGGCGGCCGCGGCTGGGTCGCGGGGCGCTATGTGCAGGCGGACTATCGCCGCAACAGGGTCTTTGTCGAACCGCAGTATTATCGTCCGCTGGGCATCCCGACGGTCGTCTTCCAGTTCGATCGTTATTGGGATCGCAACTATCGTGGCCGAGACTTCTATCGCGATCGCGACCGCTGGCGCCGTGGACCGGATTGGGCCGACGATAATCGCCGGCCCCGGGATTGGGAACGCCAGCGCGACCGCGATCGCCGGGACTGGGAACGGGACCGCGATCGCCAGAATTGGGAGCGCGATCGGAGATACGGCGAGCGCTGGGACGATCAGGCAGGCGGCGACGACCGCCGCGACTGGGAACGTCGCCGGGATCGAGACGGCGTACGGGTGCGCGAGGATTTCGAAGATGGTTACGGCGGCGGCGTTCGCCCGGCCCCATTCATTCGATGCCAGGCGATGGATCCATCCTGCGTAGAGTAATGCGCGTGAGATAAAGAGCGGCGAGCAATTCGCCCCAGCTTTCGGACGGGCGGCCCTTGGGTCGCCCGTTTTCGTTTTCGTTCGGATTTTCGCGGCCCAGGTTCGGAACCATTGCCGTCGCGGTGCGTTGAAACCGGGCAAGAGAAGGAGCGTTGCAATGGTAGAAAAGAAACTGCAGGCGGTGCGTGATGCGGGAGGGAATGAAGTGGAAGCATCGGCTGCTCGCGTCGAGCTGGAAGCACAGATTGCTGAGTTGCGCGCCGAGATTGCCCGGCTGACCGACAGCGTGGCGGCGATCGGGACCGGTGCCAAAGCGGTTGTTCACAGCGAAGCGGAGTTGATGACGGAGCGTGTGCGAGAGCGTGTCCGTGAAGAGCCGATTTCGACGCTTTTGACGGTTGCCGGCGTTTCCTTCCTCTTCGGCCTGTTGTCCAGGCGCTAGCCTTTCCCCGTTCCGCCCGAAGCTGTTACCCCGGGTACAGTGTTTTGCAATTCCGGGGGACATACTGCCTACAGGTTAGGGTGCAGATGCAGCGTTAACCATCTGTTAACCAGCCTATGGCTCAATCGAGGCGGACCGTCTATGATTGGTCTGCACCACTTGAGCAAGCAGCAACGTCCGGGCGACCGGAAGAAGGAGAAGATGAGAAAAGCGCGCCTGTCCGGGCATTGCCTGGAAAAATGCGCTGGCCCCGAACGGGCAGGGTGAAATCTGTACGGTAGTTCATCCGTCTCAAGCCGATATGGAGACGAGCATGGCAGACGTGATCAGAATGCAGGACCACAAGGTCCAAATGCCACCACGCAGGCCTCCGGCCATATCGGGCGGAGCTAAAGTGCTTCTGTTTACCGGAATCCGCTACGAGCGTCTTGATGGCCGCGATCCGCAGCCAACCGCGCCCGACGGACGTCGGATCAAGAAGCAGTAGACCCGTAGGCACCGCCATGTGCCGGCCGCGTGTGCCCGCTTGAGCACGGCTTTGCTCGTGCCAACAACGCTCCGTCTGTGCGGTCGCGTTTATCTTCTCCACACTATCTAGATAGGAACGGCAAGGCTGAAGGGTGGGTATCCTGCGCCAAGGGCCTTGTGACTAGCGACGGAACGGCTCGCAGCTTGATTCCGCCAGGAAATTCCGGACCTGATCCTCGAAGCTGTCAAGCGGCGCCATGGCGCGCAGCACCGCATAGCCATCCTCTTCCTTCATCTCCACCATGATCGATTGTGCCAGAGCTTCCGGCGGCGTCTTGCGCAGCTCCACCAGCTGGATCGGCGTCGCAACCACGAGGTCCAGCCCGCCGTTGACGGCCGTATGGTCGTTCATGCTGAAGACTTCATTCGATGCGCTGTCGAAAACGGCAAGCGACCAGAAAGGCACGGCACCTCTGGCGAGGAAACGCGCCGGACCGTCTGCAATCGAAAAGCTGCAGACAGCGGTGCGCAGATAAGGATCGTCATTGCTGAGCCCTGTCGGCCCCGGGGTGCTCGTCAAAGAGAAGAAGCTGTCCATCTCGAGAAGGCCGAGCACGCGCGTATAGGCGTCGCGACCGGTAAACTGCGGCAGCACCAGAACGATGATGATATGCAGCATCGCCGCGCCCACCAGGCCGAGGATGGAAGCGAAAAGAACACTACGCATCGCCGCATCCCGTCTTGACCACCTTCGGCATGGCGAGATCGATGAGGCCGGAGGAGCCTGCCGTCGGTGTATCGAGCAGCGTCAGCACGAGCCGGAACGTCCCGGAGTGTCGCAACGCAAGCCAGTTGTCCGGCTTGGCGATCGGCGAGGCATGGATGGTGAAGGAACTGTCTTCGGCGCGCAGCACTGTCCACGAGTTGATCGCCGAGGGCAGGTCCGAGCCGGGCCGTAACGGCAGGCCGTCGGCGTTTGCGGCGTAAAGCGTCCAGAACCGAGCCTGCGGTGTGAGGCCGGAGACATCGTAGGAGCAAGCGGCGGAGAGTTTTTCGCCCTTGTCGTCGGTCTGCGCGGTAAACGTCAGCCCTTCAGCGCCGCCGTAGAGCAGTTCGCCGGCGCGGGCGCGGTGCGCCTTGGCATAGGGGTCGGCATTCTCGGTCTGCGCTTCGGGGAAAGCGACCCACGGGCCGATCGAGATCGAGCCGAAACCGACGGTCGCCTTCAGCGCCCAGACGGCCGACGCGATGCCGCCGCCGAAGGCAATGGCAAGGGTAAGGGCGACGAGGAGGGGAATTCGGAACAAGGGCGGCTCTATCGAATACGGTTAAGCACCGGCGCAGGGCGCAGCGCAGCCCATGTCTCGCCCAAACGGGCGCGCGACGCAACGGCGATCATTGCGCTGGCCCCGCGGCCGGCATCGATCCGGTCCTTCAATTCGCGGTTTCGAGCCTGTTCAATTTCTGGCGGCATTCGGGAGAACCTGTTGGGAGGAGCCGGCGTCGGCAGCGCCGAGAACGGCGACTTTGCCGCCATTCTTGTCCGGCGCCTTCAAAGCGGGTGCCTGTTCGAAAGTTTCGCCCACCGAACGCAGGAGCCGTGTGACGTCTGCCGATAGCGACCGTGGCCGCACCAATGGAGGCAGGGCATTTTCATCCGGCTTGGCATTGGCGACCTGCGGCTGCTTGCTCGGGGCAGGCACGGGGTTGGTTATCCCCGGAATCTGGCGGTGCTCGATCCCCTGTTCGGCATAATCCATCAGCCGCTTGAAGGTCATTGCCGGCAGCGAACCGCCGGTCATATTGTCGGTCGAGGTATAGTCGTCGTTTCCGAACCAGACGGCCGTCGTGTAGTCGCCGGTAAAGCCGACGAACCAGGCATCGCGATAGGCCTGGGTGGTGCCGGTCTTGCCGCCGGTGACGATGCCGTGGTCGAGTGCAGCCTTGCGTGCGGTGCCGATCACGGGGATCTGTGTCAGCATCGAGTTCATCGATGCGTTGGCCTGCTCGGAAAGGATGCGCTTGGCCGGAGGTTCATCGCGGGAAAAGTCGTAGAGGATGTCGCCGTCGTAATTCAGGATCTGGCTGATGCCGTGCCGGCGCGATTGTACGCCGCCGGCCGGGAAAACCGCATAGGCCGTTGCCTGGTCGAGCACGGTCACCTCGGAGGTGCCGAGCGGCATCGTCTTGTCGGTGCGCAGCGGCGTCTCGATGCCCATGTTCTTGGCGGTCTGCGCGATCAGTTCCGTGCCGAGCTTGTCCTTGGCGAGACGCACAGGGATCGTGTTGATCGATTTGGCGATCGCCGTCAGGATGGTGATGCGGCCGGCGTAGCTGCGGCCATAATTCTGCGGCGACCAGCCACGCCAGGTGATCGGCGCATCGACGACGACGGTCTCCGGCGTCATGCCTTTTTCCATGGCCGCCGCATAGGTGTAGACCTTGAAGGAGGACCCCGGCTGGCGCAGCGCCCGCGTGGCGCGGTTGAACTGGCTCTCGCCATAGTCGCGACCACCGACCATCGCTCTGACGGGGCCGCCGTTTTCGACCATGACCAGTGCGCCCTGCTTCACATGGAAGCTCTCGCCATATTGCCGAAGGCTGGACTCGACCGAATCTTCGGCCGCGTTCTGCAGCCCCATGTCGATGGTGGTGCGCACGATCAGCGAATGCTGGGCAAACGGTCGGGCGATGCGCTGCACTTCGTCGAAGGCCCAGTCGAGGAAGAAGTCGGGGGCCTTCACCTGGGCGCGATCGATGACCGTCGCCGGGTTGAGACGCGCGGCGATCACCTGTCCTTCGGTCATCAGCCCGCCCTGGACCAGGTTCGTCAGCACCTCGTTGGCGCGGCCGCGGGCGGCCGGCAGGTTGACGTGCGGGGCGTAGCGCGCCGGCGCCTTGAAGAGGCCGGCGAGCATGGCGGATTCCGCCAGGTTGACGTCGGTGATCGCCTTGCCGAAATAGAACTGTGCGGCGGCCGCTGCGCCAAACGTGCCGCCGCCCATATAGGCGCGGTCGAGGTAGAGCCGCAGGATCTCTTTCTTCGACAGGTTGGATTCGAGCCAGACGGCCAGAAAAGCTTCCTTGATCTTGCGCTCGATGGTGCGCTCGTTCGACAGGAACAGGTTCTTGGCGAGCTGCTGCGTCAGCGTCGAGCCACCCTGGACGACGCCGCCGGCGCGCGCGTTCTCGGTCATCGCGCGGGCAAGCCCGAGAAAATCGATGCCGTAATGGTCGAAGAAGCGCCGGTCTTCCGTCGCAAGCACGGCCTTGATCAGATGATCCGGCAACTCGTCGATCGGCACGGAATCTTCGTGGATGATGCCGCGATGGCCGATTTCATTGCCGTAGCGGTCAAGGAAGGTGACGGCGAAATCGCTCTGCGCCCGCCAGTTGCCCTTGGTTTCCTCGAAGGCCGGAAGAGCGAGAGCCAGCATCAGCACCGCGCCGGCCGTACCCCAGGTCATGCCCTCGCCGAGCACCTCGAAGACCGCCTTCTTCCAGCCGGTGACGCGGAAACGGCGGAAGAAAATCGTGGTGTCTTCCCACCATTGCGAGAGTTTGAACCCGGCATTCCAGACCGTCGAATCGATCCAGGAATCGATTCTCAGAAAGATGTGCCGTTTCTTCGGCCGGTTATCGTCTTTCCTCGGTTCCCGCACGGTCTCAGCGTCCTGAAGGCTTTTGGCATCATGCCGGCGCCGCGCGATATTTGCATGGCGCCAAATTTCACTCTACTTGCATATCGCGCCGGTGGCCTTAAAAAACCGGCAATTTTCTGCGAAATTTCTCTCCTGCGCGTTTCCTTTGATCGGCGACGATCAAAGGACGAAACATGCAGGAACTCAAATCGCTACTGCGACCCTTGCACGTCTGTTAAGACGTGCGGCGCAGTAGCGCGACCGATTTGACGAAAGTGTGATGGCGATGGGCGAAATGCCTTTCTGGAAGGCGAAGAGCCTTGACGACATGAACGATGCGGAGTGGGAAAGCCTCTGCGACGGCTGCGGGCTCTGTTGCCTCAACAAGCTTGAGGATTGGGAGACGGCAGAGATCGCCTGGACCTCGATCCGCTGCACGCTGCTCGACGGCGAGAGCTGTCGGTGCAAGGACTATCCGAACCGCCAGGCAACGGTGCCGGATTGCATTCAGCTGACCCCGGATGCGGTGCGTGAGATTACCTGGCTGCCGCCGACCTGCGGCTACCGGCTGGTGGCGGAAGGCCGAGACCTTTATTGGTGGCATCCGCTGCTGTCGGGCGATTCCGAGACGGTGCACGCCGCCGGCATTTCCGTGCGCGGCCGGACCGTTGCGGAAGACGGCATCGATATCGAGGACTACGAGGATTACCTCGTGACCTGGCCGCTGGAAGTTGGCGAGAAAAGCGTACGTTAACAGGCAGCTAGCCGTTCTGGCGGAATCGGTTTCGCAAGGCGGCGCCATTGCAGGCGTCGCGGAGAGCGGCTAGAGATCGGCGGTATTCCACATTCTCAGGCATTCCGATGATCAGCACCGACCGCCTCATTCTCCGCAGACCGCTGCTTGAGGATTTTGAACCCTATCAGCAGATGTGGTCCGATCCCGACATCCTGCGTCATATCGCACCGGCTCCCTTCTCCGGCGAGCAGATGTGGACGCGGTTCTTGCGCCAGGAGGGCGGCTGGCAGTTCTTCGGTTTCGGCTATTTCGTGATCGAAGAGAGAAGCTCCGGGCGTTTCGTCGGGCAGGTCGGCTTCCAGGAACTGCGCCGCGAGATTTCTCCTGCCTTGACCGGGACGATGGAAACCGGCTGGACGATCGCGCCCGAGGTGCAGGGACGCGGCTATGCCAGCGAGGCGGCGCAAGCGGCATTCGGCTGGGCGCGGGAACATCGCGCCGGACGCCGCGTGACCGCTATCGTCAGCCCGGCCAATTTGGCGTCGATCCGGATCGTCGAGAAGCTCGGAATGCGGCCCTTCGCGCAGACGGAATACCACGACAAGCCCGTCACGCTTTTCGACTATATTCTCTGAGACGATTGCCTGCGGGCAGAAGGTAACCTGCAGTCGGCCCTCGAAACGGCGACGCAGGTCGCGTCAGTGATGGCCGTTCTTCTTCACCAGGCTCTTCGGGGCGACGTTGCGCCAGGCTGTTTCCATCGATTGGCGGATGAGATCTTCGTCGGCTTCGACAAAATAGAGCGAGGTCCAGCCCTTGTCGCCCCAACCGCCGGGCACCGCGGCGCAGACGCCCGGCTCCATCTCGAGCAACATGCGCTGCTGGTCCGGCGTGAACTTGAAGACCGCCCGTCCTGCCTCGGGCAGGGACATGAAGATACGCTTGCCCACGCGGAAATCCCGCGTGCCGAAATGGGCATTTTCTTCCGTTCCCGGCAGGCTCAGCGCCAGTTTTTCAATCTCGTCGGATAGCATGGAAAAAAGAGTAGCACGGTTTCTCCGATTGGCCAAAAGGCAGGAATTCGCCACACGGCTGCGCCGAAGAGGCCGGTTCGACACGGCGTCCCGACGATAAAATCGGCGACTTTCTAATCACTGAGGGCGCTAGCGAAGGCAATGTCTCGCCCGCCAGCAGTATGCGGCCGGATGACACACTGAGAAAGAGAACGCCCCTCGGAAAGTAAGGGCTGGCTGCGCTTCACGGGGCGGAGACAAACGAAAGCCGCTCGCGGCATTGACCGCGGGCGGCTTCAAGGTCGATCGGCATAGTATTTTCGACGAGCTTACGCTTATCGCCAGCGCGGGCCTATTCGGCCGGCTGAACGGGCTTCGGCGTCGTCTGACTGGCAGTGCGCATTTCGCGCCATTCGCTTTCGAAACGGTCCAGCAGCGACTGCGGTACCTTGGACTGCTGAGATGCTGGCTGGTTGTTTACGAGCGTCTGCATCCGATCCTCCCGGGCCTGTTGCAAATTTCTGACAAGTTGATGGGCGGACAATTTCACATCGTAAACGCTTTGTAAATCAGTGACTTAAATCATCTAAACGATTGAAAAATATTTAAATCGATTAATTTTCAGGTGATCCACAGCTGCATTCGAGCGGCTTCGAGCCGCGGGCTAATTTCGACGCCATGTGAGTCGGGAAAGCGCTCTTTTGGCCAAGCGGCGCTGGCGAGTGACCGTTATTGCTGCCGGCAAGGGAGCAAGTTCTCTCGGGCGTGGCGTTCCGATGATCGCGGTAAGGATGTCAGATGAGACAAAGGTGGCCCCTCGAAGCGGCCGGAATTCCTGGAGCGGTCGCGGCAGCACCAAACAATGCAGGTGGTTAGATGGCGGATCGGACTCTTCGTCCGAGCGTGCTCACTCAACCCCGCAAGATCCGGACTCAACTTTGGAAGATGTGCGGCCAAGGGATTCAAGGGACTCGGATATTCGAGCCCACTTCAAGTCCTGCCGCAAGACGGCCGACGGAGCCTGCGCCAATCGGGGCCTCGACCGATTACCGGACGATAGCAAAAAGGGCTTAACAAATGGCTGCTCGTGCGAAAGCAACGCAGCCCAGGTCGATTGCCTTTTGGTGATCGACGTTGAAAACAACCAACAAAACAACCGACATGGATAGCCGCTAACATCGGCGCGCTTTCTTGATGTGCGTTGCTTCCGCTTGCCGCGGTTCAGCGCTCAGCACGGGCGCTTGCCGGGAGATGGTTTTCTGCTGTTGGGTTTCGCCGTCGAGGGAATCGTTGCAATCTGCGGTCGGGTCACAGTGAATGTGCGCCTTCACTGATTGCTGTTCGCAGGGCTGGGCGGCCGACATTCATTTGCCATTCAGCCTCTATCGGTTATTGCTTTTTCCATGATGCTTCCCAAGTTGAAAGTGCGTTCATGTCTTCACCAGTGATCATAGCCGCGCTTGCCGCAGGCCTTGCGGGATTTGCTCCGCCTGAGATCAGCGTACCGTCGGACCCTGTCGTCCGTGTGGCCGGCGATTGCAGCGCCGCTGCCCAGCAAGTCGTTTCGGAAACCGGCGGCGAACTGCTGTCGGCACAACCGACCTCCGATGGCCAGTGCGTGATCACGGTGCTCGTGCCGGGCAACGGCGGGCGACCGAAGAAGGTGACCGTAAGGGTGCCGATGTAATTCGCTCGTGAAGACGCTGCGAAAGAGGGGAAGTGGTTACGAATGCGCATTCTGATAGTCGAGGACGACGTCAACCTGAACCGGCAGCTCGCCGAAGTGCTGAAGGAGGCTGGCTACGTCGTCGATCAGGCCTATGACGGCGAAGAGGGGCACTATCTCGGCGACGCCGAGCCCTATGACGCGGTGATCCTCGACATCGGCCTGCCCGAGATGGACGGCATCACCGTTCTGGAAAAGTGGCGCGGCGGTGGCAAGACCATGCCGGTCCTGATCCTGACGGCGCGCGATCGCTGGAGCGACAAGGTGGCCGGCATCGATGCCGGCGCCGACGATTATGTCGCCAAGCCGTTCCACGTCGAGGAAGTGCTTGCCCGCATCCGCGCGCTGATCCGCCGGGCGGCGGGCCATGCAAGCTCGGAAATCGTCTGCGGCCCGGTGCGGCTCGACACCAAGGGATCGAAGGCAACCGTCGACGGGACGGCGCTGAAGCTGACGTCACACGAGTTCCGCCTGCTCTCCTACCTCATGCACCACATGGGCCAGGTCGTGTCCCGGACGGAACTGGTCGAGCATATGTACGACCAGGACTTCGATCGCGATTCCAACACGATCGAAGTCTTCGTCGGTCGGCTGCGCAAGAAGATCGGCAACGACCTGATCGAGACGGTGCGGGGCCTGGGATACCGCATGCAAGCACCCGGCAATGGCAATTAGATCTCTCACGGCCCGGGTATTGGCGGTTTCGACCATCTGGGCCGTCGTCGCCCTGGTGGTGATCGGGGTGGTCATTTCGGCTCTCTATCGGCAGGGCTCGGAGCGTGGCTTCAAGGACCTCCTGCGCGCCCAGCTTTTCAACGTCGTCAATTCGATTTCGGTCAATGAGAAGACGGTGCTGGCCGGCAGTCCCCAGCTCGGCGACCTGCGCTTTTCCCAGCCGCAGACCGGCTGGTACTGGATCGTCGATCCGATCGGCGAGTTTGACACGCCGCCACTGATCTCGACCTCGCTCGGCAACGCGAAGCTGCCGATCGCGAGCGTTGACGAAGTGCCCTTCGATACCGGCTATGTCCGCTTCTACACCACCAAGGACCCCTTCGGGAACGAGGTCGAAGTGGCCGAGACCGAAGTCGTTCTCGATATTCAGGGCCACACCGCGCGTTTCCGCGTTGCCGGCAATCGTGACGTGCTGGAGGCGGACGTCAACCGTTTCACCCGCAATCTGACGATCGCGCTTTCCATCTTCGGCCTCGGCGGGCTCGGCATGAACGCTCTGACCATTCTCTTCGGCCTGAGGCCCCTCGATCAGGTTCGCCGCTCGCTGGAGAAGATCCGGGCCGGCGAAAGCGAAAGGCTCGACGGTGCCTTTCCACGCGAGATCCAGCCGCTGGCAAACGAAGTGAATGCGCTGATCGACAGCAACCGCCGCATCGTCGAGCGCGCCCGCATGCAGGTCGGCAATCTCGCACACTCGTTGAAAACGCCGATCGCGGTCCTCCTCAACGAGGCCCGCGTGCTTGAGGCGTCACATGGCGAACTCGTAAGAACCCAGGTGGATGCGATGCAGATGCAGGTCCAATCTTATCTCAGCCGCGCGCGGATCGCTGCTCAACGCGAGTCCGTTCTCGCCCGCACGGAAGCGCAGCCGGCGCTGGAGCGGCTGGTGCGCGTGATGCGAAAGCTCAATCCGGAAAAAGAGGTTCATCTGTCGATCAACCCGCCGGGTCTGGTGCTTGCGATGGAACTGCAGGATGTCGAGGAAACCGTCGGCAACCTGCTCGAAAACGCTGCCCGCCATGCCAAGGGCGAGGTCTGGCTGAATGTTCGTCCGGCCACGAACGAAGAGCATGCCAAGGAAACCGGGCGGCAATGGATCGTGCTCGACGTGGACGATGACGGAGCGGGCCTCGACCCCGATCAGATCGCGCTGGCGATGAAGCGCGGCAAGCGATTGGATGAGAGCAAGCCGGGAACGGGCCTCGGTCTTTCGATCGTCAGTGAAATAGTACGGGAATATCAGGGCACTCTGACGCTGTCGCGCCGCGATGAGGGCGGACTGCGCGCCGAGCTCGTGCTGCCGGCTGCGGTTTAGGTGTCACAGTGGCGCGCGAAAGTATCGCGCCGACGGCCCTTCCGGTTGCCTCTGTCAACAGGGAATGCCAAAAGAAAATCAAAGGGAAGTCTCCGCTCGGCCCGGCCAGTCGGCGCAGTCGGAGCCCCGCAGTAGAGAGTACATGTCGCGGATCATGAGGAACCAGGCAGAAATGACACGAACGATTGTCGTCAGCGGCAGGATCGCGGTGATCGCGTCGGCGGTGGCTCTTGCCGGCTGCAGCACCACCTCGGGCGGGCAGACCGCGGCGGCGGGGCTGGGCGCAACCGCGACCCGCGGCGTGTCTTCGACGACTTACATCGCGGCGCTTCAGGGTGGTGTTATCGGTCGGCTCAGCAATCTCGATATCGGAACGTCGGACCGCCAGCGTGCGCTCGAGGCCGAGTACCGTGCGCTGGAGGCCGCTCCGGGCGGTCAGCCGGTCAACTGGCAGGGGCGCAGCGTCACCGGTTCGGTCGTCGCCGCCGCACCCTATCAGGTCGGTTCGCAGAACTGCCGCCAGTACAGCCACACCGTGACCGTCAAGGGACAGCCGACCACGGCGCGCGGTGCTGCCTGCCGGAATTCCGACGGTAGCTGGACACCGCTGAGCTGACCGGATTTCCGGTTGCGGCGAAACGCCTCAAATCTCTGTCATTGCAGGTTTTCGAGTTGGAATGGCATGGGTGCCATAGTATTGAGCATCCATGTTGTTCTGGATCCTCGTCGCGACCCTGACGGCGGCTGTAGCCGCCGTGCTCATCCTCCCGCTGTTGCGGGCGGCAGCGCCCGCATCGTCTCCCCATAGCCATGATATCGAAGTCTATCGCGACCAGCTCGACGAGCTGACGCGCGATCAGGAGAGCGGTCTGATCAGCGGCGACGATGCCGAGCTCGCCCGCGCCGAGGTCGCCCGCCGATTGCTTGCGGCCGGCGAGATCGATCGTACCGCGGAACCGGTCGCAACGACGCGCCGCGGCTTCAACATCCTGGCGCAGGCCTTCGTGCTGCTCTGTCTTCCCGCCATCGGGCTCTGTCTTTACCTGTTCACAGGCAGCCCGGGTGTTCCGGCGCAGCCGCTGGCGGCACGCCTTGCCGATCCCGGCGCCGATATCAACATTCTGATTGCGCGGGCCGAAAACCACCTGGCGCAGAACCCCAACGATGGTGCCGGCTGGGAGGTGCTGGCGCCGATCTACATGCGCAATGGTCGCGTCGAAGAAGCGGTCGCCGCCTATGACAATGCTGTGCGCCTGCTGGGCCCGACGCCGGCACGGCTGGGTGGCTATGCCGAAGCGCTGATTACGCTGTCGGGCGGACTGGTGACCACCGAGGCGCAGTCGGCGCTGCGCCGATCCCTCGCCATCGACCCGAACGATCCGCGTTCCGAATTCTATCTTGCCCTCGGCCTGAAGCAGGAAGGCAAGAAGGACGAGGCGCTGGCAGCCTTCAACCGGCTCATCGCCGGTTCCCCGGCGGATGCGCCGTGGGTGCCGCTGGTCAAACAGCATGTGGCCGAGCTCTCGGGTGGCGCTGCCGGAAATGCTGCGGGTGCTGCACCGGGAAATCCGAGCGCGGACGATATCGCCGCGGCGCAGGACATGAGCGCCGGCGACCGCCAGGAGATGATCCGCGGCATGGTCGAAAGCCTGGCGAGCCGTCTCAAGGAAGATCCTGCCAATGCCGAAGGCTGGGCGCGGTTGATCCGTTCGCATGTTGTGCTTGATCAAAGAGATCAGGCGGCCGCCGCCCTAAAGGAAAGTCAGAAAACCTTCCCGGCGGACGGTGAACAGGGAAAACAGCTGCTTGCGCTCGCCCGTGAACTCGGGATTGAGACCGACGGAGAGACGCAATGACGCGCAAACAGAAGCGACTGGCGATCATCGGCGGGGGCGTCGGCTTTCTGACGCTTGCCGTTCTCCTGGTGATGTTCGCCTTCAGCCAGGCGATCGCCTATTTCTACGTGCCGAGCGACCTCGCCAAGGCCGACGTGCCGCCGGGAACGCGCATCCGTCTTGGCGGCCTGGTCGAGGCCGGCTCGGTCAAGCGCGGCGACGGCAAGACGGTGACCTTCACCGTCACCGATACGCTGGGCCAGGTGCCCGTGACCTATACCGGCATCCTGCCGGACCTGTTCCGCGAGGGGCAGGGCGTTGTCACCGAGGGCACTTTCGTTGCCGGCAGCTCCGTCTTCGTTGCGGATTCCGTTCTTGCCAAGCATGATGAGACCTATATGCCCAAGGATGTCGCCGACCGCTTGAAGGCGCAGGGTGTCGAACTCAGCGGGAAGGAAACCGTTCGATGATCATCGAACTTGGACATTATGCGCTGGTTCTGGCGCTGGCGACTGCCTTCGTGCAGGCCGCCTTGCCGATCCTCGGCGCCAGGCGCAACGATCGCGCCCTGATGGAACTCGCCTCCAGCGCGGCGGTTGCCTGTTTCCTGCTCGTTGCCTTCGCCTTCGCGGTGCTGACCTTCGCTTATGTGACGTCCGATTTCTCGGTGCGCAACGTCTGGGAAAATTCGCATTCGCTGAAGCCGCTGATCTACAAGATCTCCGGCGTCTGGGGGAACCATGAAGGATCGATGCTGCTCTGGCTCTTGATCCTGGTGTTCTTTTCGGCGCTGGTCGCCACCTTCGGCCGCAATCTGCCGGAAACGCTGAAGGCGAACGTGCTCGCCGTCCAGGCCTGGATTGCGTTCGCGTTCACGCTGTTCATCCTCCTGACCTCCAACCCTTTCGCCCGCCTGATCCCGGCGCCGGGCGAGGGCAAAGACTTGAACCCGATCCTGCAGGACGTCGGTCTCGCCATCCATCCGCCCTTGCTTTATCTGGGCTATGTCGGCTTTTCCGTGTGCTTCTCCTTCGCCATCGCTGCCCTGATAGAAGGTCGCATTGACGCGGCCTGGGCGCGCTGGGTGCGCCCCTGGACCCTTGCCGCCTGGACATTCCTCACCGCCGGCATTTCCATGGGCTCCTACTGGGCCTACTACGAGCTTGGCTGGGGTGGCTGGTGGTTCTGGGATCCGGTCGAAAATGCCTCCTTCATGCCTTGGCTTGCCGGCACTGCGCTGCTGCACTCCGCCCTGGTGATGGAGAAGCGCGAGGCGCTGAAGATCTGGACCGTGCTGCTCGCGATCATGACCTTTTCGCTGTCGCTGCTCGGCACCTTCCTCGTCCGCTCCGGCGTGCTGACCTCGGTTCACGCCTTCGCCACCGACCCGACCCGCGGCATCTTCATCCTTGCCATCCTGGTCTTCTTCATCGGCGGCGCCTTTTCGCTGTTTGCCTTCCGCGCGTCGCGGCTAAAGGCCGGCGGCATCTTCGCGCCGATTTCGAGGGAAGGCGCTCTCGTCTTCAACAACCTCATCCTGACGACGGCGACCGCAACCGTGCTGACGGGCACGCTCTATCCGCTGGTGCTCGAAGCGCTGACCGGCGACAAGATTTCGGTCGGGCCGCCCTTCTTCAACATGACCTTCGGGCTGTTGATGCTGCCGCTTCTGTTCGCGGTACCGTTCGGTCCGCTGCTTGCGTGGAAGCGCGGCGATCTCATCGGTGTCGCCCAGCGGCTGTTTGCGGCGGTTGCCGTCGGTCTCGTCGTCGGCTGCATCTATTATTACGCGATGAACGGCGGGCCCATGCTCGCTTTGTTCGGCATTGCGTTGGGCGTCTATCTGATCGGCGGCTCGCTGACGGATCTGGCCCTGCGGTCGGGGCTCGGCAAGGTTGCGGGCAACGTCGCGTGGAGGCGGTTCTCCGGCCTGCCGCGCTCGGCGTTCGGCACTGCCCTTGCGCATATCGGTCTTGGCATCACGCTGATCGGCATCGTTGCGGTCACCGCTTTCGAGACCGAGACAGTCGTCGAGATGAAGCCGGGCATGACGGTGGACGCCGGGGGGTACACCCTGCGCTTCGACGGCATGCGCAATGGCAGCGGTCCGAACTATTCCGAGGAATCCGGGCACTTCACGATCATGAGCGGTGGTGTCGTCGTTACCGACATCTGGTCGTCCAAGCGGCTCTATCAAGCGCGGCGCATGCCGACGACGGAAGCCGGCATCCGGACGTTCGGCCTGAGCCAGCTCTATGTCTCTCTTGGTGACCAGATCAGCGAGGGTGGCATCGTCGTGCGCATCTGGTGGAAACCGATGATCCTGTGCATCTGGGGCGGAACGCTGTTCATGATGGCGGGCGGTTTCGTTTCGCTCAGCGATCGTCGCCTGCGCGTCGGCGCGCCGTCGCGCGCCAAGCGGCCGAAGACGATCGCGGTGGGGGCGGCCGAATGAACCGTTTTCTGCTTGCCTTTTTTCTGTTTCTGGCGTCGCTCGGCCCGAGCTTCGCGGTCAATCCGGATGAGGTCTTGCCCGACCCCGCACTTGAAGCGCGGGCGCGGGCGATCTCGGCCGAGCTGCGCTGCATGGTCTGCCAGAACCAGTCGATCGACGATTCCAACGCCGAGCTTGCCAAGGATCTCAGGGCTATGGTGCGCGAACGGTTGGCAAATGGAGACAGCGACGAAGCGGTGATCGACTATGTTGTCTCCCGCTACGGCGAGTTCGTGCTGCTGAAGCCGCGGTTCGAAACCAAGACCATGATCCTCTGGGGCATGCCGGTCCTGCTTCTGCTCATCGGCGCCGTGACCCTGCTGGTGGCGGCACTCAGACGCGGTCGACAAGCGCGCGGCACGCCGCTTTCCGACGACGAGAAGGAAAAGCTGAAGAAGCTGCTTCAGCCCTAGAATCTACTGCATGTTTCCTTAAATCCTAGCCGATTCAAGGAAAAAAACATGCAGCAATTCAAAGTGCTACAGCGACCTTTATGCGTCTGAAAAGACGCAGGGCGCTGTAGGCGCAACGCGTCGTTTCCGGCAACCTTCGCCAACATTACCAAAAATTCATCTTCCGGACAGAACTCAGTAAGGTCCCATCCGTTACACCTTTCGTCATCGGCTGTTCCTCCAGTCAGCCAATAGCGAGATCGCCACCCCCGCGGCGGTGCTCGAAACCACGATGTCGAAGCTGCTTGCCAGCGGCTTCAAGGAAGAGAAAAGGCAAAACGGATGTTTACGACCAAATTCCTGCGTCCCTCCCTCAAGACTGTCCTGAAGACCTCGACGGTTGCGGGTCTTGCGGCCGTCATGCTGACCTCCGGTCTGCCGGCAACGGTCACCCAATCCTTCGCCGAAGCCGTCAAGGTCGATGCGCCCTCGGTGCCGAGCTTTGCCGATGTCGTCGACGCCGTTTCCCCGGCCGTCGTCTCCGTCCGCGTCCAGTCGCGCGCCAACCCCGTTTCCGACGAGGGCAGCGACTTCACCTTCGATTTTGGCGGTCGCGGTCTGGATGAGCTCCCCGACGATCACCCGCTGAAGCGCTTCTTCAAGGAATTCGGCGGCCCGCGCGGCGATGATCGCGCCGAACGCGGCCCCGGCCGTCGCGGCCCGCACGGCGAAGGCCGCCTGCGCCCAACTTCGCAAGGCTCCGGCTTCTTCATCTCCGAAGACGGCTACCTCGTCACCAACAACCACGTCGTTTCCGACGGTTCGGCGTTTACGGTGATCCTCAACGATGGCACCGAGCTTGACGCCAAGCTGATCGGCAAGGACAGCCGCACCGACCTCGCCGTGCTCAAGGTCGATGACAAGCGCAAGTTCACCTATGTCAGCTGGGCTGACGACAACAAGGTGCGCGTCGGCGACTGGGTCGTTGCCGTCGGCAACCCGTTCGGTCTCGGCGGCACCGTGACCTCCGGCATCATCTCGGCCCGTGGCCGCGACATCGGCTCCGGCCCCTATGACGATTATCTGCAGGTCGACGCAGCCGTGAACCGCGGCAACTCCGGCGGCCCGACCTTCAACCTCTCGGGCGAAGTGGTCGGCATCAACACCGCGATCTTCTCGCCGTCGGGCGGCAATGTCGGCATCGCCTTCGCCATTCCGGCATCCGTCGCCAGGGACGTCGTTGCCGACCTCATCAAGGATGGCTCGGTATCGCGCGGCTGGCTCGGCGTTCAGATCCAGCCGGTGAGCAAGGATATCGCCGAATCGCTCGGTCTCTCCGAGGCAAGCGGCGCGCTCGTCGTCGAGCCTCAGGCCGGTTCGCCGGGCGAAAAGGCCGGCATCAAGAAGGGCGACGTCGTCACCGCACTCAACGGCGACACGATCAAGGATCCGCGTGATCTCGCCCGCAGGGTCGCAGGCATGCGCCCGGGCACCACGGTCGATGTCACGCTGTGGCGCAATGGCAAGTCCGAGAGCGTCAAGCTTGAGATCGGCACGCTGCCGAAGGAGGACAAGGAAGCGGCCAAGGATCAGGGCACTCAGTCCGAGGAGACCCAGCCGTCGAGCGAGCAGGCCTTGGCCGACCTCGGCATGACGGTCGTGCCTTCCGACGACGGCAAGGGCGTGACGATTGCCTCGGTTGACGAAGATTCGGATGCCAGCGATCGTGGCCTGAAGCAAGGCGAGAAGATCGTTTCCGTCAACAATCAGGAAGTGAAGTCGGCGGACGATATCCTCAAGGTGATCAACCTTGCCAAGAAGGACGGCCGCAGCAAGGCACTCTTCCAGATCGAAGCCGAGAACGGCAGCCGTTTCGTGGCGCTTCCCATCGATCAGGGCTGATCGCGGCAGCGAATGAATGACCAGGGCGCCGCGACATCTGAGCGATTTCGCGGCGCTCACCGTTTGGGGCGAAATGATCGCCATGCCGGTTGCCGGAGAGACCGAAACCGGTTGAGACAGACAGGGGTCCGGGACTATGGTCACGCGTATGAAGATTCTTATTATTGAAGACGATATCGAGGCAGCGGCCTATCTCGCAAAGGCGTTCCGCGAGGCCGGCATCGTCTGCGACCATGCCAGCGACGGCGAAAGCGGCCTCTTCATGGCCAGTGAAAACAGCTACGACGTTCTCGTGGTCGACCGCATGTTGCCGCGTCGCGATGGCCTGTCGGTAATCTCGGAATTGCGCCGCAAGGATATCCACACACCGGTGCTCATTCTGTCGGCGCTCGGCCAGGTCGACGACCGGGTGACGGGCTTGCGCGCCGGCGGCGACGACTATCTGCCGAAACCCTATGCCTTCAACGAGCTTCTCGCCCGTGTCGAAGTGCTCGGCCGCCGCAAGGGTACGCCGGAACAGGACATGGTCTATCGGGTCGGCGACCTCGAGCTCGACCGCCTGTCGCATTCGGTTCGCCGCCAGGGCAAGGAAATCCCGCTGCAGCCGCGCGAGTTCCGGCTGCTCGAATATCTCATGAAAAATGCCGGTCAGGTCGTGACCCGCACGATGCTGCTCGAAAACGTCTGGGACTATCACTTCGACCCGCAGACCAATGTCATCGACGTGCATGTCTCGCGGTTGCGCTCGAAGATCGAGAAGGACTTCGATCTGCCGCTGCTTCGCACAGTGCGTGGCGCCGGCTATATGATCAAGGACGACCGGACCGCCAACGCATGAGCAAACTCGGCGTCCTGTTCAGGACAACCGCCGTTCGGTTGTCCGCGCTCTATCTGATCCTCTTCTCGCTCTGCGCCGCCTTTCTCGTCTTCTACGTCACCGGCATGTCCGAACGCCTGCTCCAGCAGCAGACGCGCGACGCGGTGACCGCAGAGGTGACCCAGATCGAGCAGGTCTATACCCGTGCCGGGATCAATGGCCTGCTGCGTTCGCTTGAACGACGTGCACGGCAACCGGGCGCCAATCTCTATGTAATCGCCGGGCCGAGTGGCGAAATCCTTGCCGGCAATGTGGCGAGCCTGGAACCCGGACTGCTCGATCGCGAGGGCTGGACGGAGCGGCCCTTCGCCTACCAGCGCTATACCGATGAGACCCGCAAGGACAGCCATGTCGCACTTGCCCATGTGCTGATGCTCGACAACGGCCTGCGCATTCTTGTCGGCCGCGATCTGCAGGAGCCGCAGAAGTTTCGCGCCCTGGTGCGCCAGGCGCTGATGGTAGCGCTTGGCATCATGGGCCTCGGTGCGCTGATCATCTGGTTTGCCATCGGCCGCAATGCGCTGAAGCGCATTGACCGCATGTCGGAGGCGAGCACCAAGATCATGGCGGGCGATCTGTCGCAGCGTCTGCCGACGAGTGGTTCCGGCGACGAGTTTGATCGGCTTTCCGAATCCCTCAATGCGATGCTCGGACGCATCGAGAAGCTGAACGAAGGCCTGCGTCAGGTCTCCGACAACATCGCCCATGACCTGAAGACGCCGTTGACGCGGCTGCGAAACAAGGCGGAAGCCGCACTTGCGCGCAAGGGCACAAGCCAGCGCGGTGCGCTTGAAGAAATCATCGGCGAGTCGGATCAGCTGATCCGCACCTTCAATGCGCTCCTCATGATTTCGCGCGTCGAAGCGGGCTCGGCTGCCGCCGAGATGAGCGAGGTCGACCTTTCCCAGATCGTGTCCGATTGCGTCGAACTCTATGAGCCGGTCGCGGAAGACGTCGGCCTGCGGCTGACAGCGGATGTGGCTCCCGCCGTGGCGATTTCAGGCAATCGCGAGCTTGTCGGCCAGGCGCTCGGCAATCTGCTCGACAACGCGATCAAATACGCTGAAGGCTCAGACGAGCCACTGATCAAGGTTGGGCTCGGCAGGCGCGACGGCAAGGTTGTCCTCTCGGTTGCCGACCGTGGCCCGGGCATTCCCGAGGAAAAGCGCGACGACGTTGTCAAACGTTTCGTTCGGCTGGACGAGAGCCGCTCCAAGCCCGGCACGGGTCTTGGCCTATCGCTCGTGGAAGCGGTCATGGAAATGCACCATGGTGCATTGGAGCTGGTTGCAACGAAGCCCGAGGACGCCGGTAGCGGCAAGGGACTGACGGTACGCATGGTTTTCCCGGCGTCCGCGACCTGATAGACCGGTTTGCGGAGAACAAGGGGGAACGGCATGCAGGACACGATGGCAGGGCACTGGTGGGGCATGGAAACGGCGCCGATCAAACCGGCAAGCCAGACCGATGCCAAATCCGCGCTGTCGGTGCTGAAGGACATGGCCAAGGGCCATGACCAGATCAGCCACCTGCTGGCGTCCGAAACACCGTTCAAGGCCTTCGTCGTTGCCGCCTTCGCCTTGTCGCCGTTCCTGCGTGACACCGGTGGCAGTCAGCCTGGCATACTCGAACAGATCCTGTCAGAACCGCTGCTGGAATTTCTCACCGAACGGGTCCGGCGGGCGCGGGATGCCTGGATACCGGCAGAGCCCGGCGTCGCGCTGGCCGATACCGAGATCATGACACGGCTTCGAAAGGCCAAGCGCGAGCTTGCCTTTGCCGTTGCACTTGCGGACCTCTCCCGGCATTTCGACGGTCGCGAGACGACGCGCTGGCTGAGCGAATTCGCCGGTGCTGCGGTTTCGGCAACGATCGACCACCTGCTGCTGAGCGGCCACCAGGGCGGTAAGCTGGTGCTCAAGGACGTGACCGCACCCAGCGTTGGTTCGGGCGTCGTGGTGCTCGGCATGGGCAAGCTCGGCGCCTTCGAGCTCAACTATTCCTCCGACATTGATCTCGTGGTGTTTTACGACCCGCAGTCCGGCATCGTCGTCGATCGCGATGACGCATCCGAGACCTTCGGCCGGTTGCTGCGCCGCCTCATTCGTATTCTCCAGGAGCGCACCGGCGACGGCTACGTCTTCCGCACCGACCTTCGGCTTCGCCCGGATCCGGGCTCGACACCGCTCGCAATCCCGGTCGAGGCGGCCATGCTCTATTATGAGGGCAGGGGGCAGAACTGGGAGCGTGCAGCCTTCATCAAGGCGCGACCCGTTGCCGGCGATATCGCCGCAGGCGATGCGTTTTTGAAGGAACTAACGCCGTTCGTCTTTCGCAAATACCTCGACTATGCGGCAATCGCCGACATTCATTCGATCAAGCGGCAGATCCACGCCCACAAGGGCCATGGCGAGATTGCGGTCAAGGGACACAATATCAAGCTCGGTCGCGGCGGCATCCGCGAGATCGAGTTCTTCGTTCAGACACAGCAGCTGATCGCCGGCGGGCGCATGCCCGAACTGCGGCTGAAGGCGACGGAGCCGATGCTGCGCGCGTTGGTGAAGGCCGGCTGGATCGACGAGACGACGGCAGACGAACTGGTCGAAGCCTACTGGTTCCTGCGCGATGTCGAGCACCGCATTCAGATGGTGCGCGACGAACAGACCCATGTGCTGCCGGAGACCGAGGCGGAGCTGAAGCGCATCGCCTTCATGCTCGGCTTCGAGGATACGTCCACTTTTTCCAAGGCGCTGTCGAAGGTCCTGCGCACGGTCGAGCGGCGTTACGCCCAGCTCTTCGAGCAGGAAGCGAAGCTTTCGAGCGAGACGGGCAATCTCGTCTTCACCGGCCAGCGCGACGATCCGGATACGCTTGAGACCTTGAGAGAGCTCGGGTTCCAGCGGCCGTCCGACATCTCGCATACGATCCGGACCTGGCATTACGGCCGCTACCGAGCGACGCAGTCGGTCGAGGCACGCGAGCGGCTGACGGAACTGACGCCGGAGCTTTTGCGTGTCTTCGGCGAAAGCCGGCGCGCCGACGAGGCACTCCTGCGCTTCGATCATTTCATCTCGGGCCTGCCCGCCGGCATCCAGCTGTTCTCGCTGCTCGGCAATAATCCGCGGCTTTTGTCCCTGATCGTCAACATCATGTCCTCGGCGCCACGGCTTGCCGAAATCATCGCGGCGCGGCCGCATGTGTTCGACGGCATGCTCGATCCGGGCCTCCTGGCGGAACTGCCGACCAGAGACTATCTGGCGCCGCGCATCGCCAACTTCGTCGCTGGCGCCCGCCACTACGAAGAGGTCCTCGACCGGCTGCGCATCATCGCCGCCGAGCAGCGGTTTCTGATCGGCATTCGCCTGCTGACCGGCTCCATCTCGGGTTTGCAGGCGGGCCGTGCCTTCACCGATCTCGCCGACCTGATCATCGCTGCCGCGGTGGACGCGGTGCTGGCGGAAGTGCGCTCGGTCCATGGCGATTTCCCGGGTGGACGCATTGTCGTCGTCGGCATGGGCAAGCTTGGCAGCCATGAGCTGACGGCGGGTTCCGACGTCGACCTGATCCTGCTCTACGACTATGACGACACGGCTGCGGAATCGGACGGCGGCAAGCCGCTCGATCCCGTGCGCTATTTCACCCGGCTGACGCAACGTCTGATCGCCGCGCTCGCTGCACCGACGGCCGAAGGTGTGCTCTATGAAGTCGACATGCGGCTGAGGCCGTCCGGCAACAAGGGACCGGTCGCCACCCGCATCAACGCCTTTGCCAGGTACCAGCGCGAAGAGGCCTGGACCTGGGAGCATCTGGCCTTGACGCGGGCGCGCTGCATCTGCGGCGACGACAGCCTGAAGGCGCAAGCCGATGCCATCTTCGCCGAAGTGCTGGACCAGAAGCGTGATGTCGCCAAGATCGGCGCCGACGTGATCTCGATGCGAGAGATGATCGACAGCGAGAAGCCGCCAAGCGACATCTGGGACTTCAAGCTCATCCCCGGCGGCCTCGTCGATATCGAGTTCATCGCGCAGTACCTGGCGCTGATCGCGCCCGCCAAGGGCGTACCGCCGCTTGATGCCGGCGCCCACACGGCCGACGCCCTGAAGGTTCTCGGCGGCGCGATGATGAACCCCAATGATCTCGATACGACGATGGAGGCGTTGAGCCTCTTTACCGAGCTGTCGCAGATCGTGCGCCTGTGCATCGAGGGAGAATTCGACCCGAAGGAGGCGCCTGCCGGTCTCGTCGATCTCGTCTGCCGGGCAGGGGACTATCCCGACTTGAAGTCGCTGGAGGCCGATATCAAGCGGTTGTCGAAGGCCGTTCGGCGCATCTTTCAGTCGGTGGTTTCGGCATAGGGGCGCACGTCGCCGTCGCGATCGGGCATGCGCAATGAAATGATGGTGCCGACATTCTCGGCGGAATGGATCTTCATCGTTCCGCCGTGAAGGCGCGTCAGCGACCGGGAGATCGCAAGCCCGAGGCCGGAGCCGCCCTTGCTCTTGGCATACTGGCTCTGAACCTGCTCGAACGGCTGGCCGATTTTCTGCAGGGCGTCGCGCGGAATGCCGATGCCGGAGTCGGCGATCGTCAGCGTCACGGCACCCGTGACCTTGCGGGCGCGCAACGAAATGCGCCCGCCTTCATTGGTGAACTTGACCGCGTTGGACAAGAGGTTGAGCAGCACCTGCTTCATTGCGCGCCGATCCGCGACCACGGTGAGGCCCGAGGCGATATGCTGCACGACATGGATGTTCTTCTGCTGCGCCGGGATCGTGGTGAAGCGCAACGTCTCCTCGATCAGGGGCGCGAGATCGATCGTCTCGCGGCTGATGCGCATATGCCCGGCTTCGATCTTCGACATGTCGAGAATGTCGTTGATGACGTTCAGCAGGTGCTTGCCGCTCTCGTGGATGTCCCGCGAATATTCATCGTATTTTTCCGAACCGAGCGGCCCGAACATCTGGTTCTGCAGGATCTCCGAAAAGCCGAGAATGGCGTTGAGCGGCGTTCTCAGCTCATGGGACATGTTGGCCAGGAATTCCGACTTGGCGCGGTTCGCCGCCTCGGCACGTTCCTTTTCCGCCTGGTAGTTGGCATTGGCGATCGACAGCTCGGTCTTCTGTCGCTCCAGGGTCATGCGCGAGGCCGAGAGGTCGCCGATCGTCGCCATCAACCGGCGCTCGGATTCGCGCAGTCGCACCTGGTGGCGCTTCAGCAGCGTGATGTCGGTGCCGACCGAAACGAGGCCGCCGTCGCGCGTGCGTCGTTCGTTGATCTGCAGCCAACGCTCGTCGGCAAGCTGCACCTCTGTCGTTTGCGAGTGGTTGCTGCGGTCCGGATCCGCGATGCGGCGCTCCACCACAGGGCGCGCGGCCGCGGCGTGAACGGCGATGCGTTCCGTGCCCGGAACCAGCACATGGTCCGGAAGCTTGTAGGCTTCCTGGTAGTGCGTGTTGCACATGACCAAGCGGTCCTGCTTGTCCCAGAGGACGAAGGCCTCGGACGTACATTCGATGGCGTCGGCCAGGCGCTGATCTGCCTCCGCATAGCGTTGGGCCAGGCGATGCTGCTCGGTGACATCCATGGCGATGCCGATGAGATGGGCGCGGCCTGAAACGGTCTGGATGATCTCGGCGCGGGCGCGCAGCCAGACATAGTGGCCGTCCGCATGACGCATGCGGAACACCTGGTCGATCTGACGCGCATCGCCGCGAGCGATCGTGCGCGCAACGCCATAGATGCCGCGATCGTCCGGATGCATCAGCCGCGCGGCATCACCGAAGGAAAGCACGCTGCTTTCGCCGGGCATGCCCAGCATTTCATACATCGACCGCGACCAGAACAGCCGCCGGTTGGCAAGATCGAAATCCCAGAGGCCGCAGCGGCCACGCGACAGCGCGGTTTCGACCCGCAGGTTCGATTCCGCAAACACCGAGTCGGCGTCGCGGGCGCGCTTGGCCTGGATGTAATAGGCGTAAAGCACCACCAGCAGGATCGCCGAGATGCCGGCAAACAGCGTCACGTTCAGCGAGACCTCATCGCGCCACGCCGTTTCGAGCTGGGTCACCGGCGTTGCCGCCAGGATGACGCCGGCCGCGTCGGGCAACTGTGCCAGGGCGACGATATGGCCGACGCCGTTGAGGGCCGTCTTCATGATGCTGGAATGTTCGCCGTAGTACTGCAGCGTGGCGATATCCGGCGCGACCGAGGCAAGCGTACGGCCGATCAGCGGCACGCCGTCCGGCGTGCTGGCGAAGATCCGGCCATCCTTGCGCACGGTCAAAAGGAACATACCCGGGGCGAGCATGCCGGTGGGCAGGTATTGCGTCAGCCGCCGTTCGGCGTCCCAGCGCCGGCCCTCGTCGAACAGCGTCATGCCGTCGGCCTGGAACGCGGCGACGGCCGTTGCCGCTGCGAGCCCGACGGTCTGGCGCGAGTTGTCCTCCATCCGGGCGTGTTCACCCATGATGCCGGACATGCGCGATACCGCGACGATGATCAGGAATGCGATGATGAGGATGGGGATGGAGCGCTTGAGAATAGGCTCCGCGCTCGCAAGACGCTGCGACGTCGGCTCGGCGAAAATCTTCGCCTGCGAGATGAACTCGCGTTCCAGGCCGGAAAAGCCTGGAAACTTGAGTCGCAACCGCCCGTCGGCTGCGCTCGCTGGTCGCGCGTCCGCCATCTTACCCAATATGAAACCCTCTGATGATTCGGCGCGCCGCTCGCCCGAATCTGACTCAA
Organism: Ensifer sp. LC384; assembly: GCF_001695865.1. Lineage (NCBI taxonomy): Bacteria > Pseudomonadati > Pseudomonadota > Alphaproteobacteria > Hyphomicrobiales > Rhizobiaceae > Ensifer > Ensifer sp. LC384. Next base: position 145,614 of record NZ_MBST01000007.1, read on the forward strand.
TGAATCACAGGGCGATTCGCCTTGTCCAGAGGCAATGGTAAAGATTTCTTAACCATTTCTTATCGTTGGAAAATAATAGGCCGGGTCGCGCAGGCGGCCTGGCCCTTGAAAAATGCCCACATTCCCTACAGCGCCGCGCGTCTTATCGGACGCGCAAAGGTCGCTGCAGCACTTCAATCGCTGCATGTTTTTATCCTTAAATCGGATAGGATCTAAGGAAACATGCAGTAGCCTTTTCAGGCTTTGAGCATGCGCTCGACGATGTCGCTGACGTCGGCCGAAAGCTTGGTCGCGCCTGCGATTTCCTTCAGGGCATTGCGGGCATGTTGGGCGCGCGCGTCTTCGAGCGAGCGCCAGGAGCGCATCGATGTCAGGATGCGTGCCGCCAGTTGCGGATTGCGCGGATCGATGTCGAGGATCTGCTTCGCCAGGAAACGATAGCCCTCGCCATCGGCGCGGTTGAAGCCTGTCGGATTGGCGAAGGCATAGCTGCCAATCAGAGACCGGACGCGATTGGGATTGTTGCCGTTGAAAAGCGGCTCGGTCATCAGCGCCTTGACGCGCTCGAGCGTGCCGGATCCCGGGATCGTCGCCTGAACCGCGAACCACTTGTCGATGACCAGCGCGTTATCGGCGAAGCGCTTGCGGAAGGCCGCCAATGCCTGAGCGGTCTCGGAAGCGTCCGGGAACCGGTGCGCGAGCAATGCCAGCGCATGGCTGAGATCGGTCATGTTGTCAGCGGCTGCGAAGACTTCGGCCGCCCGCTTCGGATCGTCCTCGCCCTGGACGAGATAGGTGAGTGCTGCGTTGTGCAGCGCGCGACGTCCGGCACTTTCCGCATCGGGGCTGAACGAACCCGTCGACGTCATTTCGCCCGCCAGTCGAAGAAAGGTCTCGCGGCCGGCGACCGCGATCGCCGTGAGGATCTGCTGGCGGGCGGCATGGATGGCATCCGGATCGTTGTCGGCGCCGATCTCGCGGGCGATGTCGGCTTCGCTCGGCAGTGACAGCGCCTGCGACCGGAACGCCGGCTCCAGCTTGTCGTCGGCCGCCGCAGCGATAAGGCCGTCGATGAGCGCCTTTTCGCACGTAACGGGTTTACCCGCGCGAACGTTGGCTGTCGCCGATACCAGATTTTCAAGCGCAATGGCGTTGAGCGCCTGCCAGCGGGCGAAGAGATCGCTTTCGTGCCGCGCGATCAGCGCTAGATCGTCGTCGGTCTGCTCGATATGCAGGTTGATCGGGGCGGAAAAGCTGCGGTTGAACGACGGTACCGGGCGCGAGGTGATACCGGAGAAAACCACCGTCTGCTTGCGGTCGGTGAGATGCAGCACATCGCCGGTGATGTCGGCGCCGGAGACGCTCGAAAGGTCTGCTTCGCGGCCGCTTTCCAGCAGCAGGCCCATGCGCAGCGGAATGTGCATCGGCTCCTTGGCGCTTTGTCCCGGCGTTGGCGGCACGGTCTGTTCCAGCGACAAGGTGAAGGTCTGCTTGGCTGCGTCATAGGCGCCGGAGGCTGTCACCAGCGGCGTTCCCGCCTGGTGGTACCAGAGCGAAAACTGGCTGAGATTGCGGCCGCTGACATCGGCGAAGCAGGCGATGAAATCCTCGATCGTCACAGCCTGGCCGTCGTGGCGCTCGAAGTAGAGATCCATGCCCTTCTTGAACAGGTCGCGACCGAGAACGGTTGCGATCATCCGGGTGACTTCGGAGCCCTTCTCATAGACCGTGGTCGTGTAGAAGTTGTTGATTTCTCGATATTTCGTCGGCCGGACCGGGTGGGCGAGGGGGCCGGTATCCTCCGGAAACTGTTCTGATTTCAGGTGCCGCACTTCGGCGATGCGCTTGACGGCACGCGAACGCATGTCGGCGGAAAACTCGTGGTCGCGATAGACCGTCAGGCCTTCCTTGAGGCAGAGCTGGAACCAGTCGCGGCAGGTGATGCGGTTGCCGGTCCAGTTGTGGAAGTATTCGTGCGCGATGATCGCTTCGATATTGGCATAGTCGGCGTCGGTTGCCGTTTCCGGATCAGCCAGCACGTATTTGTCATTGAAGACGTTGAGCCCCTTGTTCTCCATGGCGCCCATGTTGAAGTCGGAGACGGCGACGATCATGAAGATATCCAGATCGTATTCGCGGCCGAACGCCTCCTCGTCCCACTTCATCGAGCGCTTCAGCGCATCCATGGCGTAGGACGCGCGCGGCTCCTTGCCGTGTTCGATATAGATCTTCAGCGCGACCTCGCGGCCGGACATGGTGGTGAACGTGTCTTCGACCACGCCGAGATCGCCGGCAACCAGCGCGAAGAGATAACTCGGCTTCGGGTGCGGATCGAACCAGGCGGCGAAATGCCTGCCATCGCCCATGTCGGCGCCGCCGAGATAGTTGCCGTTGGAAAGCAGGAGCGGCGCGGATTTCTTGTCGGCGATGATGTTGACCGTATAGACGGCAAGAACGTCGGGACGATCAGGGAAGTAGGTGATGCGGCGGAAGCCTTCCGCCTCGCACTGCGTGCAATAGACACTGTTGGTGCGATAGAGACCCATCAGCTTGGTGTTCGTCTCTGGCGAGAGCATCGTGGTGATGGTGACTTCGAACGGTGCGGTTTCGGGCAGACCGCGGATCGTCAGCGTGTCGTCGGCAGCGTCGTAGAGTGAGGCTGCAAGCTCTTCCTGGTCGAGGAGCAGGCCGGTCATGACGAGCTCGTCGCCGTCAAGCACCAGAGGCGCCGATGCGTCCACGCCTTCCCGCCGATGCAGGATCAGCCGCGCTTCGACCTTGGTTTCCTTCGGGTCAAGCTCGAAGGTCAGATCCACTCTTTCAAGAACGAAGTCGGTCGGCCGGTAGTCTTCCAGATGAATGATCTGGCCAGTATTTGTCCGCATGGTCAGTCCCGCTCGCGCCTTGCTACTGGTGGATTTGTAGAGGGCGCTTGTGATGGTGAAAAGGCCAAAGGGCGAAAAGCCGGATATGCCACACGATTGTGATGCCGGCGACCGCGCTTCCGGCAGAAAAGACATGGCGTCCGGTATTCTTCCCGCTCCCTTATCTCTTTGACGTGTATCGAAGTGGCACTAACAAGAAATAAACTGGAAAGGTTTTTTTCGACCTCGCTAAAGAATTATGGCGATTGCCTTTGCTTCGATGAACTCATCAAGAAAAAACACAAGTCATCAAGAAGTTTGATCCGACTTTCGCAGGCGGCGCAGCTAGAGTGACATGGTTCTCCGGCGAGCCTCTCGCCCAAATCTCCCAAGCTGTCGCCGCTGCGGTTCTTATCCGCTCAGGTCCGAAAAGTGCTTTCCATGGATGCCGAAGTCGAAAACCCGATGAAGGGGATCCTGCTCAAGGTCCTTTCGGTGGTCATTTTCGTGTGCATGTCGACCTTGATCAAAGCGGCGGGAAGTGAGATCGCCACCGGTCAGATCACCTTCTACCGGTCCGCCTTCGCCATGGTGCCAATCCTCGGCTACCTCGCCCTTCGCGGGCAAATGCGCGATGCTTTCAAGACGAAGGATCTCGGTGGCCACATCGCACGCGGCTTCGTCGGCATCCTGGCGATGAGCTTCGGCTTCTACGGTCTCGTGCATTTGCCGCTCCCCGAAGCCATCGCCATCGGCTATGCGATGCCGCTGATCGCCGTTGCCTTTGCAGCAATCTTTCTCGGCGAGACCGTCAGGCTCTACCGCTGGTCGGCCGTGGTCATCGGTCTGGTCGGCGTCATGATCATCACCTGGCCGCGGCTGACACTGTTCCGCGAAGGCGGTCTCGGGTCATCCGAGGCACTCGGGGCGGCGGCGGTTTTGTTGTCGGCGGCCCTCGGCGCGATCGCCATGGTGCTGGTGCGCAAGCTGGTCAAGGCCGAGCGCACGCACACGATCGTGCTTTATTTCTCCCTATCGGCCTCGGTCTTTTCGCTTGCCACCTTGCCGTTCGGCTGGCCGAGCATTTCGCGCGAAGCCTTCCTGCTGTTGATGGTGGCCGGCTTCTGCGGCGGCGTGGCGCAGATCCTCTTGACCGAAAGTTACCGCCACGCGGACATGTCGACGATTGCGCCGTTCGAATACACGTCGATCGTGCTCGGCCTGATCATCGGCTATTTTCTGTTTGATGACGTCCCGACGGGTACGATGCTGATCGGGACCGCCATTGTCGTCGGTGCCGGCATCTTCATCATCTTTCGCGAACATCGGCTTGGCCTGGAACGTAAAGGCGCGCGCAAGCACGTCACGCCGCAGGGCTGACGTCCGGTTCTAGTCCGGTTGCCTTTCCCAGGCAGGCACCGTGTCGTCCTCGATCAATCCATCTTGGGCCGCCTGCAGGGCCATCGGGCTGGTGACGTCGGGCCCTGGTGTGGGCAGCACCGTCGTCGCCTGGAAGTCGGTCTTGGCGACCAGGCCCTGGTGTTGATCGCGTCTCAGGATGCGCCAGGCAGCGTAACCGCCGTAGAGCGCGAAATAGACGGCAAGCACGAGGAACAGCGCCGCCGGCCCGAACCGATCCATGACAGGGCCGACCATCAGCGGGCCGGAGATCGTGCCAAGGCCGTAAGTGATCATCAGGCCCGAGGAGACTTCGACATATTCGTCGGGTTTGGCGAGGTCGTTGGCGTGGGCGACGTTCAGCGCATAGATCGGAAACAGGACCGAGCCGACGCAGGCGGCGATCGCGTAGAGCACCGTTGGGCTGCTGCCGATCGACGCGGACATGACCAGGCAGGAGATCACGCCGACAATACCGCAGCCGGCCATGATGATACGCCGATCGGTGCGATCGGAGGCGCGACCGATCGGGATCTGCGAGATGGCGCTGCCGGTCAGGAGCGAGGCAAGCAATGTTGCGCCTTCGCCGGTCGAAAGGCCGATCTTCTGCGTGAACACGCCGCCAAGGTTCAACCAGGCTCCCGACAGCGCGCCGGCGAGAAAGCCGCCGACCACGGCAACGGGAGAGCGGCGAAACAGCCCGGGAATGTCGAATCGCGCCTGCGCCGGCGGCGCCGGCATCGGCGACGAAGAGAGTGCCGTCGGCAGCAGCGCCAGCGAGAACAGGACGCCGCAGAGAATGAAGAGCGATGTGTTGGTCGGGTCTCCAAGCGGCACCATGTATTGCCCGCCGATCGTGCCGACCATCGTGGTGATCAGATAAAGCGAAAACAGCATGCCGCGGTTGTCGTTGGTCACCCGTTCGTTCAGCCAGCTTTCGATGACGAGATAGCTGCCGGAGATCGCGAAGCCGGATATGGCGCGAAAAGCGATCCAGGCGCGCCAGTCGACGATAAGCCCGCAAAGCAGGATGGCGATCGAAAGCAGGGTGATGAGCGCCGTGAAGACGCGGACGTGGCCGACGCGCAGCACGAATTTCGGCGTCACGATGCAGGAAAGCGTGAAGCCGACCGTGTAGCCGGTGGCGATGACCGAGACCGTCATCGTCGACCAGTTCTCGGCGACGGACCGAACCGGGATCACGTAGCTCTGAAGGCCGAAGGCCACCATCATCAAAAGAGTGGACAGCATCAGGCTGAGGACGGAAGCGAGACTGGCCAGCATCGGCGCTCCTGAAAACAAATGCGCGCCGTGTCGACCAGCCGGTTGGCTGGCAACGAAGGCGCGATGCGGAGCGAGGGCAGTCAGGCTGGGATGCCGGATAGACCGATCGCTTCGAACTCGAAACGAGTGTGGCTCTATCCAGTTTTCAAGGCGCTGTCGATTGCGACAGCCGATGGCAAAAAGACGGTCGTGTCCGTCGTCAGGCGTTTATCAGTTCGGCAGCAGCGGGCTGATCGCCGAGCGATGGGCACGGCGGGCGTCCTTGGTGGTGCTGAGCGCGGTGTATTCGCGCGACGCCCGGACGGCAGTGCCGATATCGGCGATCGAATCGAACAGGACCTTGAGGCTTGCGATGGGCTTGGTCATGATCTTGTTCCTTGTCTTATGTCGTCTCATTCGCGCGACGCGCCCTTCGGCGCACCGCGTGGGGATCAGCGCTGGATGAAGTCGGCGAAGAGCTGCGACGGACGGGTGGTCCGGGCAAGGCCGATTGCAGTCATCTGCTCGTTGGCTGCCGTGCCGAAGCGGTTGAACGGCGTCCGCCGGGCAGCGTCGGTGTGACGGAGCGTCTCAAAGCTGCTGTGGATCGGGCGAAAGCGGGCAGTCATGGTTCTTGTTCCTTATTCCATTCCCCCCGTGTCGATATATTGCGCTGCAACATAGATTTTGCAATGCATTAGAACGCTGCGCAGATATGCGCAAACCGCATGGCTTTTTTCACACTTTGTTCATGAAACGGGCAGCCGGCCTTCAGCCGCTGATGCGGGCCTTGAAGGCAAGCATATCCTGCCAGGCGAAGCGCTTGCTGATCGGCGCCGTCACCAGGTCTTGCGGGTGCAGGGTTGCAAGGGTCTGAACCGTGTGTCCGCCGATTTGAAGATCACGCCATTCGCCGCGCAGCTGGTGGATGGTGTCGCTGCCGCCGAAGAAGAAGCGGGCCGTAAAATTGCCGAGCAGCAACAGGTGCTTGGGCTCGGCCAGGGCAACCTGGCGCTCGATGAAGGGGCGGCAGATATCGGCTTCTCGGGCGGTCGGCACGCGGTTGCCCGGCGGACGCCATGGTACGACGTTGCTGAGCAGGACACCCTCGCGCGACAGGCCGATGCCGGCGAGCATGCGGTTGAGCATGTCGCCCAGCCTGCCCGAGAAGGGCTGGCCGTCACGATCGTCATCGGCATAGGGCATGGGGCCGACGATCATGATGCCGTTGGACGGATCGCCTTCGGCAAAGACGAGATTGCGGGCGCTGTTTCTGAGGTTGCAGCCGACGAAGCCTTCCATTGCCAATCGTAACTCGGCGAGCGATCGCGCCGAATCGGCGGCAAACTGCGCCTCCTTGACGGCTTGGGCGTCGGGGATGGCCACCGCCGGCGCGTTTGCAACGGGTGCTGGCGCGCGGGCTTGGCCAGCGGCCGGGCTGGCCGGCTGCCGCGTTGCGGGCGAGGCCTCCGAGCGGCCTGCCGGCTGGCTTGCGCTCGCCTGTTGGCGCGAATCGGCCTGTTGCCGCAAGTCGGAACGTGCCGCCTTCATCGCCTCGAACTCGGCGAAGCGATCGACCGGCTCCTCCTCCATCAGCCACTCGACGCCCGCATCCGCATGGAATGCGAGCAGGGCGGCGAGTTGGCCGGGGGAGAGGTTGTCGGCAGAAATCATGGGCGCCAACCTAGCACGTCAGAAAATGCGGTCCAATGGCTTCATGCGGCATTCGCCGTCCAGTGGCCGATATCCTCATGTTCGCCGATCAGCGCCAGACCATGCGCGATCGACAGCAGTTCGCCGCCGCTTTCGATCCGGTCCTTTTCGAAGCGACGCTCGAACAGATTGCGCACAGCGGGCACGAAGGAAGTGCCGCCGGTGAGGAAGACCTTGTTGATGCTTGTCGGCGGCGTTTCCGTCGTGTGCAGCACCTCGTCGAGCGCCTCTTCGATGCGCGCAAGTTCCGGTGCAATCCAGCTTTCGAAGTCGGCGCGGCGCACGGTGCGGCGCGACATCTCGCCGAGCGGGGAGAAGTAAAACTCGGTCTCCTCCTCCTGCGACAGCCGCATCTTCGTCGCGGAGATCGCCTGATAGAGCGGATAACCCTCGTCGTGCTCGATCAGGTCGACGAAGGCCTCGAGCTTTTCCGGCTCCAGGCTCTGGCGCACCAACTTCTTCAGGTCCGTGAAGTCTTTCAATGTCTTGAAGATGGAAAGCTGATTCCAGCGGCCAAAATTCGCGTAGTAATTCGACGGCACTTCAAGCAGCTTGTCGAAGCTCTTGAACAGACTCCCCTTTCCGATGAGCGGCGAGATAACGTTGTCGATGATGCGGAAGTCGAAATGGTCGCCGGCGATGCCGACGCCTGAATGGCCGATCGGCGTCGCCGTCAGGCGTCCCGCCTTGGTTTCGAAACGGATCAGCGAATAGTCGGTGGTGCCGCCGCCGAAATCGGCAACCAGCACCGTGGCGTCGCGCTTGAGGTTTTGGGCAAAGTAGAATGCGGCCGCCACCGGCTCGTAGACATAGTGGATCTCGGGAAAGCCGAATTCCGAAAGGGCTGCACTGTAGCGATCGAGCGCCAATGCCGGGTCGGGGCTGGAACCGGCGAAGCGAACGGGTCTTCCGACGACGATGCGACTATACTGGCTCGCCCAATCGTCACCGGCATATTCCCGCAGCTTCGTCAGGAACACCCGCATCAGGTCTTCGAAACTATGGCGCTTGGCATAGATCTGGGTGCCCTGGAACAGCGGGCTTGCGGCGAAGGTCTTGATCGACTGCAGGAAGCGACAGTCGCCGGGGTTGTCGATGAACGAGCGGATTGCCGCCTGTCCGGCTTCCACCTTCAGGGCGGAAGCGCCGAGGTTCGGATCCTTCATGAAGGAGAGTGCCGTGCGCATCGCATCGGTGGTGCCGGCCATACTGTCGAAGTTCATCGAATGGGTGGTATCGCCTGCCGAAACCGCGAGGACCGAGTTGGTGGTGCCGAAGTCGAAGCCCAGTGCTCTGGTCATGTGATGTCTCCTGACGTCTGTGTTTTGGTGTCGCTGCGCCACGCGCCCTTCCGGGCTCCGCAAGGCGTCACGGCTCTGTTCCGCGCGCCGCTTTCCGGGCCGGCGCCGGGGAGGTCGGCGATGCCCGGAACGAAGCGAAAGGCATGCCGTTCCGGCGCCGTGGGCGCCTTGCCGAAATGCCGGTTGCGGATGGGATTGCCGGCGTCTTCCGCCGGAAAGTCGAATGCCCGGCCTCGTGACATGGCTATTCGGCAAAAGCAAGGCTGGAAGGCGGGCGGCCCACAATGACATTGGAGAAATCACGTATTTACGTTTACGTTCACGTCATATAGACATTTGTGCTAAACTCATGACCTCATGCGCAAAAGCGGGCATCGTCTGTCGCATCCCGGCTCGACAAGCCAAACGGCATTTGCCATGACGACATGATATGGCCTGGGAACTGAGCTGGCAGAAGACCGGCGAGACTGGAGAGACGGTATGAGCGAGCGACAAGAGCTGCCCGAGCGCGAGAGCATGGAGTTCGACGTGGTGATCGTCGGGGCGGGACCTGCGGGGCTTTCCGCGGCGATCCGGCTGAAGCAGATCAATCCCGAACTCTCCGTCGTGGTTTTGGAAAAGGGGGCCGAAGTCGGCGCGCATATCCTGTCGGGCGCCGTCGTCGACCCCATCGGTATCGACCGGCTGCTGCCGGGCTGGCGCGACGAGGCCGAGCATCCGTTCAGAACGCAAGTTACCGACGACCAGTTCCTGCTGCTCGGCCCCGCCGGTTCGATCCGCCTGCCGAACTTCGCCATGCCGCCGCTGATGAACAATCACGGCAACTACATCGTCTCGCTCGGCAATGTCTGTCGCTGGCTTGCCGGCCACGCCGAAGCGCTCGGCGTCGAGATCTATCCGGGCTTTGCCGCCACCGAAGTGCTCTACAACGACGCCGGCGCCGTCATCGGTGTCGCCACCGGCGACATGGGCATCGAGCGCAATGGCGAGCCGGGCCCGAACTTCGCCCGCGGCATGGCGCTCTTGGGCAAATACACGCTGATCGGCGAGGGCGTGCGCGGCTCGCTCGCCAAGCAGCTGATTGCAAAATTCGATCTGTCGAAGGACCGCGACGTCCAAAAATTCGGCATCGGCCTGAAGGAACTGTGGCAGGTCAAGCCCGAGCACCACCGGCCCGGTCTGGTGCAGCACTCGTTCGGCTGGCCGCTCGGCATGAAGACCGGCGGCGGTTCGTTCCTCTACCATCTCGAAGACAACCTGGTCGCCGTCGGCTTCGTCGTGCACCTCAACTACAAGAACCCCTATCTCTTCCCGTTCGAGGAGTTCCAGCGGTTCAAGACCCATCCGGCCATTCGCGGCACCTTCGAGGGCGGCAAGCGGCTGTCCTACGGCGCCCGGGCGATCACCGAGGGCGGCTACCAGTCGGTGCCGAAACTGTCGTTCCCCGGCGGCGCGCTGATCGGCTGTTCGGCCGGTTTCGTCAACGTGCCGCGCATCAAGGGCAGCCACAATGCGGTGCTGTCGGGCATGCTCGCCGCCGACAAGCTGGCGGAAGCGATCGCCTCGGGCCGGGCCAATGACGAGCCGGTCGAGATCGAGAACGAATGGCGCCAGACCGACATCGGCAAGGATCTGAAGCGGGTGCGGAACGTCAAGCCGCTGTGGTCGAAGTTCGGCACCGCGCTCGGCGTGGCGCTCGGCGGCCTCGACATGTGGACCAACCAGCTGTTCGGCTTCTCCTTCTTCGGCACGCTGAAGCACGGCAAGACCGACGCAGCGAGCCTCGAGCCGGCGGCAAAGCACCAGAAGATCGACTACCCCAAGCCCGACGGCGTCTTGACCTTCGATCGGCTGTCCTCGGTGTTCCTGTCGAACACCAACCACGAGGAAGACCAGCCGATCCACCTGCAGGTGAAGGACCCGGAGCTGCAGCGCAGCTCGGA